>DLQW01000070.1 GCA_002474405.1 Christensenella sp. UBA7597 | reverse complement strand
AGGGGCGCAACTTGTTTTCTGTATCTATCAATTTAAGCGATAATGTAACTGCCCCTCATCAGTCCACTACGTTGACAGCAGGCTGCCGAAACTGCCGTAAAACGGCAGTTCGGCAAGAAAAGCCCCCCAAGGGGAAGCTTATTTATTTTCGCAAAGTTTTTAAAAATTCCTTATCTTCCGCCGATACTCTGTACGAATCACGGCATTTCGAAATCGCCTTATTCATTGTAAACTTATTCAAGTGCGGCGCGCCCGTCAGATACGCCAGAGTCTTATCCCGAAAATTCGTGAAACACTCCGCTATCAGCCACGCGTTCGCCATATTCACGTAGTATTCCGTTTCGCTTTCCAGACTGTCCGCCGCCCGCAGAATACCGTCCGTATATCCTGCGAACGAGCTCATTTTCAGCAGAATAATCAGCCCCAGCCGCCGCACGAACGTGTGCGTTTTATCGCGCAGACATTCCAGCGCGAAATCGAAAAACAGCGGTTTGTTCTCTTCCGTGAACGTAAATTTCATGCAGTCCGTCGCCGCCCAGTTATCCGCCCGCCGCGCATACGGCAGAACGTAACGTTTAAATTCGGAAAAATCTTTGATTTTGCCGATCAGCTTGCCGCGAATCAGCACTTCCGTGTGATTTCCCCACAGTTCCAACGCCAGAAATTCCCGCGCGTTCCCCCTTCCTATCTCCCGCACGATTCTGTCCGTTTCCGTGCCCGGCACGGCAATCGCGGGCAGCGCCGTGTTCACGATGCGCCGTTCCCACGCGCCTTTTTCTTCGCCTTTGGAAAGCGTTTTCAGATACCGCGAAAATTCCTCGCCGTCCTCTTTCGTCCAGTGTTCTCTCGTAAGCTGCATTTTCCCTCCACGGTTCACAGCGCCGCGAAAAAATCGAAAATCGTATCGAAGTACCCGAACGCCACGCCGTCCTCCGAGCCGTAAATTTCGTGTTTCGCGCCCGCAAATACTTCGAATCTGCAATTTTTCAGCCGCTTCGAAAGCGCGATCTGCGGCTTTTTCAAAACCAGCGTATCGTTTTCCGCCGCGGCGATAAATACGGGCGTTTCCACCCGTTCCGGCGCGCCCTTTTTTAATATCAGCTTCCCCGCGATAAGCGAATTGTACACCCACCCGTACGTGGAAGAATAATTCTGATAATCTTCGTGCGTGCGCTTGAACTCGTTGTATTCGTCGAACCGCGCCCGCGAAGTGCGCGAAGAATCTTCGAATTTTTCGTTGCCGGGGTACGGCGAAGAAATAAACGCGCGCTTTTCCGATTTCCCTGTTTTCACGGCGATTTTCATAAGCAGCCGCGCCAGCCACAGAGGCACTTTTCCGGGATTCGGCACCACCATCGGCGAGGATAAGAAGGCTTTTTTGAAAAACGCGGGCTGCCGCTCCATAAACAGCATGCCTATCGCGCACCCCATCGAATGCGCGTAAAGATAAATCTCCCCCGACGTTTCCGCGCGCACCGTATCGCAGAAAATTTCAAAATCGTCCGCATATTCCGAAAAACGGTCGATATGCGTCAGCGTTTTATCCGCCGTTTTGCGGTACGAAAGCCCGTGTCCCCGATGTTCGGGAATGTACACGTTATACCCCTCTTGCAGAAAATAAAAGGCAAGCTCGCGCCACTTTTCCGCCGACTCCGTAAACCCGTGCGAAATAATCACCGTTTTTTGCGCCGCTTCCGCCCTGTCGTTACCGTCGCCCGCGGCGTATTTTACGTAATGCAGCGAATTGCCGTCGTAACCCGCAAAATAGCCGTCGTAACGGCGCGCGTTCAGATACGGCAGCACCGTTTCTTTCATCTGCCGCGCATAATCCGCCTCGGAAACGTATGCCCGCTTTCCGCTCATTTTCCGATCTCCTCCGCCGACGATTGCGCCGTATTTTCTTCCGCCGTTTCCGCGATCTCCTTCGTTTTATTCGCCGCGGCGATGGTATCCATTACCTGCTTTTCGTTATAGAACAGGAACAGCACGGCGCCGATCAGGCAGCACACCGTTGCCACAATCGCCGTTATGCGATAAGAAAACTCCGTTTGCGAAACGGTGATGGACGTAAACGCCAGCAACGCGATTGCCTGCCCCATCTTCATGGCAAACGTACGCGCCGCAAAGAACATGCCGTTGCGCTGTTCGCCCGTTTCCGCGGCGTCCGCTTCGGCGATATCCGCCACCACCGCCTGCGGCAATATGCCTAAAATCGCCATGGGCACGCCCGCCATTACGGCGATCAGGTATCCCCAACCCATGCCCTCGCCGCAGAACACCGTTATAAGAAACACCGCGGCATACGCAAAAAATCCCGCCACGACGATTTTCTTTTTACCGAATTTCGGCGCCAGTTTGTTCACCGCCGGGTACAGGCAAAGGCTGACTACCGTCATAATCACCGTAAGCACAAACGAATTTCCCTCGTCCGCGTGCATCAGCCGCGTGATGTAAAACGCCAGCCCCGTCTGAAACAGCGTTACCGCAAAGAAATAGATGATGTCTGAATACACGAATCTGCGGAACTGCCTGTTTTTAAACGACTTGAACAGCGAGGAAAACGCCTTCGTTTTTACGGGCACCGACGCGATGTATTCGCGTTCTTTGATGCAGAACGAGGGCACCAGCATCGCAACCGCCGCAATCGCCGCAAGAATCGCTATCGCCAACCGCACCGCGTTCGCCTCGCTCATCGAAGTGAACAGCCCCGCCAGATTCGGCAGCAGATACGCCACCGAAAAGCCCGCGATGTAGGTGAAAGAAATATACGTGGAAACGTTGATTCTGTTTTTCTGCGTATTGCCAAGCTCCGCGATAAGCGCGTTATACGGCGTGCAGTACACCGTCATGAACAGATAGAACAAAATCAGCGTGATGAACAAAATCACGTCGTTCAGCACCGTGTTCGAAGTCTGCGGCAGCGCAAATACCCCCACCGTAATCGCCGCGAACGGCACCGCGACGGCTTTCATGAACGGGATGCGCCTGCCGCCTTTGAAATTGCTTGCGTCCGACCACCCCGCGATCAACGGATCGGTAACGGCGTCGAACACGCGCCCCACCGCCGTGATGATGCCGAACAGCGTTAAGCCGAGAAACAGCGGATTTGTGGTGATGTACGAAGAAAACACGGCGTTTTCGCCCGTGTAATAATACACCATCCAGCTGCTGATGATGCCGGAAAGCAAGCTCCAGCCGAACTGCCCCACGGCAAAAATCCACAAGATTTTGTTCGTGATTTTTTTCATTTTTCACCCCGCGGAAATAAGTTTGCGCGTTTTGCGCGGATTGCTTGCAAAACAGCGCCGTTTCCGCTTTTCAGTATACCATTTTTTGCCGCGAATGTCAATGCGCGGCACGATTTTTATTATTTTTTTGCCGTAATTTTCCCGAAAAACGTTTGCAAAAAGAAAAAAAGTGTGCTAAAATATCTGCAAGTGAGTAGCTTAACGACGGATTTTTCACCGTAAAATACGGAAAAATCGTCGGAACGGCGTAAGTCCAACCGGACTTGCGCCGTTTTTTTATTTGCCGTTATCGGGAGGTATACAAAAACACAATGCAGAAACAACCGCAACCGTCCGCGCGGAAAACCGCGCCGCAACAAAACCGCATGGGCACGCAGAAAGTGCCCGTGCTTCTTCTTTCCATGGGCTTGCCGATGATTCTTTCCATGGTGCTGCAAGCGCTGTATAACGTGGTGGATACCATGTTCGTCATCAATATGGGCGCGGAGGGCGCGCTCGGCAATCTTGCGCTTTCCGCCGCGTTTCCCGTGCAGATTTTCATGATAGCCGTAGGCGTGGGCACGGGCGTGGGCGTAAACGCCATGCTTTCGCAGAACCTCGGCGCGGGCGAAAAACAAACGGTGAACAAAGTGGCGGGCAACGGCTTGTTTTCGGCTGCCGTGTTTTACGTGCTCTTTCTGCTGTTCGGCGCGTTTCTCTCAAAACCGTACATGCGCCTGATGTCCGCAAACGAAACCGTCGTGCAGATGGGCACAACCTACCTGAAAATCTGCTGCTGCCTTTCTTTCGGCTCCGTAGGCTTCGCCGTTGCCGAACGATTTCTCATTTCCACGGGGAAAACGCTGTTTTCCATGCTTTCGCAGATTGCGGGCGCGGTAATCAACATCGTGCTCGATTACGTTTTTATCTATCCCCTCGGCATGGGGATCGCCGGCGCGGCGTACGCCACCGTCATCGGGCAGATTTTTTCGCTGCTGCTCGCGCTGGCTTTCCACTATACGCTGAACAAAGAAATCGACGGCAGTCCGAAATATATCCGCCCGGGTAGAAAGATTCTCAAAGGCATCTTTTCCATCGGCTTCCCCGCGTTTCTGATGCAGGGCATGCTGGCGGCAATGATGTTCGGCGTGCTTCTTATCATCGGCACGATCCGCAGCGACTACACCGTCAACCTGCTTTCCGGCAGTTTCGGCATCTATTATAAACTGATGCAGACGGCGCTGTTCGCCGCGTTCGGACTTTCGAACACGCTGATTTCCGTCGTTTCTTTCAATTACGGCATGAAAGATAACAAACGCGTAACAGCCGCCGCGAAATACGGCATTCTGTATTCCGTCGTCGTTACGGGCGTCATCGCCGCGCTGTTCCGTATTTTTGCCGCGCCCGTTTCCGAACTCTTCGCGCTCACTCTCGACGAATCTTCCGTCGTCGCAAAATCGGACGTCCTCGCCTCTACGCAAACCGCGCTGCGCGTCGCAACGCCCGGCTATGTGTTTATGGGCGTCGCCGTGGCGATTCAGGGCGTTTTGCAGGGCTTCGGCGAAATTTACACGCCGCTGATTATTTCTGTATTGCGCCTGCTTTTCCCCGTGCTGCCGCTGGCGTGGCTTTTCACTCGCGGCGAAAACGCCGCCGCGCTTTTGTGGTGGGCGTTCCCCGTTTCCGAAATGATTGCCGCCGCCGTCGCCTGTCTGTTTCTTTTCCTCCGCCTGCGCCGCGCCCGTAGACAGGAACTTCGCCCCGAAATAAACGAAAACGAACAAACCGCAACACCCGCCGCGCCGAACGATACAAACAAACGGTGAAAAAAATCCCGACTTTGCTGATTTGCAAAGTCGGGATTTTCTTGGTATGAAAAACTTATTTCACGAAAATTTTCAGTGCCGAGCAAGCCGCCGCCACAATCGAGAACACGCCGCCGAGAATCGAACCGATCGCGATTTTCAGGTTATCGCCGTCTTTCAGGGCGTCTACGATGTTTTTCACAAGAGCGCTCCAGGAGCTCGAACCTTCGGAACCCGCCACGGAAACGTACGAAGCCGCGGTGAAGAAGAACACAGCCGCCAGCACAAAGCACGCAACGGCGATGATGTTCAGCAGGAACGATTTCTTGCCGAGCGCGGCAAGTATCGCAACCACAGCGCCCGCAAGCACCAGAATATAAGGCAGCAGATTCATGAACGAGAAGTTAAGGAACTTCACTTCGCCGATAATCGGATACGTTTCCGAATAACCGAACGCCACCTGCGTGCCCTTGTAGGAAGCCAGAACGTTTTCGCCGGAAACCAGTTCAACCGCGTTGGCGAACATCATGCAGAACGCCACGATCGCAAAGATCACCGCGCCGGCGGAAAGAGCCAGCCCCAAAGTAGATTGTTTTCTTTTTTTAGCCATAACAGCCCTCCGAAAATGATAATATGTAACTTACGTTACGAAATCATTGTAGCATAATAAAAAAGAAAAATCAAATCTTTTACGGCGTTTTTGTTCAAATTTTTTCAGTGTAAAACTTCGCATAAAAAAATTTGCGGGCGCCTGTAAAAGAGTTGATAATTCTTTACTTTTATGATATAATGAAAAATGCCAAACTAACTGAATACGTGAAACAGGATATAGTCCCTTCGGGGATAATTATATCTTTTTTTCCGCACAATAATATGGCTTTGAATTTGATAAAATGCAGATTCTCTCCGTATTATTGTGAGTTATGCAATTTCACGTAGGTTAGTTTGGCGACTATCGAATCTGCGTTTTTATGCGTCGATTCGATCGGCGCATTTTTTTTGTCAAAAATATTATAACCACAAATACGGAGGAAAAAATCATGTGGATCTTTATTCTTATCGTTATCGCAATCGTCGTGCTTATCGTTGTTGCCGTGGAATTCAGCTCGCGATGTCCGAATTGCAAGAAATTCGGCGCAATGGAACAGATTGATAAAGCTATCGTCGCAACGGAAGAAATCAGCAAAATCGAAGAACTGAAAATCCGCGATAAACAGGGCAATGAAATCGGCACGCAGGAGCAAAGAATATATGGCACAAAAATCACGTATGAAATCACTCGCCGTTGTAAATTCTGCGGATATACCGAAAAATATAACACTACGGAAGAAAAATATTGATTTGAGGTATACATAAATGAGCATTTACTTAAAAGATTTTTTTCCTATCGAAAAATCGCAGTATCACGAATGGACGATTTGTCTGAACAACGCTAACAACGAACAAATATACTCTTTTTCGGAAAACCCTCAACGACTTTTAGAACATATTTCCTGGAAACGTCATCGAGGTTCGTCCGTGAGTTTCCGCAATATCAACACAAAATATTGTTTGCAATTTATTCGTCTTGACAGAGAGCAAAAATACAATCAATGGTTATTTTTAGGAGCTTTCGAAAATTGCGGAGTACTTGATTTTCCGGACGGACATCAAACCTATAATTTAAAACAATTAGATATTTTTTCAGGTTTTTCCGAACGTTTAATCATCGAATACACAAAAATTCAAGGACCGAAACAAGCAAAAATCGATATTGCGAACATTGAAACTATCCGCGTCGTCAGCCTGCTCGAAAAAAATTATGTACAGTGCAGCAGACAATTCGACGGATACGACAAAGTATCGCTGCCCTTTCCCGAATTAAAAAAGATAATTATCTCAAACGTTGATAACTGGCGTATTTTGCCGGAAAACGTCAACTGTATTTATGCCATTACGGACACGCTGACGGGAAAAATCTATATCGGCAGCACTTACGGTTATAACGGTACGTGGCAGCGTTGGAGCGACTACGTCTATACAGGCGGACACGGACACGACAAAGAATTGATGCGGATTCTCGCCGCCGATTCCGCCTATGCGGATAATTTCCTGTTTTCCATCGTGGAGTGCTTTTTCAACAGAAACGGAAACGAATTATATATTCTCGAACGGGAAAAGTACTGGAAAGACGTATTTTTAACAAGAAAATTCGGAAACAATAAAAACTGATTTTTACCACGATAAAAGGGCGCGCAAATTTTGCACGCCCTTTTTTGCCGCCGTTTTTTTCAGCGGGTTTGTCGTCGGTTATATGCCGTTTCCGTTGCCGTTTTGATTGTCCGCTTCTGCCTTTGTTTTTCTTGTCTCTGAGGATACGCTCCTCTCCGCCGCCCTGTCGGGCAGGAACTCTTTAATGCAGAAGTCAGAAAAAGCAGCAGCTGCCGGCTGCGCCTTTTTCATCGTTTTTCGGCTTTATTTATCTTTTTTCGGAAAAGTAATCACTCGCCCGTTTTCGTCCGGCTTATCGCCCTGCCGCACGTCGTCCTGTTCGTTTTTCTTCTTCGTCGGTTTTTCTCTTCCCGTCGCGCCGCCGCGCAAGCCGCCATACACCGATTCCGCGCCCGACGCAAGCATTTCCATCACCGTTTCCAGATATTTTTCCCGCTCGCCCTGCGCCGTGATAAACACAATCTCTTCGAAATCGAACGAAGTAAAGCCGTCGCGCTTGCCGTTCGCGTTCACCAGACTCATCTGCACCGTGTCGAAATCTTTTTCCACAAAGTAGCCCGTCAGCTTATCCAGCGTTTCAAAGCCCACCTCCGCGGTGCACAGCCACTTGTTTTTTATCGCCTGATCGATAAACGAAGCAAGCACGTCGCGCGCGGAAATCTTCGGTTCACGGAATTCCTCGCCGTAGTATTCGAACACCCGCGCCAGCATTACGAGATATTCCGTCGCCACGTCCGCGCGGGCGATCTCTTCGATACGCACGCACGCCCAGCCGTCGAAATGCCCCGACGGCGAAACCGCCTGCATAAACAAAAATTCCTCGTCGGCGTTTTCCACAAATCCCGCGAAAAACGCCCCCTCGTCCTTTCCCGTCAATGCCACGGGCAGCCCCGATTTCGTAACTTTCTTAAAAAAATCCGACATACTTTTTCTCCGTCTTATGCCAAGGCTTCACGTCGCCTCGTGCGTTCCGCCTTTTCCGCGTACGCCGTACAGGCAATTTAAATCACGAAAAGCACCCCCGATTGCTCGTCGGAGGTGCAAATTCGCATTTTTCGCTTATTTTCGCCGATTTCACGGAATCACTCCGCAAAACCCAACCGAAAATCAATCGCCGAAACTTACTTAAGGATCTTCGCGATAACGCCGGAACCAACCGTTCTGCCGCCTTCACGAATAGCGAAACGAAGACCTACTTCGATAGCAATCGGAGTGATGAGTTCTACGTCCATTTTTACGTTATCGCCAGGCATGCACATCTCGGTGCCCTCAGGAAGGGTGATTACGCCGGTAACGTCGGTAGTTCTGAAGTAGAACTGCGGACGATAGTTGTTGAAGAACGGAGTATGACGGCCGCCCTCTTCTTTAGTAAGAACGTAAACCTGACCGTGGAACTTGGTGTGCGGATGAATTGAACCGGGTTTGCAGAGAACCTGACCACGCTCAACCTCTTCACGGCCTACGCCGCGGAGAAGTGCGCCAACGTTATCGCCGGCCTCGCAGAAGTCGAGGGTCTTGCGGAACATTTCCATAGAAGTAACAACGGTTTTCTTGCGCTCTTCGGTGAGACCGATGATCTCAACTTCGTCGCCTGCGTTGAGCTGTCCGCGCTCAACACGGCCGGTAACAACGGTACCACGGCCGGAAATGGTCATAACGTCCTCGATCGGCATAAGGAACGGGAGGTCAGACTTACGGTCCGGAGTCGGGATATAGCTGTCAACAGCGTCCATAAGCTCTTTGATCGGAGCATATTCGGGAGCGTTCGGATCGGTAGAGGTGCACTCAAGAGCAACAAGAGCAGAACCCTTGATGATCGGGGTGTCGTCGCCGGGGAACTCATATTTATCAAGGGTCTCACGGATTTCCATCTCAACGAGCTCAAGAAGCTCAGGATCGTCAACCTGATCGCACTTGTTCAGGAACAC
>DLQW01000012.1:11046-12329 GCA_002474405.1 Christensenella sp. UBA7597 | reverse complement strand
CGTTCTTTGCCAGCGTATCGTAACAAGCCGACGTCAGCAGACGGACGTATTCGTCGGCGTAATTTTGCGCGGCTTCGCCGAGATAATACTTATGAAATTCCGAAATGAGTTCGTAAATATCGTAGGCGGGATTCCACAGCATTTTCGACGCTACGTAGCCTTCGAGAATCGTCTGATAATCCGTGCGTTCCTGATAATTCGACTGCAACATAACGTATCTCACGCCCATATTTTTCATCGCCGTGAGCTTACTGTTCCATACGGGAAACGTGGGATACCACCAGTAATGGCGCGGATTGTGCGTAGCGTATTCCCACACCATGAAATTATTTGTAACCGCCGCCCATTTTTCCATATAGTCCGCGCCATAAGGATTATTGTTCTGCGCTTCGTCGTCGTACGCGGCGAAACGATTCATATTGATCGGCGCAAGACGAATGACTACGTTTTTCTTCGGCACGCACGTGGAATCGACGACTTCGAATTTTCCTTCGGCGTTCTGCCGTGCGGGTGCATAAGACGACCATTGATATGCGAACATCACGACGTTTATATCGCGCCCGATTTTTTCCTCGGCGGCGTATTGCGCCACCCCGTCTGCCAGAGCGTTGATGAAACGAATCATCATGCCTGCGTCGGTATATGTTTTCGAATCGGCGATACATTGCTTGCACAAACACGGACGGGAAAAGAAATCGTTCTGCCCGAACATATAATAATTATTTTCGTCGGTATCCTCCCCGACGACTTTGCACATTCCCTCGATTGCCATACCGATCGCCGTTTTGCGCTTCGTTCCGTCCTCGTTCGTCGTTTCCGTTTCGTACGAACCGTCGGCATTGATACCGTCGGTATAGCAAAGGTCCGACGCGTATTTCGTCAAGCCGTAAGAATCGCTTTCGGCGATCACGTTATGCCCGTTGTTAGAAAACGCTTCGGTATAAACGGGATCGATTCTGCCGTTTTTCAGATATTTTTCCACCTGCACCCATTGCAGCGAATTGTGCGTGTCGTAACCCTGCCACCATTTTAAGTTGCCGCCCGCGGAATCGGGAAGATGCAGATATTCCGACGTAAAGCGGCGCGCCGTGGAAAATTCGGTGCTGTCGTTATAAAACGACGCGGGATCGAGATACACGCGGTATTCGAACGCGGGAATTTCCGTCCGATCGGTTTGATACACTGCGGCGTTTGCGTTATCGGGAATATGCGTGGTATCGGATGTCAGCCATTTTACGCCGAGCTGGTATTCGAGAAAATCGTAAACGCCGTACAGCGTGCCG
>DLQW01000012.1:0-10991 GCA_002474405.1 Christensenella sp. UBA7597 | reverse complement strand
GCCGCAGATAAACACCGCCGCATTTTTATTTTTCACGATAAATCCGTCGCTTCCGAGTTTTGTTTCGTCCGCCGGAATATCGGCGGTATCCATAAATTCCGTTCTGCCTACGGAAATAACTTTGCCGCCCGAATAGGCGCCGTCGCCGCGATAGGAAAGCTGCGTTCCCGTTACCGCCTCCACATATTTAATCAGCTGTTCCGCCGCATATTTCTCCGTTTCCGTTGCCTCCGACGGAATCACCACGGAATAATCTTTCGCTTCGCCGAGCGTTGAAGAAAAATCGATGCCCTGCGTTCTCGAAGCCGTAACGCCGATTTCGTCGCCGTTATTATCGGGTTTATTATCGTCTTTTTTGCAACCGCCCGCCACAGACAACACCGCCGCGGCAGATAACATCAACGCCGTGAGTTTTTTCAGATGGTTCATTTACTTTTCCTCCGCGTTTATATAGTAGGTAGCCGTGGTTACGTTGCCGTATTCGTCCTCTGCGGAATAGACGACGCGATGAACGCCGCTTCTGCCCAGGCGATACTCCCCGCCCGCAAAACTTGCGCCGCCGACAAAAACAAAATCGATTTTTCCGTCCGGACGGAACACGTACACCTTAACGGTTACGACGCTTTCATCGGTTGCCGAAGCCGCCGCTAAAGCGATTCTATCCCCCGCTTTCGCCGTTTTTACGATTTCGCCCGCCACGTTGAGTACGGGCGGCGTATCGTCGTCCACCGCAAAACGGTATGTAAGATTCGTAACCGCACCGCCGCCGTCTTTCGCCGTAATTTTAAGAAGATATACGCCGATTGAAGAAAGCGTGTGCTTCTGCGCCTTATCGGGCGAAACATTTTCGTAAACTTTCGTGCCGTCCGGCTGCGTAAGCGTAACGCTTACGGAAGAATTGCCTTTCAGCACATCGTATGCTTTCAAGCCGGATACGTCAAGCACATACCCCTTCTGAACGTTTGCGTTGCCGAGACGGAACGACGGAGAATACACCGAAGGTCCCGTAATGTCGCCATACACAAAGCCAGAAGAATAAAACAGTTGATTGCCGATTCTCGTAATGACGATTTCGGCGGTTGTTCCAGAAATTTCTTCGACGGAAATATCCGCGTAAACGCCGCCGTCGAAACCCTCAAACTTTACGCCGCGCACGTCTGTTTCTACGTATGTCTGAACGGCGGAACCGTTTAACAATGCTTTATAAAAGTTTTCGTAAGCAATAGAAAACGTATAGTAATTTTTGCCTGCGTATTTTTCGCTTGCGCCGGAAGAAAACGTTTGTCTTGTTTTGGAGATCGTCAGCGACGTATCTTTGCCGCCGATGACCAGTTTTGGCGAAACGCTTGTTAAATCTTTGATTGCAAACGTTACCGTCGTGCCGTTTTTATCGGTAAGTTTCAGCGTTACGGCGTTGAAATTCAGCTTTTCTTCCAGTACGAAGAAATCGAAATTCAATCCGTCGGGCGAAAGCATATACGGAAGCGAGATATAAGCGTTTTCCGCGGAAAGCGTGATTGCCGTGCCTTCATCGGTAGTTACGGCGTCGCCTTCGAAAATCAATGCGTCCTTTCCGTTTTCCGTTATCGCGCCTTTTAAACGCAACGTAAACGTTTCGCTGCCGAGCGTTGTGCGATATTCCACGTTTGCCAGCGTTTTATCTGCCGGCAGAGTGATTTTTTCTTCCGTAACCTTCACGCCGTTAAAGTAAATTTCATAGGGCAGAATTTCGCCTGTTTTACAATACGTAGCCGTTGCTTCGGGAAAAGTAAATTCCGAACCGGCGATCGCCGTGCGGGGAAAATCGATATCGAAAATCAATACGTCTTTATCCGCTTCCACCGTGAAAGATTGTTCCGAGGTAAAACCGAGTTCGTCAGCCGTGCGGATAATAATTTCAAGCCGATCGCCCGAAACTACGAGTTTATCGCCGACAGAAACAACCGAGCCGTTTACCGAAATCGTGTACGTAACTTTGCCGTGTCCGCCCGTTAAAACGGGTTCTTCCACGGTGTATACCTCGCCGATTTTCGGCTGTTTCGTATCGTCATAAACGATGTTTACGGGAATTTGCGTATCCACGCAGACAAAAGGAATTTCACGGCGGATTTTTTTGCCGAACGCGTTTGTTCCTTCGTATACGAGCGTGTAGTTGCCCGCTTTTTCGGGAACGAACGAATCGCCGTTCACGCGCGTTCTTTCGCCGCCGATTTCCGCATATACCGCCGGATCGGAGATATATTTGCCGTTGTAACGAGGAATCGGGTATTCTTTCCCTTTCACCGCGGGGACGTTGCCGTTGAACGTGCCCAGCAGAATGGAAGAAGAGTCTTCGTAATCGGCGGCGGAAACGCTCATCGTTTTTCCGCCGATAGAATCCACTACGACGTCTCCTTTTCCCGATACCGCTTTCAGGGAAAGGTATACTTCGCCCGTTGTAAAACCGCCGAATTGCACGGGCAACGAGGGCGAAGAAAGTTCCGCGATTTTCCACCACTTCACGCCCGATTCGTTACCGTCCGGTCTGCCGACGCGGCTGAAATCGCCGTAACTGTAAACTTCGTTGGTTGCCGTATCGAACGCAAAATTCATGGTATGCAAAGTTTTTGACGCTTCGTAATTTTTATCCGGATTTGTGTTTGCGGGCGACAGCCAGAGCGTATCGAATCTTGTATTCCATGCAACCGCGTCGGTTTTTAAGGGATAATAATTGTTGAACGCCGTGGAAACGCTGCCGAACGATGCGCGCACAAGCGTGTTATCGTAAGACATACGCGTTTCGGTGGTATCGCCGTTTTTCGCAAAGCGCACCGTAACGGCGTTTTTCGAATCGTATACGTCGGTGAGCGTAACCTCCACGCAGGAAAGCGTGCCGCCGTGCGAATTATTCGTTGTGAACGAAATCACGGGCGCATTTTTGCCGAGTTTTTTCAGATCGATCACGCCGTTATACGAAAATTCCGCTTCCGACGCGTTCATATCCAGCAAGATGCCTTTTTCCGACGCGTCCGCGCCGCTCACGTTGGAATGATTTATAAATTCTTCTCCGGCAGTGAACCCCGTTTTATCTGTAATGAACGAAGCCAGCCCGGCAGAGACGTTTGCCTCAATCTGCTTTTGCACCGTTTCGCCCCGTATTTCCGACGAGAAAGAGACGGTATATCCGCCTTCTTCGCCGAACACGAACGAGCCGTTCGGATTTTCAGTTTTTCCCGACGGGGTAAGCACGGATACTTTCACGGGGAATTTTTCGCCTTTGAAATACCCGTATGTAGCCGAAAACGAGATTTTTTCGCCGATTTTATACTGCCCGGCGACATCCGTTAAAATAATTTTTTTATCCGCCACGGAAAAAGTATAATCATCGGAACGCGCTACGCCGAACACGTCGGTCTACGTGTACGAAATTTGCCAGATACCGCCGATTTCCGGCGTATACGTAAACGCTTCGCCCGCGTTTTTCACCGTGTACACCGTTTCGCCGTTTTTAGAAAACGCCGCGCTTACCGCATATCCGCCGACTTCCGGCGCGCCGTCCGTGCGAACGATGCCGCTCTTTACGTTGCAGGCGGGAAATTGCGAAGCGATTCCGGCGACGCCGCCGGAAGGAAGTTCGCCCGACAGAGTAATTTCGTCCGCAGGGGCGCTTTCGTATACTTTCAAATCGACGATTTTGCTTTTATATTCAAACGTGTAGCTTCCCTGCGCCCAATCGAGAAAAACTCCGTTTCCGCAATCGGAAATCAATGTACCGTCCGGCGTTTTTGCCGAAATCAAGCCGTCCTCCGGCGTATAAGTTTCGCCGAGCAACGCATATTCGTAGCGTACGGCTTTTTCGGAAACATTCGTATCCGCAGTGCCGGAAAGCGCGAAGATGCCCGCGCCGGCGCACCCGAAACAAACGACGGCGGATAAAGCGATAATTTTTTGTTTTTTCATATCTCTTTTCTCCTTATTCGAAGCTGACTTTCAGGGTAGCTTTTACCTTGGCTTTGTTTGCAAAATCAAGCTGCAAAGAATTTTTCGACGCTGCGGAAAAGTAAGTTTCGCGCAGGAAGCCCGTAGTATAATAATTGAATTTTCCGTCCGTGATTTTCATCCCCGAAATGCGCGGAGAAGTTTCGGCGGAATCGTCTTTATCGTACTCTTCCGCACCGGAAAACGCCCACACGTACCCTTTCCAGCCGTTGGAAAGCCATATCGAACCCGTACCGTCTTCGCCGCCGTCTACGATTTTATCGCACAACGCTTCCACGCGGACTTTTGTTTTGCCCGCCGCCATAGCCATCTGCAACACCGAATTATCTATCGTATAACTGAACATATCGTTGTTTGCGGAAGTATCGATTTCATACGTGCCGCCCTGCGCTTGCAGATAACTCCCGCTCTGCTTATCCAGCCACAATTCGTTTTCTTTATCTTTCAGCCACGCTTCGAACGTGCCTACGACAAACGATTGCGAATACTCGTAAACGACGTCGTTTTTCGCGATTGTCGCCGTCCAGACGTATTCGCCCTGTTGCAGCGCCACGGCTTCATACCCGTTTTCCTTTTCGGAAAATTCCGCAATATCTCCGTCCTTCGTCAGCGTATACGTCGCCTCGTAATCGTCCTGATAAGAATCCTGATCTTTCACCGCTTCCGGCAAGACTACGCTTGAATAAAACGGAAGCGATTCGGGAATTTCCGATACGAACACATAAGCGGGCTTTTCGTTATCGGTTACGGTTAAACGGATGACGCCCGTCGTTTTTTCGGTTTTGTACGTAAACGTATATTCCCCCGCGCCGAGAGAACGGATATAGGCTTTGGAAAACTTGCTGTTTAAAAGCCATTCGGTATCATCAAGCTTTCTGCCGCTCGAATCGAATACTTCCGATTGCACGTCGGCGGGCACATCCGCCTTATTTTCGGGCGCGCGCAAATCAACGGTGATTGCGGAAATCGAAATTTCCGTAACCGAGCCGTTGTCTTTTTTTCCGCAACCGCCGAAACCCATGCAGGCTGAAAGCGAAACACCGCAAAGCAATGCCGCTAAACTTTTCTTTTTCACCCCTTTAATCCTCCTACTACAAATTTGCTGGTGATGATCTTCTGCGTGCCGCAATATAAAATCACGGTAGGCAGCATGACTACGGTAAAGCCCGCCATCAGTTCCGGCAAAGATACTCTGTAAGCGTTGGCGCGCTGGTAAAAGAGATACATACCGTAAGAAATATTCGGCGTACTCGGCAACCAGATAAGGTACGTGTTATAATCGTTCCACGCGCCCATAAACGACAATACAAACAGCACCACTGCCTGCGGCAACACCATTCTGATATAGATACTGAAAAGCACGGTGTAATCGTTTGCGCCGTCGATATACGCCGCTTCCGCATAATCCCACGGAATCACTTTGAACGCGCCGTACATCAGAAGAAAGTTCGTGCCGTAAAAACAGCCCGTAGGCGAAGTGATGATATTCAGAAACAGATTATCGTATACGCCGAGCGCTTTATTCACCTGCATTGCCGAAGGCAAACTGCCGACGATCGGCAAAATCATAAGAACGATACCGAGATTAAACAAAAACTTTTTGCCGAAGAAATCGTATTTCGCTTCCACGTACGCAAAAAGCGTTGTGAAAAATATCGCTAAAAACGGTTTCAGCACCGAAGTGAGAATACTCACGGCAAACATTCCGGCAACGCTCACTTCCATTTTTTCGTCGAAAATAACGAAAATTTCTTTAAAATTGCTCCACTTTGCGCTTTCGGGCAAACCGAAAGGACTGTAAATACACTCCAGATTATCCGCTTTCAGGGAAGTATTCAGCATATAGAGCGGCAGTACCAGCATCGAAGCCGCATACACAATCAGAACCACCCACAAAAGCGCGTATAACGCCACGGAAATCGCGTCTCCCGCGGAATGAATTTTCAGTTTCTTTTTCAATGTTTTTATCATAATTTCACTCCGTGGCAGGTCCGAATTTTTCGAGCGCCCACTTCAACAGAATCGTTAAAGGCGCAACGATAATTGTAAGTATAATGCCGCCGGCGGCGTACTTCGGATAAGAAAATTCCGTGCCGTCTACCAGAATCATTTTCGTGAAATAGTATCCCATATTCGATACGTAATCGGGCGCGTCGGTATAATAAAATTCAAGAAGCGGTCCGCTTGTTGAGAAAATCGCCGCGAAGCCCGTGATTAAAAACGTGGTGAGCGTGGGATAAATCAGCGGCAGAATAATGTACCAAAGTTCCTGAAACATATTCGAAATGCCGTCGATTTTCGCGCTTTCCAGCACTTCGGGGTTGATGCCGCGCATCGCCGTCGGGTATACGATAAGACTTGTGGCAAATGAAAGCCAGATCATATAGAAAAGCGTTGTGCCGAACGCGTATTTTTCGTCGTACAGCAAATTCAGCCACTTTCCGCCGTTCCAGCCCGTTTTTTCCATAATAAAAGTGAGCGGACCGTTGGAACCGATAAAGTTGACGAAGATGAGCGCGATGACGAGTCCCGACATAATGGAAGGAATCATCACGAGAAAACTCACCGTTTTATTGAGAAAACACTTCTTGAAAAGCAGATACGAGAAAAACACGTACAGCGGCATACAAACCACAAGATTGATAAAGTACATTTTTATCGAATTGATAAAGCTGTACGACAATAAATTCCCCTCGCCGAACATTTCGGAAAGAAACGTTTTGAAATTGTTCAGTCCCGCAAAGCTTTTTCCGCTGCCGTCGATCGTCTGAAACGCAAGCAGTATCGAATTGAAATTTACGACTACGTAAAAAATCAAAAACAGTATCAGCGGATAGGCTATCAGCGAATAAACGAATAAATTTTTCTTCAATTTATTCCGTTTCGATCTTTCCATGCGATACCTCCGAACATTTTAATTCGCATAAAATCCGTACGATTTTGCCTGCGACAAATACCCTGCCCAACGCACCGCCGTGTTGTATTCCACGATTCCGGCGGTAAAGCTTGCCGCGTTGCCCTTATCGCGGAACCCCGTTACGAGATTGTATTGCAAATCGGAACACATCATCAGTCCGCTTGCGCCGAGCGAAGAATACGCGTAAATCGGCGTTGACGCGGTATCGATATAAGAAGAATGAATGGATACGTTTTTCGTATCATAAGCCATATCGTAAGCGTTTTTCGAAAACTTCGTCATCGTTTCTCTTATCGACGACGGAATTTCGTAAGAATAATTCCAGATCATGCCCGTATCTGCGGTAACTTGCGCCATGTTTTCATCCGTTAAAAGATACGTGAAAAAATCTTTGATCGCCGCGCGCTTTTCTTCGTCGCTCTGCTTCGTAACGAGCATCGAACCGCCCGTCTGCGAGAACACCTGACTTTTTTCGCCTTCCGCCACGGGCAGCAACATATATCTGTAATCGCTTTCGCCGTATGCCTTTCCGCCGTAACGAACGTTCGATTCGATCAACGATTTCGAACCGTATTCGAACCAGTTGCCCTCGATAATAAACGCGGGCGTGTTATCACCCACCTGAATAAATTTCGTATGGCTGGCGTCTACGGTAAGCGAACGATCGTTTAACGTTGCATTGCCGACGTAACGGGAATTGCAAAGATAATCCTGCAAAAATTCCGCCATGGCGTCTATCCCTTTCATCTGCCACGTTTTGTAGCCGTCCTCGATAGAAACCGCCGTTTTCGTGCCGTCGAGCAGTTCGATTTCCGCGCCCTGCGAATCGTGCTTATAAAACGTTTTATAACCGCTTTCGCCCAGTTCGCCCGCAAGGTACGCATAGACTACGTTGTTCGCGTATTCGGGATGAAGCGCACCCATATACAAAAACACGTCGTCTACGCCGCTTACCTTGATTTTTTCGCACATCGCTCTGAATTCCGCCATTGTAGCGGGTTGACCGTCGTCGTACGTTCCTTTGATTCCGTCTTTTCCCGCGGAAACACTTCCGTCCGCATCGGTTACAAGCCAGCCGTTTTCCTTAAAACGATCGAAATCGAAAATCAATCCGCAAGGGCTGATATTATAAGGCAGCAAATACGTTTTACCGTTCTCGCTTGCCGCTTCCGCCCAGTGCCCGGCATCGTTGATTTTTTCGCCGATTGATTTCTTCCCTTCCGGCTTTACGGAAAGCACGTCGGAAAGGTCTTCGAGATAGTCGCCCGAAAATAACTGCTGAAATGCGCAGTCTTCCGAGATAAACACATCGTAAGCCGAGCCGGATTTCACATCCGCCACGATAGTGCCTCCGAGATTCAGATTCGTTTTTACGTCGACGTAATATTTTTCGTTGGACGCGCTCCACGCTTTTGCCTGCGACTTCAGCCATTCGTCGCCGAATTCGCCGATATAATAGGAAAGCCTGATTGCCGTTTTACCCGCGTTTTCATCGATTTTCGGTTTGCACGCCGCGCCTCCCGCGATTACCGTACACGCCATTATCGCCGCCATTGCGCCTTTGAATACTTTTTTCATATGAGTGCCTCCTTATATAATCATTTCTTTACTTTCGTAAAGCTTTTCGCCGTTATAAACCACTGTTTTCACTTCGTATTTTCCGAACGACAGTTCCAGTTTCTGCCCGCCGAATTTCACCGTATCGCGCGCCGCTTTTTCCGAACAGTTCTGCAAACGCATCACGTATCCTTCCGTCTGTCGCGCTTTTTTCAGCGTTACGAACGAAATATCGGGATTTTCGCGGAAAACGGTAAAGCCGTTATCGTCATTTTCGTCGACGGTGGGAAATACGTTCAGCGCGTACGGCTTTTCCGTAAACAGATCGGCTTTCGCTTTCAACTCGTTTTCTTTTGCCGTATCGATGCGGAAATGAAAATCTCTTTGCCCCTGATCTACCTTGGAAATAAATCTGCCTTCCTGCAACAGCGGACGATTCGGCACGGGGTGCGCGCAATACGTAGCCGTTTTTAAAAGCGTAAGGCTGATTTTTTCGCCGTTGTACGAGGAACCGAAATTATCGGGCGTTATGATTTCCAGATATTCGCCGCTCTCTTTTTTCAGTGCGACGAAATTCTGCGCGATACACTCTCTGCCGTCATCGAACAATTCTTCCTTGCCGAATACCTGTTCTCCGACGTACGTACCGCCGCCGACGGAAAGAGTGAGTTTGATTGCTTTCGACGCTTCGTTGGGGAATACGTTGGCTTCGATATCCACCGCCGAACCGTCTTTATATATTTTATATCCGAGCCGTATTCTTGTCAAGCCGATTCCGAAAAACGCTTCTACGCCGAGATAAATTTCTCCGTCTTCGATGATCTGCACGGATTTCATGCCGTCGAATACGCCGTCGGGCTTTTCAAGCAACGTAAGTTTTTCGGGGTTATGCCCTACGTACGGTTCGTTCATCCCCCACGGATCGGGCGTATCTTCGTACATTTCCGGTACAAACAATCCGCCTTCGGCGTATTCTTTGCCGTGTACGACGTAGCTTTCTATCAAACCGCTTTTCGCGCCGATCACCACGCGCTTATCGCCGTTTTCGAAAACGATATCTTCCGTAACTTCGGGATATTTTTTCACGGGCAATACCACTGTTTTTGCGGTATACCGCGTAATCGACATTGCGGCGGGAGCGGCTTCGAACACCACTTTTTTGCGCCAGTCGATTGAAATATTGCTGGCTTCTTTTACCGTCTGCGCTTTCAGTTTATTCCCGTTTTCGTCGTATACCTCGATATACGAACGCTTTTCAAGATAATTTTCGGTGGGAATGATAGAAAGTTCGCACTCGATAATCTGTTTTTCCGCCGTCGCCTTCGGATTAAACACCATTAAAGGATACGTGCCGGCTTCTGCCACGGGCTGCCCTTTGCAAAGCGCAAAAAACGCGTCCGCACGGATATTATTCAGAATGTGCAATCCGTGATTGATATAAGTAAAGCCGTTTTCTTCACCCGCGCGAATCATATCGCCGGGAAGAATATCATGAAACTGCACGTTCATCATATCTTCCGTAACGTCTTTGAGAAGTTCTGCGGGATAAGCATAGCTTCCCTTTAACGAAGCGATACTCGCGATTTTTTCGGCGAACATTAACTGACGTTCCAGATTGCGGTATTTTTGTTTAAGCGAAGACATCGAAGTGTAGCACCCAACCATACACGGCACAAGAGAACCCGCATACACTTCGGTAGGATTCACCTCGTTGAAATACGTTTCGGGCGTGGAATACACGATTTTAATATCGCTTTCTTTCATCAGTTTTTCCACGTCGGCAAGATCTTTTCGCGAAGGTCCGCCGCCGTGGTTGCCTACGCCCCAGCACGTAAGTCCGATTTCCGCGTCGTCTTTCTGGCGCGCGATGTCTTTTTCGATTTTTTCCGTAGCCTTGCCGAGATCGGAATTATATTCCGTGATGCGGCTCGCCTTTACGCGGCTGCCGTCGTAACCTTCCCAGATAAAATATTCGGCGGGCAATTTCAGCTGCGGATACGGCATATATTTTCCGTACGGGCGCATAAACATATACCCGTTCTGTCCGCATTTTGCCATAATCTGAACGATGCCGCGGGAATGTCCGAACGGATCGAAGTTTACCGCAGCGGTAGGTTTTACTCCGAATTTTTCGCGGAAATACATTTCGCCCTCGCGGATTTGCCGCACGATTCCCTCGCCGCAAGGCATGATGCAATCGGGCTGTAAAAACCAGCCGCCCATAATATGCCACCTGCCCTCTTTTACAAGCGCTTTGATTTCTTCGAACAACGCGGGCGCGTATTTTTCCGTATATTTATACAGCGTTACTTCGTTGTGGCAGAAAATATAATTAAATTCTTTGGCAAGGTTTGCCGCGCTCTGGAACGTAGATAACGCGGCGGACGCGCCTTCTTCCCATTCCCATTGCCAGATCGGATCGATATGCGCATTGCAGATCATATGTAACTTTTTCATTGTTTTGCACTACCTCTGATATAAATTCCTTCGCCTTCATCAAGCGTCAGCGTAATTTTTTCGTTTGTATTTATTTTTTCGT
>DLQW01000031.1:67828-71979 GCA_002474405.1 Christensenella sp. UBA7597 | reverse complement strand
CTTCCCCCCAAGGGGAAGGCATGGCATAAGGAAAGGCTTCTCATTTTTGCCGAAAAAATGAAGTTTACCGAATTTTTTTCAGGCAAGGGGAAGGCTATATCAAAGGCTTATATATTTACTGGTTGTTTTCGATAGAGGCGATGGCTTTTTCGACGACGTTATCTACCGTGAAGCCGAATTTTTCGAACAGCTGCTTTGCGGGTGCGGACGCGCCGAACGTGGTCATCGCCACGATTTCGCCTTTGTCGCCCGCGTATTTGTACCAGCTGTAAGGAGATCCCGCTTCTACGCATACGCGCGCTTTGACGGCGGCGGGAAGAACGCTTTCCTTATAATCGTCGCTCTGTTTTTCGAATTCTTCGATGCAGGGCATGGAAACGACGCGCGCTTTGACGTCTTTCGCTTCCAGCGCTTCTTTTGCCTTGACGCAAAGTTCCACTTCGCTGCCCGTGCCGATTAAAAGCACGTCCGGTTTGCCTTCGCAGTCTTCGAGAATATAGCCGCCTTTCAGGGCTGCTTTGCCGCTTCCTTCATACTGCGGCAAGTTCTGGCGGGAAAGCACCAGCGCGGTGGGTTCGTTGCCGGAAAGCGCGGAAATCCATGCGGCTGCCGTTTCTTTGCCGTCTGCGGGGCGATATACTTTCATGCCGGGAACGGAGCGGAGCGCGATGAGCTGTTCTACGGGTTCGTGCGTGGGACCGTCTTCGCCGACGCCGATGGAATCGTGCGTGAAAATGTACGTTACGGGCAAGCCCATAAGCGCCGCAAGACGAAGGGCTGGTTTGCAGTAATCGGTGAATACGAAGAACGTGGCGCAGTACGCCTGAACGCCGCCGTGCAGCTGCAAGCCGTTGCAGATTGCCGCCATGGCGTGTTCGCGGATACCGAAGTGCACGTTGCGCCCCGCATAATTTTCCGCGGAGAACGTGCCGTATTTCATCGTATCCGTATCTTTCATCACCGACTGGTTGGAAGGCGCGAGATCGGCGCTGCCGCCGAAGAGGGTGGGCAGTTTCGCCGCGATTTTATTGAGCACGACGGAAGAGGTGCCGCGGGTTGCCATGGGCTTATCGAAGGAATACAGATCTTCCATCGCCGCGAAATCGGGTTTCTTGCCCGCCATGGCGTCTTTATACTGCTGCGCGAGTTCGGGATAAGTATATTCGTATTCCGCGAACATCTTCTTCCACTGCATTTCTTTTTCCGCGCCCGCGTTTGCTGCCAGCGCGCAGTGTTCGTATACTTCTTTCGGGCAGGCGAACGGCTCTTCTTCTTTCCAGCCGAGCTTTTCCTTGGATTTTTTGAGATTTTCCGCGCCGAGGGGTGCGCCGTGGCTCTTTTCGCTGCCTTCGAGCGGCGAGCCGTAACCGATGCGGGTGCGGCAGATGATGACGGAGGGTTTATCCGTTCTTTCTTTCGCTTTGGCGATCGCGTCGGAAAGGGCGACCACGTCGTCGGGAGAGGTGGCGAGGTCTACGTGCAGTACCTGCCAGTTCTGCGCCGCGAAGCGCGCGCCCACGTTTTCTTTGAAAGTAACGTCGGTATCGCCTTCGATAGTGATATCGTTATCGTCGTACAGTAAAATGAGTTTGCCGAGAGCGTTGGCGCCCGCGAACGAGCAGGCTTCGTAGGAAATGCCTTCTTCGAGGCAGCCGTCGCCGCAGATGGCGTACGTATAATGATCGACCACGGGGAAGCCGGGGCGATTGTACGTAGCCGCAAGATGCGCTTCCGCCATAGCCATACCTACCGCGTTGGCAATGCCCTGACCCAAAGGACCCGTGGTGGTTTCGACGCCCGGCGTGTGCCCGTATTCGGGATGCCCCGGCGTTTTGCTGTCCAGCTGACGGAAGTTCTTTAAATCTTCCGTGGTGATGCCGTAACCGTATAAGTGCATCAGCGCGTAATAGAGCGCGGAGCCGTGCCCTGCGGAGAGAACGAATCTGTCGCGGTTGTTCCACTTAAGATCGAGGGGATTGCAGTTCAGAAAGTTCTGAAACAGCGTGTATGCGATCGGCGCGCAACCCATGGCGATGCCGGGGTGCCCCGAATTTGCTTTTTCGATTGCTTCCGCCGATAAAATTCTGAGAGCGTTGATGGTAGTTTTCTGTACGTCCATAGCTTGTTTGTTCTCCTGTTTTCGTTTTTTATGTTTGCCGCTTTTCCGCGGGGAAACTTTTTATTGTTTCAAATAATTTTCTGCGGGGGATAAATCGAGAAAATCGAATTCTTTTAAAAACGCGTACAATTCGGATACGATTTTCTTTACGCCGCCTTTTTCTTCGCTTTCCGCGTTGGTGGGAAGGATGGGTTCGTGCAGGCTCATCCGGACAAGCAGCCAGCCCGCGCCGTGCGCTTGATCGAAATTCAGCCGCACGCCCTCGTGATTGTCTTTTGCGGGGGTGATGTACGGTTTTGTCGCCGAGTATTCTTTCAGCCGCTCGATGAGATTCGCGCCGAGCGTTTTAAAGTCGCAGTCCGGCTTGAATTTAAAGCGGAGCTCGGCGGCTTCGGCGGGCATTTTCAGATCGGCGATGAGGTCGGTTAAATTTTTGCCCTGTTTCGCCGCTTTCGCAAGCGCGATTAAAAGCCTTGTGATAAGGTAGGCGCCGTCGTCGAGAAAGTAGTTTTCTTTCAGCGCCGCGTGCCCGCTGGTTTCGATGGCGAGCGGGGTGTATTCGCCCGCGGCGTTCAGCCGTATCGCCTCGTTGATGACGTTTTTATAGCCTCGCTTGAAACGACGATGCTTTCCGCCGTGCGCGGCGATGAATTCCGCAAGTCCGTCGCTCGTTACCGAATCGGTTACGATGGTGCCCGCTTTTTCGGACAAAAGAATGGCGGAGATGAGCGCGATGAGGCGGTTGCGGTTGATTTCTTCGCCCGTGGAATCCACGGCGCCCGCGCGGTCGACGTCCGTATCGAAAATGACGCCGAAATCGGCTTTTTCGCGTCTGACCGCCGCGCAGATCGACTGCATCGCCGCTTCGTTTTCCGGGTTGGGAATGTGCCCTTTGAAATACCCGTCCGGCGTGAGGTACTGCGAGCCCGCGGTATCGGCGCCCAGAGGAACGAGCACTTTTTCCGCATAGAATCCGCCCGCGCCGCCGCCTGCGTCCACGATGATTTTTTTGCCTTTCAGGGGCGTTTCTTCGTTGCAGGCGTCGCGCACCTTTTTCACGAGGTCGGCGGCGTACTTATCCATATAGCTTTCGGTTTTTGCGTTGCCGCGCGCCGTTTCGGGAACGGCTTCGTAAGGCTCGCCCGCAAGCGCGAGCACTTCCTTGACTTCGTCGGCTTCCAGTCCGCTTTCTTTCGTGAAAAATTTCAGCCCGTTGCGGTTGAACGGCAGATGGGAAGCGGTGAGCATGATCGCGCCGTCCGGCACGTTGTTTTCGCCGCCGAAAAATGCGGCGTCCTGCAGCAGCATGAACATGGAGGGGGTGGAGGAAAGTCCGGTGATTAAAAGATCGTTGCCGCTTTCCGTAATGCCCTGTCCGGCGCCGGATAAAAGTTCCGCCGCGGAAATCCGGGAATCGTGCCCCACCGCCACGAGGACGCGGGATTTACGAAGGCGTTTTTGCAGCCAGAGGCAGAAGCCGCGCGCAATGTCGCGCGCCGCGGTTTTCGTAAGATTGACTTCTTCGCCCGGAACGCCTTCGGAGGCGACGCCGCGCACGTCGTTACCGTTTCTTAAACGGGAATAATCCATAATCGTAAGCCCTTTGCGGAAGCGTTGCGCCGCCGCGTTTGCGCCGGGAAAAAGCCGGCTGTTTTATGCAGTGATTTTATACGTATTCATTATAGCGTGTTTTTTCGTTTTTTTCAAGTAATTGAGGGGAGCTTTTTGAAAAATGCGGGAAAATTTACGAAAAAACCGCCGCGACCGGAGTCGCGACGGTAAAAAAAGGAGGGTAATGTATAAGCAAGTTTATGTTTCGCGGCTGTCCTCTCTCGGCTCGCTGTCGCTCGCCGCTCTACTTGCCGAGATTGCCTTAAAACGGCAATTCGACAAGGGGAGCACGAAAGGGAAAGCAAGGGGGAGCGTTGACCGGATGACTTTTCGGAGATGGAACTGCCCCTTCGTTTGAAAATTTTTTGAACCGAAAATGTAGCCGCCCCTCATCAGTCAACTTCGTTGACAGCTTCCCCCC
>DLQW01000031.1:13782-67789 GCA_002474405.1 Christensenella sp. UBA7597 | reverse complement strand
GGGGAAGCCTTGACGTAAGGAAAGGCTTCACATTTTTGCCGAAAAAAATGAAGTTCGCTGAATTTTTTTCAGGCAAGGGGAAGCCGCGATATAAGGCAAGATTTTAATTTGACCTCTCTCGGCGCTACGCGCCACTCTCCCCGAAGGGGAAAGCAAGAGAACAGAGGTTTTCTCAAAGGGAGGAAAGCAAGGGTATATCAAAGGCAAAAACTAAAAATACAAACGATAAGCGACAGTCCGTTATGAAACAGGCGAAGCCTGCCCGAAGGGGAAAGCAAAGAAACGGCAAGGATTTAAAACAGCGTTTCGAATACGCGCAGCAGCGAATCGACGAATCTGCCCAGCCAGCCGCGTTTCAGATCCGGATAGTCGATTCTCTTGCAGAGGGGGAAAGTGGAAAGATAATCCGCTTTGAGCGAGTCCGCTACCGAGCAATCGGAGAAATATACGGCGTTTTCGAAATTCAGATACAGGCTGCGGTAATCGAGATTGATGGTGCCCACCACGGCGAATCTGTCGTCGGTGAGAATGCTCTTCGCGTGAACGAAGCCGGGGGTATACGTATATATCTTCACGCCCGCTTTCATCAGCGGCGGGAAGTTCGCCTTGGTAAGGCGGTAAGTAAGCTTTTTATCGGGA
Organism: Christensenella sp. UBA7597; assembly: GCA_002474405.1. GTDB lineage: Bacteria > Bacillota > Clostridia > Christensenellales > Borkfalkiaceae > Scatosoma. The sequence goes on along the minus strand of DLQW01000031.1, from coordinate 67,150 downwards.
ATGCCCGGCGCGACGATTCTTACGTCTACGCCGCGCTTCGCCGCCGAACAGAGGGCGACGCGCATTTCGTCGTCGAGAATCAGATAGGGGGTGTATATCCACACGTAGCGCCGCGCGCGGTTGATAACGTCGAGATAGACCGTTTCGCCCACGCTCTCTTTATCGAGCGGGGAATCGTCGTACGGCTGCAGGAAGGCGCGTTCGCCGTCTTTCGCCGCTTTCGCCCGCGCCAGAGATTGCTCTTCTGCAAGCGTATCGGAGGGGACGGGAGCGGAGAAATTGTAGAACAGAGACACGTCGTCTTTATCTTTGCGGAAGGCGTTCCACACGTTGAAAAACAGCATGGTGAACGTGTTTGCCGCGCTGCCGCGGATGCGTAAACCCGAATCTTTCCAGTTGCCGAAACGGACGATTTCGCCCACGTACTCGTCGGCGAGATTGATGCCGCCGGTGAACGCCGTTTCGCCGTCCACGACGATTTGTTTGCGGTGATCGCGGTTATTGATGCGCACCGTGAACACGGGGGCGATGGGGTTGAACGTAAGGCACTTGATGTTTTCGTGGAGAGATTCCACGTATCTGTCGTACTGCGGGGGCAGCGCTTTCAGGCAGCCCGCGTTATCGAAAATCAGGCGTACCTGTACCCCTTCTTCCGCTTTTTTTACGAGCGCGGTTAAAAATTCCGACCACGTTTTTCCCGGCGAGATGATGAAGTATTCGGCAAGGATGAATTTTTTGGCGCCGCGCACCGCTTCCATGATGGCTTCGAACGTTTCTTTACCGGAGGGAAAGTAGGTGGCTTCGCCGTCGTAAGAGGCGGGGAAACCCGCGAAATCGGAAAGGTATTTCGTGATGCCGCAAGGCTTTGCGCTTTCCGTTTCGTCGGCGGATTCGCGGGGGGTATCGTCCGTTTGTTCCGCTTTTTTTTCTTTGGGCGTACGCGAGAACTGCGAAGCCGAAGGGGCGGAGAGCATGGGCGGCGTGCCCGGAATACATTTCGCCGCGGGAAGCGCCGCGTAGTTTTTCTGTTTTTCGGCGTTGATTTTCATGTTCATCTTTTTTGTGGGGCGACCGTCGCCGTAAAGGAAGAACATTAAAATACCGAACACGGGCATCAGCAGAATGACGATTACCCAGCCGAATTTGCCCGAAAGCTTATCGTTGTTGTTGATGATGTGCAGAAGCAGCAGAAAGGCGATGACGTTGGTTGCCAGAAGCGTGAGTACGGCGTTGTGCGAATTTGTGTAAAATACTTTTACGAGCAATACCGAAACCAGCGCGATCTGCAGCAGCATGGCAAGCCCCGTTAAGAAAATTCGGTTGTAAATGATGACTTTGCCGCGCCTGTCGCGATACAGAATTTTTTCTATACGACGGCGGCGTCTTTCGCTCATTTGCTTCATGCCGTGCACCTCTTCGTCTGTTTCTATTAAATACAGTATACCTCTTTTTTTATATTTTGTCAACCGCCGCGCGGAAGTTTGCCTTCCTTTCACCGATATTTCATTTTTTTGCGGGTTACCGGCGCTTTTTATGGCGGAAAAAGGCTGAATTCGGGGAAATTATCACTTTTTCGTCATTTTACGGCATATAATAAATAGCCCCGCGGCAGGCTCTGACGGGCGGAAGCGGAGCGAAAAGGAGGAAACGGACATGGAAATTTCCTATACGTATCTGCGCAGCAAGGAAGTGGTGAACCTGACGGACGGGAAGCGGCTGGGCAGGGTGTGCGACGTGGTGTTCCGCTACCCGGAAAATGTGTTTCTCGGCATAGTGGTGCCCGGAAACAAAGGCTTTTCGTTTAAAAAGGGAGACGTGTTCATCGACGTGAAATGTATCTCCTGCATCGGCGAGGACGTGATTCTGGTGCGCGCCGAAGGGCTGCGCCGCGCGGGGAAAAACCGCGGGAAAGTTTGTCCGCCGCAGGGAGCGCCGTCCGCGCGGCAGGGGGTACCGTGTATGCCGGGAGAGGGATCGCCCGGAGGATTCGCGCCGCCTTTGTATCCGCCGGCGCCGCCGTATGCGCCCGCGCCGCGGGGAGACGGAAGAAGATCGTTCGACGAATACGAATAAGAAAACGGCGGTATCGCGGGTTGCGCGGAGAGAACGCGGTTTGCACGGGCGGCGCGCTGTTGGTGTGGGGGAATGTTGTTTGTGTGGGGAAAGTTGCCGGCGCGGAGGGAAATGAGCAAAAAGCTTTCCGCGGCGGGCGAGGACGGGCGAAAACCGTTGACAAACGCGCTTTTTCGTGGTATAATTTTGCAAAAATCAAGCTTGTTGATTGCCGTTTTTGCGTTTTTTGCGCGGGAGCGGAGAAAAGAAGGAGCATTTTTGCGATGAAAAACGTTATTCTGACGGGCGACAGACCCACGGGCAGACTGCATATCGGGCATTACGTAGGTTCGCTGCGCGAACGCGTGCGGCTGCAGAACACGGGAAAATTCGACGAAATTTACATTATGATTGCCGACGCGCAGGCGCTGACCGACAACGCCGAACACCCCGAAAAGGTGCGCTCCAACGTGATGGAAGTGGCGCTGGACTATCTTGCCTGCGGCATCGACCCCGAAAAAGCCACGATTTTTATACAATCCACGGTGCCCGAACTGACCGAACTGACGTTCTACTATATGAATCTGGTAACGCTTTCGAGGTTGCAGAGAAACCCGACGGTGAAAGCCGAAATTCAGCTGAGAAATTTCGAAACGAGCATACCTGTGGGCTTTTTAACGTATCCTATTTCGCAGGCGGCGGACATTACGGCGTTCGGCGCGACTACGGTGCCCGCGGGCGAGGATCAGGCGCCGATGATAGAACAGTGCAAGGAAATCGTGCATAAATTCAACGCGGTGTACGGCGAAACGCTGGTGGAACCGGAAATCGTGCTGCCCGCGAACAAGAACTGCTTCCGCCTGCCGGGGCTGGACGGTAAGGCGAAGATGAGTAAATCGCTGGGAAACTGCATTTACCTTGCGGACGAGCCTGCCGCGATTAAGGAAAAGGTGATGTCGATGTATACCGACCCCGACCACATCAAGGTGAGCGACCCCGGAAAGGTGGAAGGGAACACGGTGTTCACCTATCTTGACGCGTTCTGCCGCGAAGATCAGTTTGCGAAGTACCTGCCCGACTATAAAAATCTGGACGAACTGAAAGACCATTACCGCCGCGGGGGGCTGGGCGACGTAAAAATAAAGAAGTTCCTGATCAACGTTTTAAACGAGGAGCTCGCGCCCATTTACGAGCGGCGCAAGGCGTGGGAAGGCAGAAAGGACGAAGTGCGCGAAATTCTGCGCCGCGGATGCGAAACGGCGGAAAAGAAGGCGGCGCAGACGCTTGCCTCCGTGCGCAAGGCGATGAGGATAGATTATTTCGGCTGAAATGACGCCGTTTCCGCGCGGATATGTTGCGATAAACAAAAAAAATACGAAAAAAAGAAAAATTATCGGGAAAAACGGCGCAAAAAAAGTTGCTCAAAAAGCAAAGATATGCTAAAATAGATAAAGCTAAAAAATACGCACCCGATTTTTCGCGCGCCTACCGTGTCCGTAAATCTTATTCAATGCGGATGATGAAAGGCGGTGATACGCGAAGCGGGGAGGTTTAACGGAGGCACAATTATGGCAGTTATCACAATGAAACAGCTTCTCGAAGCAGGCGTTCATTTCGGACATCAGACGAGAAAATGGAACCCGAAAATGAAGAAGTACATCTTCGCCGCGAGAAACGACATTCACATCATCGACTTACAGCTTACCGTAGGTCTGATCGAAGAAGCGTACAAGTTTGTATGCGACAGCGTGAAAGCGGGCAAGACGGTACTTTTCGTGGGTACGAAGAACCAGGCGCAGGAAGCGGTGAAAGAAGAGGCGGAACGCTGCGGACAGTTCTACGTGAATTCGCGCTGGCTGGGCGGTTGCCTTACCAATTTCAAGACGATGCGTTCGCGCGTGGAACGCCTTGAAAAACTGGAAAAGATGGAAGCGAACGGAGAGTTCGAGCTTCTGCCCAAGAAAGAAGTAATGCTCCTTAAAAAGGAAATGGGCAAATTGCAGGCGAATCTCGGCGGCATCAAGAACATGAAATCGATGCCCGGCGTGATGTTCGTGGTGGACCCTCACGGCGAAGAAATCGCGGTGAAGGAAGCGAAGAAGATGGGTATCCCTGTAGTGGCGATTACCGATACAAACTGCGACCCCGACGAAATCGATTACGTGATTCCCGGCAACGACGACGCTATCCGCGCGATCAAATTGATCACGTCGGTGATTGCGAACGCCGTGATCGAAGCGAACCAAGGTGCGGAAGCTCTGGCGCCCGCGCAGGAAGAAACCGCGACCGAGGCGAAGGATATGGAAGAAGTCGTGGCGGCGGAACCCGCAACCGCGACGGAAGAAAAAGCCGATTAACAGGCAACGAAAAACAGGGACGCGCCGTGAGAGATTTCCGATCGGCGCGTTCGTGAAATTCCGGCGTTCCGGAAATTTTGCGGCAATTTTTTCCGACGTTTCCGTTCTGAACGGACAAGCGGGAGGAATAGGCGCGTCGGAACGCACGGGAAAACAAAGAAATATCAGGGAAAGGAGAATAAAACAATGGCGTTTACGGCAAAAGACGTAATGGCTCTGCGCGAAAAGACGGGCGCGGGCGTAATGGATTGCAAAAAAGCGTTGACGGATACCGACGGCGATATGGAAAAGGCAATGGACCTTCTTCGCGAACGGGGCATTGCGAAAGCGGAAAAGAAGGCTTCCCGCATTGCGGCGGAAGGTATCGTATACGCGTATATCAAAGATAAGAAAGGCGTGCTTGTAGAAGTGAACTGCGAATCGGACTTCGTGGCGAAGAACCCGCAGTTTACGGCGATTGCCGAAGAAATTTCGAAGGTGATTCTTGCGGAAAAGCCCGCGGACGTAGAAGCGCTTGCTTCCTGCAAAGTTTCCGACGGCAATACCGTGGAAAATTATCTGAAAGGACAGACGGCGGTTATCGGCGAAAAGATTGCCGTACGCAGATTCACGGCGTACGAAACGGAAGGCTTCCTTGCGAAGTACATCCACCTCGGCGGAAAGCTGGGCGTGCTTGTGGACATGGCTGGCGAAGAAACGGAAGCCGCGAAAGAAGCCGCGCACGAACTTACGCTGCAGATCGCGTTCACGAAGCCCGCATATCTTTCCGAGGACGAAGTTTCGACGGAAACCCTTGAAAAAGAGAAAGAAGTGCTGAAGCAGCAGGCAATCAACGAAGGCAAGCCCGAAGCGATTGCGGAAAAGATGGTGCTCGGCAGAATCAAGAAGTTCTATGAAGAAAACTGCCTTCTGAAGCAGGCGTTCATCAAGGACGACAAAAAGACGGTTACCGACATTCTGAACGCGGCGGGCGCGAAAGCGAACCGTTTCGTGTTCTACGTGATGGGCGAAGGCTTGGAAAAGAAGAGCGAGGACCTGAGCGAAGAAGTTGCGAAGCAGGTTGCCGCGGCGAAGAAGTAAGACGAATTTCTGATTTCGGAATCGTTCCGGAGAAGCGTTTCTCCGGAACGATTTTTTCTTTATGCGCTTTTTGCTTGCGTTTTTGTGTGTGCGGCGGCGGGGCACGGCGGGCGGCGGCTATTTTCGGCGCGATTTCTGTCGGGTTCGGCTCCGTCGGTTCGGCGGTTGATGTCAGCCGCGCGTGGCACGGCGGGCGAAGCGGCGGCGGTTTATTGCGAGAAAAACGAACGCGTGTATACGGGGAAAATGTTGATAGATGGGAAATACGTGCGGCAGGCGGCGCGAGGTGTGAAAAGTCGGGCGGAAATGCGCCCTGCGGACGAAAACGGTTATCTGAAAAGTAAGCCGCGGGTAACCGGAAACGTGCGCGCGGGCGGGACCGGAGAATCGCGGAAAAACAGGTAAAAATTAACTGTTTTTGTGGATTTTTCATACAAAAAAGGCAAATAAAGGCGAAAAAAACGCGAAAAACGGGCTAAAAAAGCGCAACGCCGTTAATTTACTTGCCAAATATGTTCAATCGTGATATAATTGAAGAAATCCGTGTGCCCGTACGGCGCACGCGGTACGATAACGAAGAAATACGCGGTTTCGGGCGAAAAAAACAGTCGGGAAATCCGGACGGTTCCCCCGAAGAATGTGGAGATAAATTTGAGCACAATGGGTACTGTTACGTTGGAGCACGGCGCGGAGAAGAGCGCGGGAAAAGTTAACAAAGAAGTCGCTTTTTCCGAAGCGGCGGAGTCCGCGTGCTGCCCGATGGATGGAAAAACGGAGGCGCGCGCCGAAAACGGCATGGCGGGCAATCCGGATAAATTCGACGTTACGAGGAAATATTCCGACGAATATTACGAGGAGTATATCGCCGCGTTTCAGCCGAACATGAAAAAACGGTACGTCTATCGTTTTTGCAAGCGGGCGCTGGATATTGTTTTATCGCTTCTGGCGATTATTATTTTTTCGCCGTTGTTTCTGGCGATAGCGATTGCCATCAAGTGCGATTCGAAGGGACCCGTGCTGTTTAAACAAAAGCGGATGGGGCGGAAAGGAAAGGTGTTCTACTGTCTGAAATTCCGCTCGATGAAGATAACGGCGCCCGGGGATACGGCGACTTCGATTCTCGATCACCCCGAACGATATATGACGAAAGTGGGAAAGTTTCTGCGTAAATTTTCGCTGGACGAGCTTCCGCAATTATTCTGCTGTCTTTCGGGAAAAATGTCGATTATCGGGTATCGTCCGCTGATCCTGAGCGAAGCGCATTGCAACGAGATGCGGGCGCGGCTGGGCGTGTTTGAGATGCGCCCCGGCATTTCGGGCTACGCGCAGGTGCACGGGCGCGACGACGTGTATTATAAAAACAAGGCGATTCTGGACGCGTATTACGTGAAACACGCTTCGCTGTGGCTGGATATTAAATTGTTTTTCCGCACGCTGGTGGCGGTGCTCCGCCGCGACGGCAACGACGCGGAAAAAATACGCTGAAGCGGGAAACGACGAAAAAAACGGAAAAGAGTCAGAAAAAATGCCGTACCCACGGCTTTTTTCGCATAGAGAAAGAAAAATTGCGGAGTTGAGGTGCGAAAGAACAGATGAAAAAAATTTTATTGCTTTGCGGCGCTTCGCAGACCGTTCTCAATTTTCGCGTGGGATTGATACAGGCGTTAAAAGATGCCGGCTGGAACGTTTCCGCATCGGTGCTTGATTCGAAGTATAAGGAAGAAATACGGGCTTTGCCGATTGACAGGTTGTTTTGCGCGGAACAAAGCAACAGAAGTCTGAATCCTTTTGCGGTTCTCCGCCTGAAAGGATATTATAAACAGATAATAAGAGAGATACGTCCCGACGTAGTGATGACGTTTATGCTGAAACCGAATACGCTCGGCGTGGCGGCGGCGCATAAAGCCGGTGTGAAACATATCGTTTCGATGGTTGAAGGCGCGGGGGACGTGTTTATCAATCGCGGTTTAAAATGGGCGATCGTTCGCAAAACCGTTTGTTGTTTGTATAAAAAGTCTTTTCGGTATTGTAAGAAAATTATTTTTCTGAACAACGACGATAAAGCGGAATTTATCGGGCGGCGGCTTGTGAAAGAAGAGCAATGTAAAGTGATTCCCGGAGTGGGCGTGGACCTTGAAAAGTTTGCGTTTATGCCGATGAAAAACCGGCGTACGTTTCTGATGGTAGCCCGTATGCTTAAAACCAAGGGCGTTTACGAATACTGCGAGTGCGCGAGAATCGTGAAGAAAAAATATCCCGACGCCGTGTTTAATTATCTGGGCGCGGAGAGTACCGTAACGCTTTCCGATATACGGGAGTATATCGACGACGGAAGCGTGAACTATCTCGGCGTGGCGAAAGACGTACGGGCGTATCTCGGAGAATGCACGGCGTTTATACTGCCGAGCCGTTATCGCGAAGGCGTTCCGATGTCGATAATGGAGGCGGAAGCGACCGGGAGAACCGTGCTTACAAGCGACAATATCGGATGCAGGGAAACGGTGAAAGACGGATACAACGGGTTCCTTGTAGAGGCTGCCGATGTGAAAAAACTGGCGGAAAAAGCAATCTGGTGTATCGAGCATCCGGAAGAAGCGGAAGAGATGGGAAAAAACGCGCGGTTGTTTGCGGAAGAAAAATTCGATCAACGGAAAATTAACAAAATCGTGCTGAGTATTATCGGTGAAGATGTCAGCGGGGAAAATAGAAAAAGTTCCGGAAAACAGGAGTTGCAGATTGGTTAACGTAGCGGTGTTGTTGTCTGCCTATAACGGCGACAAATATATAAAAGAACAGATTGAGAGCATACTGAATCAGAACGGCGTGAACGTAAAACTGACGATTCGCAACGACGGCGGCGATCCGGAAGAGAAAACGAGGAAGATTATCCGCGAGTACGTTGCGAAAGACGAAAGAGTGTCTTTGATCGACGGGGAGAATCTCGGCTGCGCAAAGAGTTTCTGGCAGCTGTTGCGGGAGACTCCGGAAGCGGATTATTACGCTTTTGCCGACCAGGACGACGTGTGGCTGCCCGATAAACTGAAAGCGGCGACGGATATGCTGCGCGGATACGACGATACGATTCCGCAGCTGTACTGCGGCAGCGTACGGGTTGTGGACAGCGCGCTGCAGCCGATTGCGGGCGCCGCAGCGGGCGGAAAAGCGTATGCGACGAAATTTCCGCTGCCGTTTATAAAAAGCATCGCGCCGGGGTGCACGTTTGTATTCAACGAACGGGCGCGCGGAATCTGCGCGGAATACGACGGGGCGCTGGATATACACGACTGGATGATGACGAAAATCGTTTCCGTGTTCGGGGAGATACATTTCGACGAAAACGCGTATATGCTGTACCGGCAGCACGGGAACAACGAAATCGGGGCGACGGGGAAAATCCGTTCGAAATTCCGTTCGGTGAAAAACGTTCTGAGCGGGAAATGGAGACGCGCCGTTGCGGCGCGGAACGTGCTGGAAGCGTACGGGGGGAAAATAGAAGAGGGCAGAAAGCGGGAACTGGAGATTCTGGCGGAATACGGCGACTGCTTTAAAAACAAACGCCGTTTATTGAAAGATAAAAATTACAGGTTGCGCGGTTTTGCGGACAAATTGGGGTTCAGAGTATGCGTTTTGACCGGGAAACTTTGAAGGTTTCGTCGCTGAAAGAAAAATGGAAAGACAAGAACTTGTACGACTGCGTTGTACGGGTGTTTTTGTTTGTGTTTTTATTCTCTTCCGTGTTGCTTCCGTACGATACGTTTTATACGAAAAAACTGTCGTGCGCGGCGTTGCTGGTACTGACGGGAATTTATTTTTTAAGGAAGAAACGTACGATGGCGGACGCCTGGATAATTTTTCTGGGCGGCGCTGTGCCTTTATGGTACACGCTGGATTCCGTGCTGAAAAACACCGATAATATTTCCGCTGCCGTCAGTATGGCGTATCCCGGTTTTCTGCTGCTGACCGCGATACTTCTGAAAGGATTCGTAAAAGATTACAAAAAATATTATCTTTGGGCGCTGAAAGCCGAAAGCGCGATTATCGTACTTTCTGTGTATTTCGATATATTTTCGATGATGAAAATTACCGAAAATCCGATTCTTTCGTGGTATGCCCGCACGGAAAACGCCATGATAGGCAGAGGCTCATACTTTTTTACCTACTATATGGTGTTCATCAAGACTTCGCCGCTGCTTCTGATTCTGTTGTTCGATTCGCTGAAAAAGGGCGACTTGTTCTGGGCGGTAATCAGCGCGCTGGCGTGTTATTTTTCGGGCACGCGGGCAAACGTGTTTGTGATGCTTGCCCTGCTTGTGATATATCTGGCGTTCTTTCAGAAACAGGCGCGGATGAGAATGATTTTCGTGGTTGCCGCCACGTTGATCTGTCTGTTGTTCTGCAATAAAATCGTAGACAGAGTGATTACGATTTTTGTGAATAAAGCGGGTTCGGACGCGACGAGAGACGGGCATTTGCAGGGGATGTTCGTTCTGTGGAAGAACAAACCTTCGGATTTCTTTTTCGGAACGGGATTCGGCAGCAGCTATTATTCTTACGGCACGAACAGATTTGAAAACAACGTTGAATTATCGTACTGGGATATGATACGGAGAGTGGGGCTTACGGGATTTCTGCCGTTTATGGCGACGCTGTTGTATCCGATTGCCGCGATGACGATTCCCGCTTATCCGTTTGCGCCGAAGTTCGGAAAATGGAAACTGTGGACGAGAAATTACGACATATTGTTGCCGTATATCGGGTTTTTGCTGATTTCCTATACGAATCCGTTTTTGTATTCGACGACGGGTTTTTCGTTCCTGATTCTGTTATATTCGGCGATACTGAGAACGAACGAAACCGTTCGCGGGGAAACGGGAACGCTGCCGCTGCGCGCTCTCGGTTCTGCGATGGAAACGGCGGAAATGTAAAGGACGGGGAATACAAATGAAAGGAATCATACTTGCGGGGGGGAGCGGAACGAGATTGTATCCGCTGACGATGGTAACAAGCAAACAGCTTTTGCCTGTGTACGATAAACCGATGGTGTTTTATCCGATATCGACGCTGATGCTGGCGGGCATCAAGGACATACTGTTGATTTCGACGCCGTCGGATCTGCCGAATTTCGAAAGGCTTCTCGGCGACGGGCGGCGGTACGGCATCAACTTATCGTATCGGGAACAGCCTTCGCCCGACGGTTTGGCGCAGGCGTTTCTGATAGGGGAAGAGTTTATCGGAGAAGACGCCTGCGCGATGGTGCTCGGAGATAACGTGTTTTACGGAAACGGATTCGGAAAGACGCTTCGCGCCGCGACGGAAAACGCGGAAAAAAACAAAAGGGCGACCGTGTTCGGGTATTACGTGAACGATCCGGAACGGTTCGGCGTGGTGGAATTCGACGAGCGGGGACAGGTGGTATCGATAGAGGAAAAGCCGGAAACGCCGAAGAGCAATTACGCGGTTACGGGGCTGTATTTTTATCCGTCCGGCGTAAGCGAAAAGGCGAAGGCGGTGAAGCCTTCGGCGCGCGGCGAGCTGGAAATTACGAGCCTGAACGAGATGTACCTGAAAGATAAAAAGCTGGACGTGCAGCTTCTGGGGCGCGGATTCGCCTGGTTGGATACGGGCACGACGGATTCTCTGGCAGAGGCTTCGAATTTTGTGCAGATGATGCAGAACAGGCAGGGAATTCAGATTTCCGCCCTGGAAGAAATCGCCTACAAAAACGGCTGGATAGACAAAGCGGAACTGCTGGAGTCTGCGGACAGGTACGGAAAATCTCCTTACGGAATGCACCTGAGAAAGGTAGCGGAAGGGAAAATTCAGTACTGATACGACAAAGAGGAAGAAAATATGCGCGTTTTGGTTACGGGCGTGAAAGGACAGCTCGGATACGACGTAGTAAACGAATTGAAAAAACGGAATCATGAAGTTATCGGCGTGGACGTGGAAGAGATGGACGTTACGAACGAGGCTGTCGTAAAGCGCGTGATCGGCGGGACGAAGCCGGACGCGGTGATTCACTGCGCCGCCTGGACGGCGGTGGACGCGGCGGAGGAGCCGGAAAACGCGGCGAAAGCGATGAAAATCAACGCGGACGGCACGAGGTATATCGCGGAGGCATGCCGTGAAACCGGTGCGAAAATGATGTACATTTCCACAGATTACGTGTTTGACGGGCAGGGAGAAAAGCCGTGGAAGCCCGATTGTAAAGCATATGCTCCGCTGAACGTGTACGGCGAAAGCAAACTCGGCGGAGAGAAAGCGGTGGAGGAACTGCTTGAAAAATATTTTATCGTCCGCATTGCGTGGGTGTTCGGGAAAAACGGAAACAATTTCGTGAAAACGATGCTGAAACTGAGCGAAACGCACGATACGCTGCGGGTGGTGAACGACCAGATAGGTACGCCGACGTATACGTACGACCTTGCAAAATTGCTCGCGGATATGATTGAAACGGAAAAATACGGAGTATATCACGCGACGAACGAGGGCGGATACATTTCCTGGTCGGAATTTGCGGAAGAAATTTTCAGACAAGCCGGAAAAAACACGCGGGTGATTCCCGTAATGACGGCGGAATACGGAATATCGAAGGCAAAACGCCCGTTCAACAGCCGGCTGGATAAATCGAAGCTGGTCGCTTCGGGATTCGGGCCGTTGCCTTCGTGGAAGGACGCGCTGAAAAGATACCTGAACGTTCTGAAGGAGAATTCGTAGTTTGGGCGCTTTTTTTAAAAAAGTTCTGTATGCCGTTGGCGCGAATCTGCTCAGTCTGCTGGTTTCCGTGCTGACGACGCTGATCGTTCCGAAATTTCTCGGCGACGCCGTGGAACAATACGGGTATCTGAAAATTTATCTGTTTTACGTAGGGTATATAGGATTTTTTCACCTGGGATGGTGCGACGGGATTTTTCTGCGCGACGGCGGAAAGCAATGGAGCGAACTGGATAAGCCGTTGTATGCGGGACAGTTCCGTCTGCTTTCTTTGATGCAGCTGGCGGTGGGCGCGTTGATTTCCGTGTTCGGCTGCATATTCGCCTCGAATGCGGATTATAAATTTATTTTTGTTGCGATCGGCGTGAACGTTCTCGTATATCTGCCGCGCACCATGCTTGCGTATTATCTGCAGACGACGAATCGTATCAAAGAGTATTCTTCGATAACCACGGCGGGCAGATCCGTTTACGGCGTTTCCATCGTTCTTATTCTGCTGTTTTTTTCGCGGAGTTACAAGCATTTCGTCATCGGAGATATTATCGGAAAGACGGTGGCTTTGTTTGTGGCGGTATGGTGGTGCAGAGATATTGTACTGAAAACGAAATCCGCGCCGCTTAAAGCCACGTTCAAAGAAGCGGGCGTGAACATATCCGTGGGCATCAAACTGTTGTTCGCGAACATTGCGAGCATGCTGGTTACCGGCATCGTGCAATGGGGGATTCAGACGAAATGGGACGTGGCGACGTACGGTAAAATTTCTTTTACGCTGAGCATTTCGAATCTGCTGTTGCAGTTCATCAGCGCGGTGGCGCTGGTTTTGTACCCGACGTTAAGACGGACGAACAGCGAAAGCCTTACCGGAATATACGGCGTTCTGAGAAACGTGCTGATGGTGCCGATGCTCGGCTTTCTTGCGGCGTATTATCCCGTGGAGCTGATATTGTCTTATTGGCTGCCGCAGTATGCCGAAAGCATGCGATATATGGCGATTCTCTTTCCTATGTGTATTTACGCGGCGAAGAATACGCTGCTGGTGAACACGTATCTGAACGTTTGCAGAATGGAAAAGAAGATGCTGTACATCAATCTGGCAAGCGTGGCGGTGGCGGCGCTGACTACGGCGGTATCCGTTTTCGCGTTGCGGAATCTGACGCTGGCGATGATGAGCGTGGTGGTGAACCAGATGTTCTGCTGCATTACCGGGGAAATCGTTTTATCGAAGAGGATGAACGTTGCCGTGGCGAAGGATAACGTGCTGGAAGCGCTGCTGACGGTGTTGTTCGTCGGCGTGAACTGGTTTATCGGCGGCTGGACGGGCGTAGCGTTGTATTGCGCGGGGTACGTTTTGTATCTGGCGCTTAAAAGCAGGGATATTAAGCAAACTTTCCGGAATCTGAAAGCGTTGCGGAACGGAAAAACGGAGGATAAAAATGGGACAGATTAAAGTTTTGAAAAACGCGGGAAATATAAAAGGGCTTTGCGTTATAGAACCGGCGGTGCACGGCGACGAACGCGGGTATTTCATGGAAACGTATAACGCGCGGGATATGCGCGAAGCCGGACTGGATATGACGTTTGTGCAGGATAATCAGTCGATGTCGAAAAAAGGCGTGCTGCGCGGGCTGCATTTTCAGAAACAATATCCGCAGGGAAAGCTGGTGCGGGTGATTTCGGGCGCGGTGTTCGACGTTGCCGTGGACTTGCGGAAAAATTCCGGAACGTTCGGGAAATGGTACGGCGTGGAGCTGACGGCGGAGAATAAGAAACAATTTTATATTCCGGAAGGGTTCGCGCACGGATTTCTGGTGCGTTCGGAAACGGCGGAATTCTGTTATAAAGTTACGGATTACTGGCATCCGGACGACGAAGGCGGCATTATGTGGAACGACCCGGACATCGGCATCGACTGGGGAGACGTTTCCGACGTGATTTTAAGCGAAAAGGATAAAATTCATCCGCTGCTGAAAGATTGCAAATTTGCGTTCGGGGAGAAGAAACAATGAGTGAAACGGTGCTTATAACGGGCGGAGCGGGGTTTATCGGTTCGAATTTCGTGTACCACATGCTGAAAGAACACCCCGATGATAAAATCGTGTGCGTGGACTGCCTGACGTACGCGGGGAATATGTCTACGCTGGCGGAGGCGATGAAAAACGAGCGGTTTGTTTTTTATAAAACGAACATCTGCGACCGCGCGGGAATTTATAAAATTTTTGAAACGGAGCATCCGGATATCGTTGTCAATTTTGCCGCGGAAAGCCATGTGGATCGTTCGATTGAAACGCCCGAAATCTTTTTGCAGACGAATATTCTCGGTACGCAGGTGATGATGGACGCTTGCCGGAAATACGGTATCGGACGGTATCATCAGGTTTCGACGGACGAGGTTTACGGGGATTTGCCGCTGGACCGACCCGATTTGTTTTTTACGGAAAATACGCCGATACGTACTTCTTCTCCCTATTCGGCGAGCAAGGCGTCGGCGGATCTGCTGGTGCAGGCGTATCACAGGACGTTCGGGCTGCCCGTTACGATTTCCCGCTGTTCGAATAATTACGGGCCGTATCATTTTCCCGAAAAGCTGATTCCGCTGATGATTGCGAACTGTCTGAACGACAAGCCGCTGCCCGTATACGGCGAGGGGTTGAACGTGCGAGACTGGCTGTACGTGGAGGACCATTGCCGCGCGATAGATCTGATTATTCATCGCGGGAGAGAAGGCGAAGTGTACAATGTGGGCGGACATAACGAGATGAGAAACATCGACATCGTGAAGCTGATTTGCGATTATCTCGGAAAGCCGTACAGTTTGATAAAGCACGTAGCCGACCGAAAGGGGCACGATATGCGCTATGCGATCGATCCGACGAAGATTCACGACGAACTGGGCTGGCTGCCGGAAACGAAATTCGCCGACGGCATTAAAAAAACAATCGACTGGTATCTCGACAACCGCGAATGGTGGGAAACGATAGTGAGCGGCGAATACAGAAATTATTACGAAAAAATGTACGGCGGCAGGTAATGCAGCCGGAAAAACAGAAACAGGTCCGGGGGCTTCCGGGCTTGTTTTTTTGTGCGCTTTGCGCGTTTTTTGTCGGCGCTTTCCGTTTCGGAAAAAATGATCGGGTGCTTCCGATAATTTGTTTCTGAAATTGCCGCGGGGCGGAAAATCGAAAAAACCGTTCGAATTACTTGACTTTTTTGCGAAAAAAAGCTATAATAAAGCATAATTATATCGCAGACGTGCTTATTTTACCGCGATATATGCAAAAATTGTCCCCTAATCGCATTATTAAATGATTTCAATTTGTTTTTTCTATCGGATATGTCGATTCGAAAAACAGAGAAAATTGCGATTAAAGCGTTTTTTCGAATAAATCAATCGGATAAATCGATTGATTATCGGGCGAAAACGGGCGGGCGATTTACCGATTTACGCGAATTCCGGCGGCGCCGCAAAGCGGAAAGCCGCTCAGGATACAAGTTTTTAACCGAAAAACGGAGGTATATTCTTATGAAAGACAAGAAACACTTATTCCTCAAATTGTTGTGTTTCACGTTTCTGCTCGGCTCTACGGCGGCGGGAGGCGCGGCTTGCAAAGACAAACCGAACGAGCCTGCGATTCCCGACGGCTACGACAAGCCTTTCACCGACGTCGGATCGTATTACGCCGACGAGGGAGAGACGAGAAACACGTTCGATCTTACCGATTCGGCGTTCACGCTGAAACTGGGCGGGCAGACGATTGACGGCACCTATCTTTTCAATGGTACCAAATTGCGGCTGGTTACGACGGACGGAACGATTATCGAAGCGACGTACAGCGAAGCGACGATTTCGTTTACATACGGCGACCATACGTATACCTTCCTCAGAAACGTGGAATATACCGTAAAATTCGAGATGAACGGCGGCGCCGCGCAGGCGGACGCGAAAGTTCTGAACGGCAAGAAGCTGGAAAAACCCGCCGACCCCGTAAAGACGGTTGACGGCAAAGAATTTGCCTTCATCGGCTGGTATAAAGATTCCTCGTTCAAGGAAAAATATTCGTTCGACCAGCCCGTTACGAAGAACATCACGCTCTACGCTTATTTCGTGGAGCTTTTAGGCACGGAAGAATACACGGTTACGTTCTCCGGTTACACGGGGGCGGAATTCCCCGGAAAAACGACGGGAAGAAAGCTGTTTAATCTGCCGCAGCCCGAAGAAAATGACGGAGCGAAATTCCTCGGCTGGTGGTACAGCGCGTACAACGACGGAACGAAGCTGACGGCGAAATATAACGAAGGCGACGCGATTTACGAAAACATCGTGCTGTACGCCGTATGGGAAAATTCCGGCGTTCCCGCGGTTTCCGTGGGAGAAAAGGAAATTTCCTGGACGTCGCTCGGCGTGAACAAGTCGTATGAAATCACCGTTGCGAAACTGACGGACGACGGCACGGAGCAGACGGTGCGCGAAACGACGACTTCCTCGCTCAGATATTCGTTTGATTTTTCCGCGGAGGAAGCGGGCGATTACGTGGTTACCGTAAAGAGCGGCAACAGCGAGACGAAAGCGTATTATAAAAACAAGACGCTGGCGCGTGTATGTCTGTTTGCGGTGAAGCAACCTTCCGTGTTTACGTTCGGCGCCGTGGAAGGCGCGGAAAAGTATCTGCTTACGTACGAGTGCGGCACGGAAAATCACGTTCATGAAGAAATCGACCTCGGAACGGATACGTTCTACGATTTCTCCGGCTGCGATATGAAAGATAACGGCATTACGTTTACCGTAACGGCGGTGGCGAAAGAAGGGTATCGCAATTCCGTATCGGAAACGTATACGTTCGACGGATCGCTGGCGACGCCCGAAAACTTCGTGCTTGACGGGAAGAACGAAAAATTATCGTGGAGCGCGGTGAAGTACGCGGATAACTATCTGTTGACGATCAACGACGGCGAAGCGATCAATATGGGCACGAAAACCTCGTTTGACCTGAAAGGTTATGCGAAGGGCGAATATACGTTCAAACTGGTTGCCGTGGGCAGAGGATTCAAAGATTCCGACGAAGCAACCGTAACCTGGACGAAGAGCACGCTTGCCGCGCCTTCGAAGCCGGTACTGAACGATTACACGCTGACCTGGAACGCCGTGGAGGGCGCGAAAGGATATATCGTTAAAATCGGCGAAAGAACGATTGACACGGATACGAACACGTATACGTTTACCGCGAGCGATTTTGCCGCGAACAGGACGTACGCGATTTCCGTCTGCGCGAAAGACGAGACTGCGGCGGGCAATTCCCTGTTCAGCGAGATTCTCACGCTGACGACCGCGGTGGAGCTGAACCCCGAATATTCGAACGGGACGTTGACCTGGAACAGCGTTGTAGGCGCGAAGAAATACGAAGTACAGGTGAACGACGGCGAAATTTTCGAAGTGAGCGGCGCTTTCGCGAAAGTTACGCTGACGACGAGCGGAAACAATATTTTGCGCGTGCGTTCGTACAATGCGGCGGGCGTGGCTTCGGCATGGGCGGAAACGACGGTGGAAGCGTATACCGTGAGCTACAACGTAGGCGAAAGCGAGCAGACGATTGCGGACAGATATTTTGCGACGGGCGATGAAATTACGCTGCCCGAACCCGATTTCAACGGCTATGATTTTGCCGGCTGGTACGACGGCGAAAACGGGACCGGAACGAAGTACGAACTGACTTACGGCGCGTTGCCCGTATTCGAAAACGACGGAAATCTGACGTTGTATGCGAAGTGGGAGCCGAAATCGTATCATCTGACTCTGGACGGCAGCACGTATAACGCCTCCGACTTATCGGAAGGAGCGACTGTGAAATACAGACAGCCGTTCACTTTACCCGTGCCCGAATCGAACGACACGAACCGTGCGTTTGTGGGCTGGTTTAACGGCAACACGCAGGTAGCGGACCAGAACGGCGCAAGCATCACCGAAAACGGCTGGCAGTATCTCGGCGGCGCTACGCTTACCGCGCGCTGGGCGGAAATATTCGAATACGAAGCCGGTTTCGGCGGCTATAACGTGAAAAAGCCCGCGGCGGGCGCGAAATATCTCACTACGATTACCGTTCCCGCGACGTATAAAGGCAAACAGGTGCTGGAAATCAAAGCGGAAGCGTTTACCGGATGCAAAAATATCGTTGCCATCAACATTCCGAACAGCATCACCAAGATTGTGCCGGAGGCGTTCTCCGATTGTTCCGCGCTCGAATCCGTAACGATTTACGAAGTAGAGGGCACTGCGGACCCGGTGTACTATTCTCCGGAAATTACCGCGGCAGACGGAAAGACGCAAAAGGACGGCGTGGTAATCAAAAACGACGGCGTTACCGGAAAGACGCTGTTCTATTTCCCCAACGCGAAAACCGGGAACAGCGGCGTTTATACCATTCCCGACGATGTGGAGACGATTCCCGCGGAAGTATTCTCACGCAGAAAGCTGACGAAAATTGTTGTGCCTGCAAGCGTTACGAACGTGATGGCAAACGGTTTTGCTTCCATAAGTTCCCTGACGGAAGTGGAATTCCTTGCCGCACCGGAAGGGACGGAAGAAAAAGCGCTGACGATCGACGAAAAAGCGTTTGAAAGCTGCTACAATCTTGAAACCCTGATTCTGCCCGCACGTCTTATGACGATGAAGTTGTACGACGCTCAAGCTGCCGACGGTTCTTATACGCAGTCCGTATTCAAAGGATGCAGCCATCTGGCGAATATCGAAGTGAGAGGCAATGCGGCGACGGGGCAGGCGCAGGTATATTCCGCGCAGAACGGCATGCTGCTGAGCGCCGACGGAAAAACGTTGTTGTATTATCCCGCAGGCAAAACGGATACCGCGGTTGTACTGCCCGATTCGGTAACGAGAATCGGCGACAAGGCGTTTTATAAGAACACAAAAATTACGGCGTTTGCGGTGCCGGCGAGACTTCAGTATATCGGCGAATCGGCATTTGAAGGTTGCAGTGCAATTACGACGCTGACGTTTGAAGGCGGTGAGGATGACGCCGACCTCAGAATCGAAGATCGGGCGTTTTACGGCTGCTGGAAGATTGAAGCGCTTACGCTTACGGAAAATGTACGTTATATCGGTACGTCGGCTTTCGGCGATACGAGAAACATTACGGAAGTAACCGTAAACAGCAGCGGCAGCGTTACGTTCAAAGACGGGGCGTTTGTTTCCTCTTACGGCGGAAGCAGCGTAAAAACGCTGCATATCGGCAAGGGGCTTGCGAACGTGGATATTTCCGCGGTGTTCGGCGGCACCAACGCCGTACTTGCTACCGTAACCGTAGATAAAGAGAACGACTATTACTACGAAGGCAGCGACGGCGTTATTTACGATAAACATCTGAGCGAAGAACAGGTAAATATTCCTACGAAGATTTTGTACTACCCGATGTTGAAAGAGGGTGAGTACGAACTTCCCGGATCGATTACGACGATCGGCGCGAACGTGTTTGTAGGCAGAAAGAAGCTTACGAAAGTTACGATCGGCGCGAACGTAACGGAAATCGGAAACGCGGCGTTCAAAGACTGCACGGCGCTTACCGAAGTGGTGTGGAAGAAGCCTGTCGCTTCCGCGGAAGGAGAAACCGCCGAGGAACAGGCGCTGACTCTTGGCGACAACGTGTTTTCCGGGTGCTACGGGTTTACGGCGTTCGAGCTCCCCGCCCGCGTTACGTCTCTTGGCGAAGGGGCGTTCCAGAATTGCAAATATATGACTTCGTTCACGTTTGAGGAAGGCACGGGCGAGCTTACCATCGGCGCGAAAGCTTTTTCGGGCTGCAGCGCGCTTACCGCGCTTACGCTTCGCGAGGGCGTTGTGTCCGTGGGCGACGGTGCGTTTGCAAACTGCGCGGAACTTGTCAGCGTTAGTCTGCCCGCTTCCGTAGAACGCCTCGGCACATGGGCGGAAGTTAAGGAAGAAGGTTCGGAAACGAAGAAATATACGTTTGTTTCGATGGACCTTTTCAAATCGACGGGTGTTTCTCCGAAGCTGGAAAGAGTGGACGTAAACGAAAACAATACGCACTATTATTCGGAAAACGGCATGCTCTTCGGGAAGTACGAGAAAGAAGGCGACGAATCGACGGCGAAAGAAGTGCCGGTGAGATTGTATTTCTGTCCGTTTGCCAAAACGGGCGATGTGAAACTGCCGAACACGCTGATTGAAATTTATAAAGAAGCGTTTGCTTACAATACCGGGGTTACTTCGGTGAGCTTTAACGGCGAATTGGCGGGAGAATCGTTCGATATCGGCGAAAATGCGTTGTATAACGCGAAAGCGCTGACGACGTTTGAACTCCCCGTAGGATTGAAAACGATTAAAACCGGATTGTTCAAGGGGTGCAGCGGTCTTGAAACGATTGTTATCCCCAACACGGTATCTTCGATTGCCGCGGGCGCCTTCCAGGGGTGCGTTTCGCTGGCTACCGTAGACTTTGCCGAGGGCAATGATGAAAATCCGTTGGTACTGGAAGACGGATCGTCTACTTCTACGAGCGGCGGCAGCTCCAGTACCGGTACTTTTACGGGCGCATTCTCATACTATACAAAAACTACCGGGTCCAGTTCTTCTCAATCAAACGAGAGCTGCATTTCGCTGACTTCGATTACGTTCCCGAAGAGACTTGCTTCTATCGGTATTTATGCGTTTGCGTATTGCACAAATTTAGCGACGATAGATTTCGGTGCGGATTCCGACGTTTCGGTGATCGGCGACGGCGCGTTTACGGGTACGGCGTTGAGTATGATTAAAAACGGAGAGGACGTTCAGGCGGACGAGACCGGAAAACTTACGCTGACTCTGCCCGAAAAACTGACGGCGGTGCGCGCTCAGGCGTTCTATGAAACGAAGTTCCCCGAAAATACCACGATTAAAATCGGTGCAAACGTTACCGATTTCGGCGAAGATACGATTTCTTCTGCTTCGTCCTATTCGAGAAACGGGCAGGTGTTTGCAAAATCTAACGTGAAGGAAGTGATTTTTGCTGATAACAGCAAACTTACCACCGTGCACGAACGGGCGTTTGCTTATTCCGATAGCTATGACACGCAGGCGCTTACTTACGTTTCGTTTGGCGATAACAGCGCGCTGGAAACAATTAAAAACAGTGCGTTTGCTTACTGTAAGCAGCTTAAAGAGGTTGATTTCGGCAAAAACTGCAAGCTGAAAAAAATCGAAGGGAATGCGTTTGCTTCCTGCCAGCAACTGGAAAGCATAACGCTGCCCGCAACGATAGAAGCTATAGAGTCGAAAGGAACCCGCGGCGGCGCTTTCTACGGTTGCTCCGCGTTGGAATCCGTAACGTTTGAAACGTATGCGGAAACCGACGAAGAGACGGGCGCGGTGAAAGGCAAGAGTTCGTTGCAGTCTATCGCTACGCAGGCGTTTGAAAACACGGGACTTACCTCGTTCAAGTTCCCCGAAACGATTGAAGTGCTGAACACCGGGGCGCTGGGAGCAGAACTGTTTAAGGGATGCAAACAGCTGAAAACGATAGAACTTTCGTCTACGGTGGCAGATATAACCAACGTATTCGACTATTGCGGTTCGATCAGCGAAGTAAAACTGCCGACGGACGACAGCGGAAATCAGCTTGGGTACTTTAAAGCGGACGGTTCTGTGATATACAGTACGGACGGAACGGAAATCACCTATATTTTAGGCGACGTTCCCGAAACGTTTGCAATCGCGGACGGCGTTACCACGCTGAAATCCGGCGTGTTTGCAGGAAAAGCCACTTTGAAAAAGGTGATTATTCCCGCAAGCGTTACGGCGATAGAAGACAGAGTTTTCTATGATTGCATAGGCTTGGAAACCGTGGAATTTGCGGAAAACAGCGCGCTTGATACCATCGGCGAATGGGCTTTCAGAAACTGCGTTTCGTTAAAATCTATCGCGATCCCTTCGAAAGTTACGAAACTGAACGGATATACTTTCTATAACTGCAAATCGCTGGAAAAAGTAACTTTGCCCGAAAAACTGACGCATATCGGATATTATTTCTATACTTATTACGGTGTGGAAACAACGGGTAACGACGGAGGTTTCGTATTTGCACATTGCGAAAACCTGAAAGAAATCAATATTCCGGAATCGGTACAGTGGATTCAGAACTATTCGTTCCTGAACTGCAAATCGCTGACGGAAATCACACTGAACGCGAACGACAAGCAGGTTGGCGAAGGTGCGTTTGCTAACTGCTCTTCGTTGAAAAAGGTAACGCTGGGAGCGAATATCAAAACGCTTCCTTCGAAACTGTTTATCAACTGCACGAGTCTGGAAAGCGTGGTCGGCGCAAATTCGACGAATCAGACGGAAGGCGAGCCGAAAGCAGATCTTTCGCAGATTGTCGGGTTCGGGTATATTTACGTGACTTCGGGAAAGAAGCAGTTTAAAGTCGGTTCGTATACTTTCCAGAATTGTACTTCGATTAAAGAAGTGATTCTGTCTTCGGCAGACGCAAGCAACGTACTCGGAGATTATTTATTCGACGGGTGCACCAACCTTGCTTATGTGAATAAAACGAAAGTGGACGGCACCGAAGAAACGCCCGTGTATTTAAGCAGATTCCCCGATCAGCTTGTATATCTCGGAAAATATTCTTTCAGAAATACGGCGCTTTCGAGAGTACGTATGCCGGATAGTCTTACCAGTCTCGGCGAAACTCTTACGGGGGATTCCGGATATACGGGAGAACCTTCGGCACTGTGGAATACTACCGACGGAAAGGAAGATGAGTACAAGACGACTTCCGCGAAAATGTCCGGTACGTTTGACGGCTGCACGCAGCTGACTTATCTTGACCTGAACAACGTTGTGAGAATCGGCGGGCTGGCATTCAGAAATTGTCCGCTTACCGAGGTTGCGGGAACGAAAAACGCAGAAGGCAAGATTACCGGCGAACTGGATCTTTCGAAAGTGCAGGTATTCGGCAAAGGCGCGTTTGCGGGAACGGGACTGAAAAAAGCCGACCTTTCCGGCGTGTGGTACAGCAATACCGGCACCACGAAGTCGAAATATCCTATGGGCTTCGGCGACGGTGCGGAAAATTCCACGACGCTGCTGACAAACTCGGATAGCGAAGGCGTATTTGAAAACTGCGCTCAGCTTGAAACGGTAACGTTTTCGGAAGTAACTTCCGGTGCGTACGGAACGTCAAGCAGTCAAGCGGCAAAAATAACGCTGGGCAAGCTGATGTTTAAAAATTGCGGCAAACTGAAAAACGTTGTGTTGCCCAAGAGCGTTACGGCATTGCCCGAAGCCGTGTTCTACGGGTGCTCTGACCTGAGCGGCATTGAGATTAGCGGTACGCTTACGACATTCGGTAACTATTCGTTTGCCGGTTGCCGTAGCCTTGAAAGTATCGATTTATCCAAGGCGACGCCGACGAGCGTTGCAACCGGTATGTTCGACGGGTGCGAAAAATTGGCGGACGTAAAGCTGAATACGGGTAAACTTACATCCATAAGCAAATATGCCTTCAGAAATTGCACGTCGCTTGTGAGCGAAGTTCCCGAAGACGCACCCGAAGGCGCTAAGATTTCCGCTTTCCCGTTTACTTCTTTAACGAAAGTTACTTCATTCGGGGAGAGTTCATTTGAAGGATGCACCGGGCTTACGAAGCTGGAAACGGCTACGTTGGCAAGCGCTACGGGCAAGATTACCATCGGCGTTTCGGCATTCAGAGGCTGTTCTTCGTTAACTTCGGTTACGCTTTCGAAGAACGTTACCACTATCAATACTTCGGCATTCGGAAGCTGCGCTAAACTGACAACGTTCAATACGGACGTAAATACGAATTTCGAAGCGAAAAACGGGTTGCTTTACAAGGCGGACGGGACGATTATCTGCATCCCTGCCGGTCTTGTAATTGAAGACAATACGATTGCGCTGGGAGAGGACGATAAAATCGGCGCGGGAGCTTTGGACGGCTGCGTAAACCTGAAGAAGCTGGTTCTTCCCGAATCGATAACGACGATTGCTTCCAAGTACTTCCAGAATGCGACATATCTTGAGGAAATTGTAATTTCTTCCAATACGGAAAGCATCGGCGATTATGCGTTTGACGGTTCCGGTTTGAAGAAGATTACTTATAACGGATATGAAAGTGACGAAGCGGAAACGCTGAAAACTTCCGTATTCCCCGCAACGCTGAAAACGATCGGCAAACAGGCGTTTAAGGGAACTCAGCTGGAAAAAGTTATTCTTCCCGAAACGCTGAACGGCGTTACGTACACTTCTTCCGGAGCAATCAGTACCCGCTCCGTTGCAGCCGGTGCATTTTCCGGTTCTGCATTGCAGAGCGTTGTGATTGAAGGGGCGGAAACGTATCTGGGCGGTTCGAGTACCGGTGCCGACGGCGTATTTGCCAACTGTGTGAATCTGACGGACGTTCGATTCCTGAAAGATACGGCGCAGTTCGGACAGAATATGTTCTACGGCTGCTCGGCTCTGACGACCGTTACTCTTCCTTCCGGTGCAGAAACTCTCGCTGCATCGATGTTCCAGAATTGCGCGGCTTTGACTTCCGTTACGTTACCTGCGAACATAACTTCGATTCCTAACAGCCTTTTCCGCGATTCCGGTATTACGGAAATCGTGATTCCCGAAGGCGTTACGGAGATTTTGTACGACGCGTTTAACGGTTGTACGAAGCTTACAAACGTAACGCTGCCGAGTACGTTAACCTCTCTCGGCGGACGTGTGTTCAAAGGTTGCACGGAACTGACTTCGGTGCAGATTCCCGACGGCATCGAAACTCTGGACGGGTTTACCGATTGCACGAAACTGCAATCCATCAATGTTCCCGATACGGTTACGAAGATTGCTTCCGGTGCGTTTGATAACTGCACCTCGCTGAAATCGATAATAATTCCTTCCAGTGTTACGACGGTACAGGTTGCGTTCAGCGGCTGGACGGCAGAACAGACGATTTACGTTGAAAGATCGGCTTCCGAGGTTTATAATCTCTGGAACGCGGATAAGGAAAGCGGCTTCGGATGGATGATTGACGTTTCTACCTATTCCGGGGAGAAACAGACGATCAGCCAGTGTTTTGCGAAGATTGTGTGGAATTACAGTCCGGAAACGACTACCGCGGGCGAAAACGGAAAGTAATCCGCAAGACAAACGAAACTATGAATCGATAAACGGATTCGAGGGGTTTAAACCGGTCGGCGGCAGCGATAAGCTGTCGCCGGCTTTTCGTTTTTTCGGATTGCATAAACTTTGCATAAACTGCATAAATATGGAAACATTTCCGCGCGGTTCCTGCATATAATAGTAAAAATAATTGTCCTGCATGTATATTTGTTTTTTGTCCGTTTTGCGTGGTAATTTGATTTTAAGATAGAATCGATTCGAAAAATCTATCAGAAATCAGTTATTTATTCGCGTTTTCGGTCGGGAATGCTTTACAAATCGGGGAAAATGTGATATAATCTTAACATATATCGTTTAAGAACGAAATTCGGGCGGTATATAAGAAAAAAGATTCCGGAAGCGCGGGAAAAACGCGGCGGAAAAAATCTAAAACGGAACAAGGAGGTTCGGAGAGATGACAAGCGAAGTATTTAAAAAGTATTACAAGAGGATCGGGCGCGAAAGCATTCTGAAAGCATTGCTGTGCGGTTTGACGATTGGTTTTTCGCTGATGTTCGTGTGCATTGCCGCCAGCTGGCTGGCGGGGTTCAAGGCGGGCATTTATATCGGACTCGGACTGTTTATCGCCGCAACGGCGATTGCGACGCCGCTGTTCTATAAGTTTAAGTTCCGCCCTACCACAAAGAAGATTGCGCAGCGGATAGATACGCTGGGGCTGGAAGAAAGAATCCTGACGATGGCAGAACTTGAAAACGACGAATCGTTTATCGCGATGAAGCAACGCGAGGACGCGATGAACGCGATGAAATCGGTGAGTTCCGAAATGCTGAAAATCGCGGTATCGGTACCGTTGATTGCGGCGGTGGCGATCAGCGCTACGCTGGGCACCGGCATGACGGTGGCGGCGGCGGTGGCGCCTGACGGCGGAAAGCACTTCGTGGATTCGCTGAAAGAAAAGCAGACGTACGATATTACCTATACCGTGGAAGGCAAAGGCTGGGTGATTGACTTCACGAAAAAAGAGAACGCCGCGCTGCTTGCCGCGGTGGATGCGAAAAACGAACAGACAAAAATAGATCTTGCCAACGGCAAATATTTCGAAACAACCGGCATTGCATGGATTCCCGATACGTTCCAGAGCAGAATCGGAATTTCGTATAAGGCGCCCGGCAAGGTGAATGCGACGATAGTGCTGGACGGCGTGAATTTTGAAGATACGGCGTATACGTTTGAAGTAACGGAAGGCGAAGAATTTGGAGTGAAGCTGATGGCGCTGCCTCAGAAAGGATACGTTTTCGTGGGGTGGTCGGACGGAGTAACTTCCCCGTACCGCGAAGATATGGAAGCGACGGCGACGAAGACCGTTACGGCGATGTTCGACCAAGTTGCGGATCCGGGCAGCGGGAAAGGCGACGGTCAGGATCCGGGTGAAGAACCCGGCGACGCAGATTCCGGCAACGGCAGCAGTAGCAGTTCTTTCGGAGACGGTTCGGGCGATGGAAATAATAATAACACCAATTCCAACGGCGAAGGTTCGAAAGCGGCGCCCGCGAACCAAATAATCAACGGCGAAACCTATTACGGAGATGTATTCAACGAGGCTTACAGCGAGATGCTTGAACGCATGAAGGACAACAATTCGCTTTCGGAAGCGGAAAAGAAAGCGATTGCGGACTATCTGGATTCGATTCGCAAATAAAGAAACAACGACGCGGGAGAGGAAAACTCTCCCGCATTAAAATCGGGATAAAACGGAGGGAAAATTGCGTGATTTCATTCACGTGATTTTTCGCGTTAAAAGATATAAATTACTAAAATACTAACAGCAAAGGAAAGAGGAAAGTAAAATGGTTACAGAGAAAGACATCGAGCAGTTCAGCGAACAATGCAAAAATATTTTCGCTCAGGTAGCGCGCGACGTTATCGGTCAGAAAGAAGTGGTGGAAGGAACGATCATCGCGATGATTGCGGGCGGCAACGTTCTTCTGGAAGGCGTGCCCGGCGTAGGTAAAACGCGTCTGGTGCGTTCGCTGGGAAGAGTGTTCTCGCTGCCGTTCTCGCGTATACAGTTTACGCCCGACCTGATGCCCGCCGACGTTACGGGTACCAACATCATCACAAAAGACGCGCAGGGGAATTCCGTGTTCGAATTCCAGCCGGGACCGATTTTCAGCAACATTATTCTTGCCGACGAAATCAACCGTGCCACGCCGAAAACGCAGTCCGCGCTTCTCGAAGCGATGCAGGAGCACACCGTTACGGTAATGGGCGTATCGCGCAAACTCAACGAGCCGTTCTTCGTGCTTGCCACGCAGAACCCGATAGAACAGGACGGTACGTATCCTCTGCCCGAAGCGCAGATGGACCGCTTTATGTTTAAGCTGATCGTTCCCGATCCTTCGCTGGACGAGCTGATGGCGATTGTAAACATGACGCAGAAAACGATGGCGGAAGTTGCGGAAAGCGCCTGCAACGGCGAGCAGCTTCTGAAAATGCGCGAAACGGCGAATCAGATTCCCGTGGCGGAAGAAGTGCTGCGCTATGCGATGATTTTAACCGCGGCGACGCACCCGGACGGCGAATGCGCGGCGGAAGCGGCGAAGAAA
Organism: Christensenella sp. UBA7597; assembly: GCA_002474405.1. Lineage (GTDB taxonomy): Bacteria > Bacillota > Clostridia > Christensenellales > Borkfalkiaceae > Scatosoma. The sequence continues at coordinate 39,212 of DLQW01000031.1, read as the reverse complement.
TACATCCGCGTGGGCGCTTCGCCCCGTGCCGGACAGGCGTTGATTTCCGCGGCGAAAGTGAAAGCGCTGATGAAGGGAAGATTCAACGTGGCGTATTCCGACGTGGAGGAACTTGCCTACCCCGTACTTCGCCACAGAATCAAGATGAACTTCGAAGCGATTGCCGAGCGCGTCAGCGCGGATCAGGCGATTTCGCAGATTCTGGAAGAAATCCGGAAAAAGTACAGAAGCAAGTAACACAAGCCGCCGGGCAGGCGGAAACGATAAAGAGCGCAGGGCGCCTTTCGCGCCTTGCGGGAGAACACCGGAGAGAAGGATATGAAGCTTTCTTACCTGAACGACGGCTTTTTCAGCAGACTGGAAACGCTGGCGTTGAATTTACAAACAAACCTTTCCGGATATTTCGGAGGAAAACACCTGGTGAGCACTTACGGGCAGACGGTGGAATTTTCCGATTTCAGAGAGTATCAGCCCGGCGACGATATCCGCCGTATCGACTGGAATCTGTACAGCAGATTCGAAAAATACTTTCTGAAACTGTTTACGGACGAACGGCAGATGCAGGTGCAGATTTTTATCGACTGCTCCGCGTCGATGGGGAAGGACAACCCTAAAAAAGCGGCGTACGTGGTGGCTACGGCGGCGGCGCTCGGTTTTCTTGCGGTTCAGAACATGGACAAAGCGTCGTTCTATCTGATGAAGGGCGACAACGCGGAAAACGAAAACGGCACCATCGTGGGGAAAAACGCGTTTTTCCGTGCGGTGAAAACTTTGGAGGACATCGATTTCGACGGCGAAACGGACATTGAAAAATGCGTTACGAATTGCCGCGATACGGGAACGAACAACGGGCTGACCGTGATTATTTCCGATTTTTTTACGGAAAGCAACTGGAAAAAAGCGGTGGATTATCTCGCGTACAAAAAGCGGCAGGTGCTGCTGGTGCAGGTGCTTACGCCGGAAGAAATCAATCCCGCGTACGACGGGCGCGTGAATCTGCTCGATTCCGAAGCGGTGGACGCTTCCGACGAAAAGAACATGAAAGTAAAAATTACGCGCGGCATGCTGAAAGCGTACGAAGAGGCGCTGGAAGAGTTCCGCGCGGAGCTGAAATCTTTCTGCGCGAAACGCGGCGCGGATTTCGTTTCGGTGAATACGGATACGCCGATTGAAAAAATGCTGTTCGGCGAATTGTTAAAGGTAGGGATTATGGAATGACGCTTATCAATAAAATAGGACTGATAGGTCTGCTCGGTGTTGTGGCGCTCATCGTAATTTACCTGATCCGCCCCAATTATCAGCAGAAAACGGTTTCCAGTACGTACGTATGGAAACTGAGCCTGAAAAAGAAGAAAAAGAAAGTGCCGGTGAGCAAGATACGCAACCTGTTGCTGTTTCTTTGCCAGATGCTGGCGCTTACGTGTCTTGCGATGGTGCTGATGAAGCCGGCAATCGTGCTTAAAACGCCTTCCGAAATTTCCGAGGCGATTCTGATTATCGATACTTCCGCAAGCATGCGTACGGAAAGCGCCGAAACGGCGACAACGCGTTTCGAACGCGCCGTAACGCAGGCGGACGAACAGGCGAAGCAGGTGCTGCGCGGCGGCGGAACGCTTTCCGTGGTGCTTGCCGGCGACGAAACGGACTTTTTGTTCAAGCAAATTTCCGGCGACGGCGCCGCGGCGACGGTTTCGGAAGCGCTGAAAGGGCTGGACATGCAGGATTTCGGGTATGTTTCGGCGGATATCAACGGCGCTTTGAAAGAGTGCGAAGATATTTTGTACGGCAATCCCGACGCTATGATTTACGTATACACGGACGCGAGCTATTACACCACGCCCGACGGCATTGAAGTGGTGAACGTGGCGGAAGAAGGCGAATGGAACGCCGCGATTTTAGACGCGCGCGCCGTATGGGACGACGGGTACTACTCGTTTACCGTGCAGGTGGCGTGTTACGGCAAGGACGCCCGCCTTTCCCTGAACATGAGAGTGTACGGGGTGAACGGCGAAGCGGGCAAGAGCCTGAATTTCACGGTTGCCGCGGATTGCAACGACAACGAAACGACGACGCTGATTTTCAGATACAGAAAAGACGGCGAAGCCGCCGATACGAACGTGAAAAACCAACAGGTGTTCGACCTCGGCAATCTGGGCGGTTCGGATCAGACGAAAATCAATTCGTTTTCTTCCGTGCACCTCTCGTTTTCGGGAGATATGGAAGATTGCTATGCGCTGGACGATAACTTCGACGTGTTCGGCGGACAGAAACAGACGCTGAAAGTACAGTACGTCAGTGCGGAACCGAATCCGTTCGTAAACGGCGTGATTTCTAACCTGAGAAGCGATTTCGCGGATTCCTGGGATATTCAGCCGACGGAAGTGAAAAAAGGCGAAACGGGGGCGACGCAAGGGTTCGACCTCTACATTTTCGAACGGACGATGCCCGAAAAAATGCCCACGGACGGCGTGGTGTTTTTGCTGGATCCCGCAACGTCGCCCGAAAACTGCGGCTTTACGAGAAGTTCCGAAGTGGCGCTTTCGCCCACGAACGGGAAGTATCCGTCGCTCTTCGGCGATACGGAACACGCCGTGATGAAGAACGTGGACCCGAACTATATCCGCGTCAGCCGTTGTCAGGTGATTTCGAATTACGACGCAAGTTATCAGGTGTTGATGTCTTTGAATCAGATGCCGATGCTGATGGTACGGAACGATATGCCGGGCGGCGCGCAGACGCTGGTGATGAACTTTTCGTTTGCTTATTCGAACCTCGGTATTCTGCCGGAATTTTATCTTCTGATGAAGAATTCGTTCGAATACTTCTTCCCCGCGACGGTGGAAAAATACGTTTTCGCGGTGGGCGAAAAAGCGGAACTGAACGCGCGCGGCACGTCGCTTACGATTACCGGCGGGAATATGGAAGAACCTCTGGTGATTACGGAATTCCCGGCGACGATTACGCTTTCGGTGCCCGGAACGTATACGCTGAAACAGACGACGTATTACGGCACGGAAACGGAAGAATCCGTGTACGTGAAAATGCCGGAAGCGGAAAGCAACATTACGGAAATCAGAAGCAATCTGTACAGTCCGGACCGCGAAAAGAACGAGGCGGACTATTATAAAGACGTGCTTACGTATATTGCGGCGGCGCTGGTGGCGTTCCTCTTCCTTGAATGGTGCCTGCACCTGAAAGACGGAGTGTGAGGAGGTGAAAATATGAATCGTTTTTCCATACATTTTTCATATCCTTGGCTGCTTCTGCTGCTGATACCCGCGTTTGCGCTGGCGTTGATTCCGTATTTCCGGCTTTCGAAGCGTTACAGAAGAACGCGGAACCGCATCGTATCCATCGTAACGCATCTTTGCATGATGGTGCTTTGCATCTGCGTGCTGTGCGGTATTCAATTCCGCTACGTGAAAACGAACAAAGAAAACGAAATTCTGCTGCTGGTGGACGTTTCCGATACCGAGGAACGGGCGCAGGCACGCCGCGACGAATTTGTGCGGACGGTGCTTGCCGACGGCAGATACGACGGCTACAAGATGGGCGTGGTAACGTTCGGCTTTACGCAGAATTACGCCGTGCCGCTCACGTATAAAGTAGACGATATTTACGATATGTACAAGGCGGCGGAGCTGCCCGATACGAGCGCGACGAACATCGAAGGCGCGCTGAAATACGCAAAAGATTTGTTCGGACATCCCGAAAGTTCGAAAGTGGTGCTGATTTCCGACGGACTGGAAACGGACGGAAACGCGTTTTCCGCCATCCGCGCGCTTACGGCGCAGGGAACGGTGGTGGATACGGCGCTGATTTCCGAAGCGTTCATCGAAAACGACGTGCAGATAACGGGGATTCAGCTTCCCGAAACGCACGTGAAACCGAACGAGGACTGCACCGTGAAAGTGCTGCTCCGCAGCAGACAAGTAAATAAAGACGTGCGCGTGGTGCTGAAAGACAACGGCGAAGCCGTGAAAGTAACCGACGCGGACGGCAAAGAAGAGGGCGCGAAAGTTACCGACCTTGCGCTGGGCGCGAACGAGATAACGTTTACCCTGAAATTCGCTTCCGCCGGCGTGCACGAGATTACGGCGGAAATCGTTGCCGCGGGAGACGCTCTTGCGGAAAACAACGAATATACGACGTATATCAACCTGCAGTCGTTCAACAAAGTGCTGATTATCGAGCAGAAGAGCGCGGACTCGGAAGCGCTGGTAAAACTGCTGAACGACAACGAATACGCGGTGGACCGGCTGAATCTTTCCGGCACCGAACTGAAAACGGCAAACGACGCGGAGCTGAAAACGGTAACCGATTTAAGACGGTACGACCAGGTGATTATGAACAACGTATCCAACGGAGACCTGGCGCGGTTTGACGGCTTTACGGAGATGCTGTACAGCTATGTGAACGATTACGGCGGAGGGTTGCTGACCCTCGGCGGCGACGACAGCGAAGGCAACGCGCACGCGTACAGCCGGAGCGACCTGAAGGGAACGCAGTATCAGGAACTGCTGCCCGTGGAGGCGATCAATTATACGCCGCCCGTGGGACTTGTGGTGTGCGTGGACCGTTCGGGAAGTATGTCCGAATTGTTCGAGTATGCGCGCGCGGGCTTAAGATCGTGCTACGAAGCGCTTACCGAGCGGGATTACATCGGCATCGTGTCGCTGGATAACGAATACGGTACGATTCTGCCGCTGACTTCGAGAACGAACGCGAACGCGATTACGCGTGCGTTTGCGGACGACGCGCTGAAAACGACGGGCGGTTCCACGAATTTCTTCAGCGCGCTGCAACGTGCGGGCGAAATGCTGCAATCGAACAAGCAGGTGGAAAAGCGGCACATCATCATAGTGTCGGACGGGTACTGCAACGGCGAAAACGACCCTCCTTACGACGAGGCGAAGAGCCTTGCGCAGAGAGGAATTTCCATTTCCATCGTACTGGTGGGGTCGCCTTCCGCCGACGTGAAAGAAAATATGCAGAAGCTGGTTGAGCCGGGACAGACGCTGAAACTGGGCGGACGGGTAACCGAAGCGAGCGGCAAAGATCTGATCGACGAAATGTATAACGATCTTCGCGCGAAGCAGGTGGAAGAAACGGTGAACGAGCCGTTCGCGCCGATCGTGAAATCGCCCACGTCCTCTATTTTCAACGGCGTGGAATACGGCATCAATCAGGATACGGGCAGCAGCGGTTCGGGTAGCGGCTCGGACGACGAAAAGGAAAAAGACGAGCGCGACGCGTTCAGAATGCGGGTGAAGCTGGGCGGCTTCTACGGCGTGAAGAAAAAAGACGGCGCGGAAACGCTGCTGACGGGCGAATACGACGTTACGCCGCTGTACGCGCAGTGGAAATTCGGCGCCGGAACGGTGGGCAGCTTTATGTGCGATCTGACGGGGCTTGCCAGATGGGACGGCTCGCAGTCGTGGTCGGCGGAGTTTATGGCGGACGCCAACGGGCAGAAGCTGATTCTGAACATCATCGACAATCTGATGCCGCTTGAGGACATCTCTCCCGCGGCGTACGAATATCAGCTGACGGAACGCAATTATACGAACACGCTGCGGGTATACGCAAATCTGGAAAACGGCGAAACGCTGGAAGCGAAGCTGGTGTGCCTGAGTGGCGGGGCGGAAGATTATTCCGTTTCTCTGAACGAAATTTCCGACGGCGCGGACGTGTACGTGATTACGCCGTTCGGCAAATCGAACCAGTACAGCCGCTGCGAATTTATCGTGAAAAAAGCGGGCGTGTACAAGATTCTGCTGACGAAGCGGAACGCGGACGGCGAGGAGATCGCGCATCAGTCGGTGGAACTTTACAAGACTTTTGCGTTTTCGGAAGAATACAACCTTTACCCCGAAACGGACGACGCGGAATCGTTTCTGGTGCGGCTTGCCGCAAACGGAAACGGAAAGAAAATAGAGGACGTTACCGACCCGAAGGAAGTTTTCGAAGGGTTTATTACGGGCATCGAAAGAACGTTCGACCCGCGGTACCTGTTTGCGATTCTTTCCATCGTGCTGCTTCTTACGGATATCGCCGTGAGAAAATTCAAGTTCAAGTGGCTGCACGAAATCATCCGCGAAAAGAAACAGCAGAAGGAAAATCGGAAAGCGGCTTAGCCGCGGCGAAGCTTTGTTGCCCGGACAGATTGATTTTGTCCGGGCGGCGGGCTTGAAAGAGGAGAACGCTATGAAGAGATTAAAGAGTTTATTATTAACGCTGACGCTCGTCATCGCCGCGTTTTTTTCCGCATGCGCCAAAGAGGAGTCGCTGGAAACGCCGACGAATCTGGCGGTGGACGTAGATAATAATTTAACGTGGAGCGAAATTTCCGGGGCGCGTACTTACACCGTGGAAGTTACGAACGTTTCAAGCGAGGAAAAAGAGGAAAAAAGCGTCAGAAAAGCCACGCTGGATCTGGCGTTTTTACAGACGGGCGATTACGTGCTGCGCGTACGCGCAAATTCGGGCAAACAGGATTCCGTGCAGTCCGCATGGTCGGCGGGGCTGGAATTCCACATGAATTACACCACGGGTTGCGTATACACGCTGATCAACAATAATTCGGAATACGAAATCACGCAGGTAGGCACTTCCACGACGGGCACGGTTACGTTTGAGGACGAATACCGCGGCAAGCCGGTAACGAGCATTGCGGACGGCGCGTTCCGCGGCAGTTCGAGAGTAACGGGCGTGGTGCTGGGCGCAAATATGCGCTCGGTGGGCAAAGAAGCCTTTTACAACTGCGCGAATCTGGAAACGGCGACGCTGAACGACGCGCTTACTTCCCTCGGCGCCGGCGCGTTTCAGAACTGCAACGCTCTGACGACGGTGAACATTCCCGACGGCATCACGACGATAGAAGAAAGCACGTTCGGGTATTGCTATTCGCTGGAACACATAGAAATCGGCAGAAACGTGCAGACGATCGGCGCTTCGGCGTTTTCGAACTGCAGCGCGATGAAGGAAATCACGTTGCCCGATTCGGTGGTTACGGTGGCGCAATACGCGTTTTTCGGTAATACCGAGGCGACGAAACTGACGACGGGAAAAAATCTGCTGTACATCGGCATACAGGCGTTCGGCAAATGCACGGCACTGACGACGATTGATTTTTACGGAGCCGACGGAGAGGACAAAGGCAGCCTGATTTCGATAGGCAACAGCGCTTTCCGCGAATGCACGGCGTTGCGCGAAGTGAAAATTCCCGATACGGTGGAAACGCTTGGTTCGTACGTGTTCGTTTCCGATACGGCGCTGGAAACGATCGTTATTCCGGACAGCGTTACGCGCGTGGGGGCTTCGCTGATTTCCGGTACGGCGATTGCGCTTGCGCAGGAAGAAAGCGGCTATATTTATGCGGATAAGTGGCTGACGGAAATTACCGAGGCGAAAAAAACGGAGCTTTCCGATAAAGACAATAAAGTCAATCTCAATGTGGCGATCGGCAATACCGGCGCCAAAAAGACGGAAACGTTGCCCGCGGATACGCGGGGCATCGCGGCGTCGGTGTTTCAGAATTGCAACGGCATCTATTACGTGCTGCTGCCCGAAAGCGTAAAAACGGTGGGCGCGTATGCTTTTTCGAGCTGCGCAAGTCTGCTGTCGGTACGTTCGGTGGCGGGGGGCGCGCTCAGGCTGCTGGATTCGGGCGCGTTTTATAAATCTTCGTTGCTTGCCACGGCAAGCTTCCCCGTAGACAATCAGACGGGAAAAATCGGATTGCAGACGATCGGCGCGCTGGCGTTTTACGGCACTGCGCACAACGGTTCCAACATTCCCGCGACGGTAACGAGAATCGGACAGGACGCTTTTAAAGAGAGCAGCCTCTGGACGGCGACGAAAAACGACGGCAAAGCCGTGGTTACCGCCGGAAACTGGGTGGTTGGCTTCATCGACGGCACGGACGTGGATTCGGTATCGATGGCGGGCAAGAAAGGCATTGCCGATTACGCGTTTAAAGAATGCGATACGATTTCCGACGTTACGGATACTTCCGACGTGGAATATATCGGCAGAAGCGCGTTTTATATGAGCACGCTCCGCAGCATTTCGCTGGGCAGCAAGATTACGACCATCGAAGATTACGCGTTTTACGGCTGTCAGCTGAGAACCATCGATTTGCCTGTGAATCTTACGTCTATCGGGCGTTCGGCGTTTTACGAAACGCAGCTGGCGAGAGTGGATTTTTCGAGATCGAACAAGCTGGAAACGGTGGGCGCGTATGCGTTTTTCGGCTGCACGAGTCTTGAAAGAGTGAATTTCGGCGATACCGTGAAAGAAATCGGCGCGTATGCGTTTTACGGTTGTTCGGCGCTGGATTTGTCGCTTCCGGGGTCGGCGCTTCCCGATTCGCTGGAAGTTATCGGTTCGAGCGCGTTCGGAAAATGCGAAAATCTGAAAACGGTAACGTTCGGCAAGGGGCTGAAAGAAATCGGAAGCAGCGCGTTCAGCGACAGCGGACTGATTTCGCTGCATCTGCCCGACGGACTGGAAAAAGTGGGCTCGTTCGCGTTTTACAACAATGCGTCGCTGAAAGAAGTAACGTTCGGCAAAGGTCTGAAAGAAATCGGTTTTTACGCGTTTGCGGAAGATGCGGCGCTGACGGACATCACGTTGCCCGAAGGGCTGGAAACGCTGGGAACCGGCGCGTTCAGATACTGCACGTCGCTTTCTTCGGCAACGATAAGCTCCACGGTGAAAGACATCGGGCTGCACGCGTTTTACTGGTGCGATTTCCTTACGATTTACACCGACGCGGGCGCGACGGACAGACTGTGGATTAAATTCTGGAATTCTTCCTATCGCCCCGTAGTGTATTCTTGCACGCTTTCGGAAGATAAATCTTACGTTGTATCGATGGTTACGGGCAATACGGAATATACGACGGCGGTGGGCGGCGTATCCGACCCTGCCAGAGCCGGCTATACGTTCGGCGGCTGGGCGACGAGCGAGAACGCGACGACGGGCGAATACACCACGGCGGAAGCGGCGGCGCTGCCCGCGGGCACAACGCTTTACGCCGTATGGACGGAACGGTCTGCGGAAGCGGCATAAAACGAGCTTTCTCCGCCGCGCGGGTTTTACCCGCAGGGAGGCGGAAAGGCGAAATACCGGTTTGAAGCGTGAAAATTTTATCACAAAGCCGAAAGCACGGTGAAATTTGTTGATTTTTCGCGAAAAAAGTTTTATAATATTCGAAACGGAAATTATAGAGGGTAAGAAAATCGATTTTTTCCGTTGATATAAAAAGTCCGGAAACGTCCGGACGAAACGATTCGAAACGATTCTGACGATGAGCAAAGAAGGAGATTGCAACATGAAGAATAAAACAAAGAAAAAATCTTTGCGCACATTTTTATTCGTACTGGCTGCGGCGGGATGTCTGGGCGCGGCTTCCTGCGCGAAAGATAAGATTACGTTTTCTTTCGCGGTGAACGGCGGCGCGGAAATCGCCGCTGCGGAAGTGAAGAAGGGCGAGGAATATTCTCTGCCCGTACCTACGCGCGAAGGCTACGAATTCGAGGGCTGGTATACCACGGAAGATTTTTCCGGCGATCCCGTTGAAAAAATCAGCGACGCGCAGGAAAACCTTACGTTCTACGCAAAATGGGCGAAGGTTTACACCGTAACGCTGAATTTAAACGGCGGAACGCTTTCCGTTACTTCCTTCAAAGCGAAGGCGGGCGCGAATCTTTCCGGATTGCTTGCGGCGTATACGCCCGTAAAGGAAGGGTACGTATTCGGCGCATGGTTCGACGAAAACGACAAGGAAATTTCCAAAACGGCGACGATGCCGGAGGGAGATCTCAGCCTCACCGCGAAGTATAAGGTGAGCTATAAGGTGGAAATTTACCGCCAGAATCTTACGCAGGACGGCTACGATAAAGACGAGCAGGCGCTTGAATATTCCGATTATCCCGGTACGACGGTGAGCGCGGAAGAACGTCTGCGCGGATTCAGAGAAGTAAAGAAGGACGGCGAGAACGGCACGCTTGCGAAAATCACGCTGACGGAAAACGCGGCGGAGAACGTGATGCGCCTGTATTTCGACCGCGAAACGTTTACGGTTACATACAGAGTAACGTATCCGGACGGTTCGGGCACGGCGAGAAGAACGGCGGATTTGCTGTACGGCAAGAGCATGAAAGTGCCCTGCGATTTTACGGCGGAAGGGTATGTTCTCAAGGGCTGGAGCACGCGCGAAAACGGCGAGGCGGAATACCTTGCCGATACGATGAACCATTCGCTGTACGGCGAGGAACAAACGGAAGAATCTTCCGACGAAGTGGCGCCCGAAAGCAGCATGAATCTGTTTGCCGTATGGGAAAAGGGCTATACCGATATGTTCGGCGGCGGCGATTATCTGTATCTTTTCGATAAGACGGCTTCCGATATTTATCTTTGCCGCGGCGGCAAGTTCTTCAAAGGCACGTACAGAGCTTCTAATTCCAGCTTCGAATTCAACGGCGCGAGCGTGAACCTGAACGGAAAACTGGTGAGCGAAGACGCGTTTGCGTATCTGGACGACAGCCGTTCCGGTATGGCTACCGCGTTCGATTACGCGACGGGCAAAACGGACGAGACCAAAACGATTACGTTCAAAAACGACAACACGCTGGAATATATCCGCACGGAGGGCGAACTCAATCATTCTTCCGTGGGTACGTATCTGCTGGACGAGGACGGCTACTTCGTGGCGACGTTCTCCGACGGCGAACTGGAAGGCAAAACGCTTACGTTCTTCCGCGGCAATTTAAACAGCGGAACGAAAGTTTTCGTGCAGAGAAACGACGAAGAAATCGGTTCGATGTACCGCCATGTGGTAAACGGTTCGTCGCTGATTTTAAGCTCGATGTACGCCGACGGATATATGCAGCTTTCGCTGGACGGCTTCGGCATCGCTTCGCTGAACGCGGGCACCGCCGAAAACCCGCAGGTTTCGCAGTTCTATTACACGATGGCAAACGGCGAAATCACCTTGTACAATTCTTACCGCTCGCCGCAGTACACGCTGCGCGTGTTCGATTACAACGGCAAAACGGGCTGGATGTTCTATAATGCCGATTACGACCGCACGATCGAAGGAGAGAACGGCGCGACCATTACGATGGACGGCGTTTACAACCTTTCGTATAAAAACGCGGACGGCGTAATTACGGACGGTTTGTACGCAACCTCTTCCGCCGTGATGGGCACGATGGTGGGGATGACCGTAAACAACGTGCCGTACAGATTTATGATTACTTCCTACACGGAAGAAGAAATCGGTTCCGACGGCAAGACGACGACGGTTACGAAGTACAGCTTTACCGAAAAACCTTCGACGTACGCCGAATATTATTTCCTGAGCGCCGACAGCTCTCAGCCGCAGCAGGGTCCGCTTTTCGTACTGGACGATAAAGCCGCGGGTACGGCTTCCATTTACGAATACGTATCGATGGCGAGATCGTACGTGATTGCTTCCGAAGGTACGTACACGCTGACGGACGGACTGTACACCTATACGGCTACGCAGAGCTACGAAGTAACGGGCGGTATGGGACTGTACGACGTAACCAACCTGAAAACGGCTGTGCTGTGTCTGGATACCACCAGCACTTCTTACCGCGTGTATTACTGGTACACCACCACGATCGGCGAGGAAGTGGAAAACTATCAGAAAGCTTACACCTCTTCCAACGCAAAAGTTACGCTGAAGAAAATCGGCAGCATTATGGTGCTGGATAACGACGGCATCGTTACTTCGGGTACCTATTCCACGAGCACGAGCACGAACGTAACCACGATTACGAACGGCAGCAGCACCGCTTATGTGAAAATCGACGAAGAGAAAGGTACGTTCGAAGTACTCTGGACGTCTCCTTATTCTTCGTATCTCGTAAACGAGTACGGTTCTGCCGACAGAACGCAGTATCTTACGTTCGACGGCACGGGCACTTCGGCGGGCGGCGGCGCCACGTATACGGTGATTACCGGTTCCGGCGAAGAAAGAGTTACCACGACGTACACGGGTACGTTTGTACAGACCGAAGAAGGCGATCCGTACAATTCTTCCCTGTATGTGTGCGTATTCACGGGAAAAACCGACGATGATCAGGAAATCACTTTCAGATTCCTGCGCGTGAGAGGTTCTTCCTCGATCAATATTTACAGATACAACGAAAATCTGAACGGAGAATATACTTCGGCGACGGAAGGCATTCTGAATCTGGACGGATACGGACTGCTTGCCGAATATGTGGCTCCGAACGGCGCAAGCGTACGCGGCGTTTACAGCCTGGTGCGCGGCGAAGAAAATCTGCTGTATTTCTATTCGGCGGACGGCGACACGTATTATTTCGACCTTGCGGAGGATAACACGTTCAGAATCCGCGGCAACGAATACGGCACGTACTTCTTCATCGATAATCAGCAGCTGACCGGACTGGCGGCGGAAATGGACGGCTACGGAAAACTTTCCGTATACGATGCGGAAAACTCCACTTCCGAAAACAAAATTTATGTGGCGGAAAACGTAGATTATACGAGCAATAACGGCGAATACACGTTCACCTGGGCGTACAACGGCGAAACCAAAACCACCACGGGCGTCATCAGAGGACTGTCGTCGGGCAATTCCACGATTCCCTGCTTTGTGATTTATCAGTCGGAAACGGTTGCGATAACGTACGTGAATCCCGACGATTTCTCGCTGATCGTTCTCGATAAACTGGGCGGCGCCGTGAAGTACGCGGCGAACGGCACGAAAGAATCCGGTTCGTACACGCTGATCAGCGACAGTCTGTTCTACTATGTGAATTCGAACGGCTCCGCCGCTTCCGTATACGGCTATGACGCAACGGCTAAGACGGTTTACAAGTGCGAATACGCGAACGAATTCAGCTATTATACTTCCGACCTCGACGCGATGCTTTTCACGTCTTACGGCGTGGCGGCAATCAACGGCGCAAGATATTATTATCAGAGAACGAACGAGGGCGTTGACCTGTATCGCAGAACCAACGCTTCCGACGCAAACGAATACGGCTTCAAAAAGACGGAAAACCTGTTTACGTTCGACGAAAACGGCGATACGCCCGCACAGCTGGTGTACGACGAGGACGGCAAAACGTATTACAAGAACGAGGGCTGGAACCTTTCGTTCGAACGTGCGGAAGCAACGAAGAATCAGTATCCGCTCACGTTCAGCGACGTAGGCGACGAAGGCGGCAAAGTTCCCGTTGCCGGATTGCAGTTCGCTCCGACGGGCACGGCGGAATTCTCCGTTTCCGGTACCATCTGGTTTACGTATCACGAAAAGGTGCAGAAAACGGACGGTGCGGGCAACCCCGTAGAGGACGAAAACGGTCCCGTATATATTCCCGGCAAAGAACACACCGTAAACAGATCGTGCACGGTATCGCGTGTGGCGGTTGTCGGCGATGACGGAGAAACGACGTACCGGATGTACCTTACGTTCAACTATTTCCGCTTCGATATTTCGGTGGAATACAACGGCGCCGATTCCGTGAACCATTACTCGGTGAGCGGATTGAATCTGATTCAGTCGTATTCGTCGTTCAATTACGCGTTCTACAGCGCGCTGGCTTCGATGATGGGGAGCACTTCTCCGATTGCCGACCCCGGAACGCTGAGCCTTCAGATTAAATTCGACGAGAACGGCGACGAAGTACACCGCCATATCGTATCCGCGTTCACGGAAGCGAGCGGCTATACGGATTCCGAGGGCAACCTGTTTGAAATCGACGATACGTACACGCTGAACAACAGCATGTACACCGCGGATTTCGTGGCGAAGGACGGCAAGAACTATCGCCTGTACATGCAGCAGATGAGCCAGTACGGCATCAGCGGCTATTCGATGATGATTACGCGTCTCGAAACGCTGAAAGACGGCGATTATACCGTAACGGCGGAGCGCGTGGTTGCTTCCGACGGAGGTTACAACAAGGGTTCGTACGTATCTCTTACGCTTACAAAGGGCGAGGGCGACGACAAGACGGAGTACACGGCGGATACGCTGTTCCGTACGGGCGCGACGGCTCCCTGGACGTACGTGGTGAGAGAATACAACGAAAATAAGAGAATTACTTCCACGACGTATTTCGAAATCATGCTTACGGAAAAAACGGCGGGCGTAGGAGAAACCGGACTGACGTTCTTCGAAAGCGTGAAAGTTACCGAAAAAGCGATGAACACGTACTACACGGAAAGCGGCAAAAACGACGGCAGATCGTTTGTGGACGTAGGCGACGACGGCGTGAAGCTGCTGGCGCTGAACGGCACGGGTTACGTGATTACGGAATGCACGTATGACGAATCGACGGGCGTTTACACGGTCACCGCTTCTTCGGGCAAGAAATTCAGCGTTAAGGTAACGGGCGATACCGCCGAGATTACCGAAATCGTTGAAGAAAACGAATAAAAAAATCTGTATTTTCACGGCGGAGCTGCGTTAAAGCGCTCCGCCGCGGAACGAATTTTCCGGAAAATGCCGAAAACGAACGAAATTTGCGAGAAAACAACAAAACGTGCGCGGACGGCAGAGAAAAATCCGAAAAATTTTCCTTTATTTATGTAAAAAACAGAAAATTTGGCATACTACCGCTAATGTCGCTTTACTTTTTTCAGATTTTTGTATATAATATTGTCGGTATTGTATGAAACTATAATCACACGGTATATACGCTTCGCCGCCGCGGCGGACGGAAACGGGTTTTACGCGAATGCGTTTCTGCGGGCAGGGCGGGCGATCGGGCTACGTATAAGGATGACAAGATGACTAAGAAAGCAAAAAAATATTCCATAAGAATCCTTGCCTTAGCAATGGGCTTCGGCGCGGCAGGCGGATTCTTCTTCGAAAACTTAGGAAAAGAACTCGGCGACGGTTCCGCTTCCGCGGATCTCGCCATTTCCCGCGTGGACGGCACGGTGAAAACGAACACGGAAGATTACTTCGACGCGAACGTAACGTATAAACTTCCTTCTACCGTTTCTTCTTCGCAGGAAATTTCCGTTATCGTTTCGATGAACGCGGATTCCGTGCTGGACGCTTACGAAAATTCGGATAACTCCCGTACGGTGAAAGAATACGTAACCACGGGCGAAGCCCGCGCTACGGCACGCGCTTCCGAACGCGAACGCAAAAAGCTGATCGAAAAACTGGATAAATCAGGTTTGAAATACGAGCTCGGCGAAAAGTACGATACCGTTTTAAGCGGCTTCGAAATCACCATCAAAGCGAAAGATTTCGAAAAGGCGAACAAGATTCTTTCTTCCGACGCCACGCTGATTGTGGGCGACGTGTATGCGCCCGCCGAAACGCAGGTGGTTACCAACGACGTAGACGTGTACGATACGGGTATTTTCGACAGCTCGAATTCGAAATATCAGGGCGACGGCGTTGTGGTTGCCGTGCTCGATACCGGTCTCGACTATACGCATACGGCGTTTTCCGTAGATAATTTCACCACTTCCGACGAAGCGTTCACGCTTTCGACGGTGGCGGAAAAAATCGGCAGCACGGCTGCGGCGAAAAACTCCGTAGGGCTTACCGCGCAGGACGTATACGTGAGCAGAAAGGTGCCTTACGCGTACGACTACGCCGATAAAGATACGGACGTGGCGCCCATCAGCTCGGAACACGGCACGCACGTTGCGGGCGTGATTGCGGGCAAAGACGAAACGATTACGGGCGTTGCGCCGAACGCGCAGCTCGCCATCATGAAAGTGTTCTCCGATACGCAGTCGGGCGCGAAAACTTCGTGGCTGCTGGCGGCGCTGGAAGATTGCGTAACGCTGGGCGTGGACGTAATCAACATGTCGCTCGGTTCGGGCTGCGGCTTCACGCGCGAAGTGGACGAAAAGGAAGTGGCGGACGTGTACGATCAGGTGCGCGCCGCGGGCATTTCGCTGATCGCTTCCGCCGCGAACTCGTATAACGCTACGATGGGTTCGGAAAAGAACGGTAACAACGGGCTGACTTCCAACCCCGATTCCGGTACGGTAGGTTCGCCTTCCACGTACGAAGCGGCGCTTTCCGTGGCTTCGGTAGACGGCGTGAAAACCCCTTACATGGTTCACGACGGCGAAATCATCTACTTCACCGAGGCTTCCACCTCCGACGCGCAGACGAAGAAGAGCTTCGTGAGCGACGTTTTGAAAACGGTGGGCGACGATGTTACGGAACACGAATTCGAATACGTAACCATTCCCGGCATCGGCAGATCTTCCGATTATATGGAGCCGGACGAATACTATAAGGGCAAAATCGTGCTGGTAAAGCGCGGCAGCTCCACGTTCGAAGAAAAAGTGCGCGTGGCTCTGAAAGAAAAGGGCGCCGCGGGTATCATTATTTACAACAACGTTTCCGGTAACATTTCCATGTCGGTAGGCGCGAACATCGGCGCGGTGTGCTCGCTTTCGCAGGACGAAGGCGAAAAGCTTGCCGCAAGCAAAACGGGCATTCTGAAAATCGCCAAATCGCAGGCGGCGGGTCCGTTCATGTCCGATTTCTCCTCGTGGGGACCTACTTCCGATTTGAAAATCAAGCCCGAAATCACGGCGCACGGCGGTGAAATTCTTTCCGCCGTTCCCGGACAGAGATACGAAAGACTTTCCGGTACTTCGATGGCTGCGCCCAACCAGGCGGGCGCCACGGCGCTTATCCGCCAGTACGTGAGATATTCCGGCGTGTTCGGCAACGATACGCTTGCCGCAACGGAAGTTACGAAGCGCGTGAACCAGCTGATGATGTCCACCGCGGACATCGTGCTGAACAAGAACGGGCTGCCCTATGCCGTCAGAAAGCAGGGCGCGGGACTTGTAAACATCACGAAAGCCACCACTACGGCGGCATATATTTCCACCTATAACGCCGACGGTACCGAAATGGATAAAACCAAACTGGAACTCGGCGACGACAAAAACAAGACGGGCGTATACGAAATGACGTTCGCCGTAAACAACATCAGCGACAAGACGGTTTCTTATAACGTCGATTCCGTGATGATTACCGAGGGCGTAAGCAAAACTTACACTTCGCACGGCGATACCACCGTTACGCAGGAAGGCTATCTTCTTTCCGGCACGCAGACGCAGGTGGTTTCCGTAACGGGCAGCGGCTCGCAGAACGGCAACACCGTAACGGTGCAGGCGGGAAGCAGCGCTACGGTAACTTTGAAAATCACGCTTTCCGAAGCGGATAAGCAGTATATGAACGAATCGTTCGAATACGGCATGTATGTGGAAGGATTCGTGAAGCTGGAAGCTGCAAGCGGTACGAGCGTTTCTCTGAACGTGCCCCTGCTTGCGTTCTACGGCGACTGGACGGAAGCCCCGATTTTCGACGAAGAATATTACGATACGAACAAAGACGAGCTGAATACCGGGCTCGACGCCGAAGACAAACTGATGGCGGACGCTTATGCGACGCGCGTTATCGGCGGCTTGTACAGCGATTATATCACCACGCTGGGCGCGTATGCGTTCTCGCAGGATCCTTCGGCTACGCCGATTGCGGCAAACAAAGAGCACATCGCCATTTCCAACCAGGAGGGCGAGAACGGTTCCGTGAATAAAATCCGTTCGGTAACGGCGGGACTTCTGCGCAACGCGAAGAGAGTGGATATCACCATTACGGACGCGGCGACGGGCAGAGAGATTTATTCCGAATCGAAATACAACGTGCGCAAGGCGTTCAACGGCGGCGGTTCGATTTACGGTTCGTCGATCGATCTCGATTTCAGCGCGCTGGAAAACAATCTGAAAAACAACACGAAATATCTCGTAAAGATGACTTCGTACATCGATTACGGCGCCGACGACGAACAGAACAACGTGCGCAACACGTTTGAATTCCCGCTGTACATCGACTTCGAGGCGCCGATCGTTACCGACGTTGCTTATCGTACGGAATACGATTCCGTAACGAAAAAGACGAAGCTGTTTGCGGATATCAGCATTTACGATAACCATTATACGATGGGCGTTTCCTTCGGGCAGATTACCACCTCGCAGGATCCGAATTACCTCTTCTCGATGAAGAGCTTCGGCAAATACGTTACGCCCGTATATTCCGAATTCAACACGACTTCGGTGGTAACGCTGGAACTGACCGATTACGTGGCGCAGATCAAGAAAGATTCGCTGAACGTGAGAAACGAACACAGCAATACGTTTGTGGCTTCCTGCTACGACTATGCGATGAACCTCGCCACGTACGAAATTCGTCTTCCCGACGAAATTCTGGCAATGTATTTTGCCGAGGACACGATTAAGCTGAACCCCAACGAGACGAAGCCGCTTTCGGAAGCTTTGAATATCTTCCCGAACGAAAGCTGGATTCAGACGCTGGACGTAACCTCGTCGGCTACCGACGTGGCGGACGTATTAAACCAGACGATCATCGCCAAGAAGAGCGGCGACGCGGTGCTTACGGCTACCGGGTACGACGCGAACGGCAGAAAAGTAACGGCTACCGCTACGGTGCACGTGCTTGCCGAGGGCGAAGAAGGGTATGACGGATCGTATTCGCTGCAGACGGTGAACAAATTCGATCTGACCGGATATAAGACGAACAAAGCGTACTATTCGCTTTCGTCCTCCGAAAGAGAAATCGGCGCGACGGGCGGCACGTATTCGTTCGGCGGCGTGTACGAGCTTTCGATGTATCCTTCCGAAAGCGTTACGCTGCAATATATCCTCGATTCCTACTATCCGGCGCTTACGAAGGTGGAATTCACCGCCAGTAACGGAAACGCCACGGTGAGCGAGGACGGCACGATTGTGGCGCAGAAAGAAGGCAGAACCACGATTACGGCGGCGGTTACCTACAACGGCGAATCTACGCTGCACATGCTTACCGTTGCGGTTACGGTGAAAGAACCGTTTGCCTTCAACAGCATTTATCTCAACACATACAGAGGGCTCGGCGGCGAAGTAATCATTCCCGACGACCGCGGCATCACCACGATCAACGCGTTTGCGTTCTCCGGGTACGAGCTTGTGGAAAAAGACCTCAGCGCGGGCGACGTGATAGACGACGAATCGCCGTATCATACCAAACAATCGGCAATCGGCGAAAACACGATTACGAAAGTAGTGATTCCCGAAGGCGTTACCACCATCGAACAGTATGCGTTTGCGAAGCTGACGGCGCTGGAAGAAGTGGTGCTTCCTTCCACGCTGAACCTGATCGGGCTCGGCGCGTTCCAGGGCTGCACGAAGCTGACGAAAATCAATCTCGAAAACGTACAATTCATTAACGAACGCGCGTTTTCCGGTTGTGCGCTGGCGGATACGCTGGGCTATGACGAAAGCGGCAAACCGAAAGCCGCAAAGATGGTTTCCATAGGAAACTATGCGTTTGAAAACTGCAAACTCGATACGGTGGCGCTGCCCGAAACGGCGCAGTCGATCGGCATCGGCGCGTTCTCGAACAACAAAGAACTGATTAACGTAGAATTCGAAGCGGCGAAAGTAAAAGTGGGCAAGAGCGCGTTTGCGGGCTGCACCGATCTTACTTCCATCGACATCAACGCGGCGGTTATCTCCGCCTATGCGTTCCGCGGTTGCACCGCCCTGAACAGAGTGCGCCTCGGCGCGGACGTTTCCGTCATCGGCGAATACGCGTTTGCCGGAACAAGCGTTGAAAAATTCGATTTGTCCTCCGCGAATTCGTATCTCGAAACGAAAGAAAACGGAAAATATATCTGCAAGGGCACGGAACTGATTGCGGCGGCTCCCAAGTCGGGCAACAGAGTAACGCTTCCTGCGGACATCACGGCGATTTCCACGGGCGCGTTTGCGGGGAATTCCTCGCTGTTTGCGCTGACGGCAACGGGCGTTACAAGCGTGGGCGATTATGCCTTTACCGATTGCACGGAACTGACGACTCTGAACCTCGGCAAATTGACGACGGTGGGCGCGTACGCGTTCGCGAATACGAAGATTTCCGCGACGCCCGATTTGTCCGAAGCCGAAAATATCGGCGAATATGCGTTTGCGATTACCAGAATTACAAGCGTGAATCTGCCCGAAAACGTAGTTGTCGGCGAATACGCGTTCGCTTTGAACGATAAACTGGCAAGCGTAACGATCGGCAACGGCGCAACGATCGGCGAAGCGGCGTTCTACTCCCGCATGAGCGATTATTCGTACGAGGGCACGGGACAGTTCTCTCTCGGCTACTACAAAACGTACGAATACGAAGTGAAAGACGGCAACGGTGCGACGACGAACAGATACACGTATTATTCTTACGACGTTCTGAAAGGTAACGTATCTTCGCTTACTTCGCTTACGATCGGAAAAAACGTAACGATCGGCGATTATGCGTTTGCCGGCAACGCAAAACTTGCTTCGATTCTCTGGAGCGACAGCAACGGCGAGGGCGTAACGATCGGCAAATACGCGTTCTACAACGCGGCTTCGCTGGCTACGGCAGACCTCTCCGCTCTTGAAAAAATCGGCGAAGCGGCATTCTCCGGCGTTCGCAGACAGGATGTGCGCGTGAGCGACAACACGATTTACCCCGCGTATCGTCTCGAATCCGTGAACGGACAAGAGAGAATTCTCGACTATATTTACACCACGGCGGCGGCTCCGCTTGCCGCGGCGGATCTTACGAACGTTTCCGAACTCGGCATGGGTGCGTTCGCATACAATCAGAAACTTGCTTCGCTTACGTTCGGCGATAAGCTGACGGCGGTGCCGGGCTATGCCTTTACCGGAGCTACGGCGCTTTCCGCGATTACGTTGCCGGAAACGATTACGGAGCTCGGCGCGCAGGCGTTCTATTCCGCACAGATGACTTCTGTGGATTTGTCTCACGTCGACGTGATCGGCGCGCAGGCGTTTGCGAATACTCCGCTGGAAAGCGTAACGCTGAAAGCGGGCGCGAAGATCGGCACCGGCGCGTTTATGTACTGCGACAGCCTTAAGGAAGTTGCAAATCTGGATAAAGCCGTGGAAATCGGCGCTTATGCGTTCAGAGGCGCGGCGTTTGAAAAAGCGAATCTCGCGGCGGCGGAAAGCGTAGGCGATTACGCGTTTGCTCTCTCCGCGGTGAAAGAAGTTTCGTTCGGCGAAAATCTTGCGACGCTCGGTGAAAACCCGTTCTACGGCTGCGACATCGAAACTTTCGGCAAGAAAGAAAAAGTTACGTTCGGCGAACAGGAAATCGGCGAAGAAATCAATGAGAACTATTCTGTCAGCGACAGCGTGAAAGTCGTGAACGGCGTTCTGTATCAGAGCGTTCCGAACGGACAGGAACTGGTTTCGTATCCGAAACTGAAAAAAGCGACCGATTATGCGGTGGAAAACGGTACGGTGAGAATTTCCGCGATGGCGTTTGCCGGCAACGAAAATCTCAAGCACGTAACGATTGCTTCCACGGTGAAAGCGCTCGGCGATAAAGCCTTCTACGGTTGCGACGCGCTTTCGGTGGTGGTGTTCCTCGGTTACGACGCACCCGCGCTGGAAGAAGCTTACGATTCGACGTATGCGGCAACGGAAAACCTGCCTTACAACAGCGGTTCCGGCAACGTTTCCATTTCGAAGTATTATATGTGGAACGCAAGCGCGTCGCACGGCGAACTGTTCTATTACGGCGCGACGTTTGTGGACAGAATCGGCACGATCGATAAAACGCTGGTGATGGTTCGTCCCGCAAACGGGCAGAATTACGATTCGTTTATTTTCGGGCAGTATTTCTCGGCGACGATTGACGGCAACAACGCGGCAACGCAGGAAACGCTGAACGTCATCGCGATGATTGCGGCGCTCGATAAGAACATTACGCTTGAGGACGAAAAAGCCGTGGTTGCCGCGCGTGAAGCGTATAACCTTCTCAGCGTGGAACAGCAGGCGCTTGTTACGAACTACGAAACGTTGGGCAACGCGGAAAACACGATTGCGTATCTGAAGGGATTGAATCCTCCTACTCCGGAGCCCGATCCCGACGATAACAATCATTCGGGCAAAAATTACGGCTTTATCATCGGCGTGGCGGTAGCGGTGCTCGGCTGTGCGGCGTTCGTTATCGTGTTTGTGCTGAATACGAAAAAGAAAGCTGCGGCGTCGGTTGCGGGTGAAGAAACCGTAACGGAAGCCAAAGACGAAGAAAATACCGCCGACGAAAACGAAGCGGATAACGGCGAAAAGAAAGATTAAAGCAAGATAGTATCGGGAAGCTTGCGCAGGCAGGTTTCCCGATGAAGAAAAGAGAGAGCTTATGAAGAAGAAAATCTGCACAATTTTAAGCCTTTCCTGCATCGCGGCGGCATGCGTTGCCGTGGCCGGGTGCGCGGAAAAGTCCGCTGTGGACGATTACCGCGACAAGGGCTATAAAATTTCCGTAACGTACGACGCGAACGGCGGCAAGTTCATCGGGCAGGAAAGCGTTAAAATTATGGATATGTTCAATCCGGACGATTATGCCGCGGCAGCCGACGGAAAGAAGCATATCAAGCTGACGATGCCTACGGATCCCGTGCGCCCCACGGTAACGAGCGACCACGTTACGCTTACGAAAACGGAACATTCGCTGGCGGGTTGGTATAAAACGCGCGAGCTGATGAAAGACGAAAGCGGCGCGGTGGTGGACGAAAACGGCAACGCCCTTACCGAAAAGGACGATATGTACTTTCTGAAACTGACGGACGCCAACGGCGAAGAGCGCGCCGTAGTGGTATACGACGGGCAGTATTTCTATGAAGGCGAAGCTTCCGACGGCGACCTGATTAAAGATACGGCTACCAACAAATACATTTACGAACGTTCGAAAGCGGAGGCGAAACTTGCCGAATCGGTTACGCCCGCCTATTCGTATTCCGATTACTGGGATTTCGAAACGGACGAAATCGAGTATTCCGAATCGGACGGCGAAGTGAACATAACGCTGTATGCCGGCTGGGTGCCGTATTATCAGTACTACTATTACGCGAAGAACGAAAACGGCGAGTGGGAAAAGTACGGCGAATCGTATTTCGATTACGTGCTGAGTTCCACCGACGAACGCTATTCCGATCAGGGCGAAATGTCTTTGCCCGGCTGGGAGGGCGGCAACGGCGCGATGAACTACGTTTCCACGTATAAGAGCGGCGCTACGAAAGAATTCCCTTCGATATCGGGAAAAACCTTCAAAGCGGCATACGCCGACGCGGCATGCACGCAGAAGTATACGGATAAAATCACGCATAACGGCACGCTGGATACGGCGACGGCTTTGCCGAAAAACAGAATTCAGAACGTGTACGTAGAATTTTACGACGAGGAGATGTTCAGAATTTCCACCGCCGAACAGCTGGCAGCCAACGCCAAAACGAACGGCAGTTACGAGCTTCTCGATAACCTCGATTTCAAGGATACTCTGTGGCCGTCGGTACTTGCGGCAAATACGTTTACCGGTAAAATGTACGCTTCAAGCGGCACGGTTACGCTGAAAAACGTAAAAGCGCAGTATTCCGGCACCACCCTGAACGGCGGTCTGTTCGGAGCGGTTGCCGCCGGCGCGGAGCTGAAAAATCTCCGGTTTGAAAACGTTACTATGGATTTTGTGTCCGCCACTTCGAGGGAAAACGATGCAGGCTACGGCTTGTTCAGCGGCGACATCGACGAAAACGCGGATATCGAAAACGTTACGATTGCGGGGGCTAAGCTCCGTCTGGGCGTGGTTCAGCCGCAGGGCAGTTACAAAATCAATCTTCTTGCCAACGGCAACGTTACGGGGCTTACGCAGGAGGGCGAAACGGAGCTGGAAGTATACGGCGATGCGGCAATCGGCTGCAGCTACTACTATTTCGATCCCGAAAAGATTGTCATCGACGTAACGACGAAAGAAGTAAAACTTACGTTCCTGTACGCTTCTGCCGATCAGAAACGCTACTACGAATATTATACGATTACGTGGGACGAAACGGGTAAAACGACGGCAACGCCGCAGAAACCTTACGAACAGGATTCGTAACAGAAAAAAACAGGTAAAAAACTCTTAATAGCGGAGGTAATGCAATAATGAAGAAGAAAGGCTTATACAGAGCGTTGGCGATAGCGCTGTGCGGCGCGATGAGCGCGGGCACGCTGGTTTCGCTGGCGGGCTGCAAGAAGAACAAGCGCGACGCGATCGTTCTGATGACGGAAGAGCTCAGCGGACTTTTCAACCCGTTCTACGCTACGTCCGGCACCGATCAGGACATTGTGGGTATGACGCAGATCGGAATGCTTTCCACGGACAGCAACGGCGACACCGTTGCGGGCGAAGACGTGCCTACGGTGGTGCTCGATTACGAAGTAAAATCGGGTACGGCGGAATCCGTTTACACGTTTGTACTGAAGAACAACATCAAGTTCTCGGACGGCGTTCCCCTTACGATGAACGACGTATTGTTTAACATGTACGAGTACCTCGACCCCGTATATACGGGTTCTTCCACGATGTACTCCATCAAAATCAAGGGCTTATCCGAATACAGATTGCAGCAGAAATCTTCTTCGGGCGGAAGCGACGCGGAATCGCAGCTGTCGGCAAACGCCAACAGATACGCAACCACCCGTATCAGAGAACTGATCGAAACGTATCAGGAAGCCGGAAAAATCGCCGGTTCGCAGAATACGTATCAGCTTTCCGAAGCGGATATGAGAGACGCGATTGCAAAGCGTACGGTATCCAACGGCTATAAATCCGCCGTGGCTTCCAAATCGGAACAGGCAAACTTCGATTATAACGCGCAGTTGCTTGCCGACTACAATCTGGCTTTAAAGACCTTCAAAGAAGAACTGGAAGCGGATTTCAAGGCGGCGAAAGAATCGTATGACCTTACCACGATGCCTTACAGCGAATGGAAAGATCTGCTTTCGAACGACGTATTCAAGTTCTTCCTTTCCGAAGGCTATATCACCCCCAAGTACGAACAGGTACAGGGCAGAGACAACAAGCTGAAGATTACGGGCTTCGACGGCGAAGTGGGTTCGTACGATACGGAAGAAAAGGCGATTAACCGCGTATACACCGATAAAGTTAACAACGAACTGCACAACGTATTGCAGGTATGGGGTACCGCTGGTACGCTGACCACGGAATTCGCCGCGAAAGCAAAGGAAATCATGCTGCGCGATACGATGGGCGATTCCGCTACGCTGGTATATCCCAACATCGAAGGTATCGTTTCGCTGGGACACACCACGACGACTTCGGAAGTTACCGTGAACGGCAATAAGTATCAGGTAGCGAACGAACACAACGAGGACGGCACGCCGAAAGATTCTTCCAAGCACGACGTACTTCAGATTACCATCGAAGGCACCGACCCGAAAGCTATTTATAACTTCGGTTTCACCGTGGCGCCCGCGCACTATTACAGCGCCGACGCAACGCATCCCAACGGCAGAGAAATCAACATTGCCGAAAA
>DLQW01000031.1:0-13704 GCA_002474405.1 Christensenella sp. UBA7597 | reverse complement strand
AGTCGCAGCAGCATCAGGAAGTTCCTATGGGCGCGGGTGCTTATCAGGCTTCCAACGAGAGAAACGAAACGAATCCTTCGGGCTCCGATTTCTGGTCGAGCAACGTTGTTTACTTCAAGAAAAACGAAAACTTTATGTTTAAAGTAAAAACCGAGAAATTGCAGTTCCAGGTAGTCAGCCCCTCCAACGCGCTTGATACGTTGCAGAGCGGCGCGGTGGATTTCGTAACGCCGCAGTTCACGAAAGCGAACGTAGAACGCCTTAAAGGCATGGAAAGCAGCGGTTTCAACAAGCTTGAAGCATGGCAGCTCGGCTACGGCTATATCGGTATCAACGCGGGCAAAGTGCCCAACGTAAACGTACGCCGCGCCATTATGTCCGCTATGCAGGCTTCGCTGGCTACGGAATATTATTCCACGGGTACCTGCGAAGTCATCGACTGGCCTATGTCCAAGATGAGCTGGGCGTACCCGAAAGAAGAAAACGGAAACTCCAAGCCGAACGGACACGATTACACGATGTGGACGGGGAAAGATCAGGCGATTGCGAAAGTGAAGAAATATATGCAGGCGGCAAACGTTACCGCAGGCGATTCTCAGCTGAAAATCCGCTTCACGATTGCGGGCGCTTCCATCACCGAACACCCCACTTACAGCGTATTCAAGCAGGCGGCGGAAATTCTGAACGACTGCGGCTGGAACGTGGAAGTAAAAGCCGATTCGCAGGCGCTTACGAAGCTTTCCACCGGTTCGCTGGAAGTATGGGCGGCTGCCTGGGGCTCCACGATCGATCCCGATATGTATCAGGTATATCATAAGAACTCTTCGGCAACCTCCGTATATGCGTGGGGCTATCGCGAAATCAAGGCGAACACCACGAAGTATTCTTATGAAAACGGCATTATCAATCAGCTGAGCACGATAATCGACGACGCGCGTGCGATCGATGACAGAACGCAGCGTACTACGATGTACGAAAACGCGATGAAGCTGGTTCTTGACCTTGCGGTGGAAATGCCCGTATATCAGAGAATGAACCTGTACGCTTACAACAGCAAGAACGTTACGGGATTCAAGACGGAAGTGAACGCGTATGCTTCTCCCCTTGAAAAAGTTTGGGAATTAGAGCTCGTAAAATAAGCGTCCGGCAATAAAAAAGTAATCAGACGATCTCTCGCAAACAACCCGACCGTGCTTTTTCGGCACGGTCGGGTGAAAGCGTTAAAAAATCCGTGTGCGGAGATTGCGGAAAATTTACAGGCAGTTGGTGTAAAAGATGTTCAAATACATTTTGAAAAGAATAGGGGCGGCGATACTCATCCTGTTGGGCGTATCGTTCGTTCTTTACGCGCTCCTCAGGTGCATGCCGACGGACTTCGTGGAAGCGAAGATCCTCGCGCTGAACACTTCGGGCGCAACGGTTACGGAAGAATTCAAGCAACAGATGTATAAAACGTACGGTCTGGACGGCACGATCGTGCAGGGGTATTTCAGCTGGTTGGGCAACATTTGCCATCTGAATTTCGGCAAAAGCTTCATAAACCAGCGCGAAGTGCTTTCGGAAGTGTTCGATCCGGGCAGAATCGGCACGTCGTTCATCGTGGCGGCGGTAAGTACGGTTTTCGAATTTTTAATCGCGATTCCTCTCGGCATCACGGCGGCGACGCATCAGTATTCGGTGCGCGATTACGTGGTTACGGTGCTGGTGCTTGTGGGAATTTCGTTGCCCTCGTTCTTCTTCGGGCAGCTTCTGAAAGATATTTTCGCCAACAAGCTCGGCTGGTTCCCCGTAGGGCAGATGAAAACGGCGGGCGTTACCATGAGCGGCATCGAAAAATTCGGCGATTATCTCTGGCACATGTTCCTGCCCGTGCTCACCGTTGTAATTTTAAGCATCGGTTCGCGAATGAGAATGACGCGTACGAACATGCTGGAAGTACTTAATTCCGATTATATCCGTACGGCGCGCGCGAAAGGGTTAAGCGAAAGAACCGTTATTTACAAACACGCGTTCAGAAACACGCTGATTCCTCTCGTAACCAGCCTTGCGGGCTTGATTCCCGGATTGTTTTCGGGCGCGATGATTACCGAATCGGTATTCGACCTCGAAGGCATCGGCAAATATGCGCTGAACGCGATGACGCAGGGCGATATCCCCGTAATCATGACGTACAACATGTTCCTCGCCGCGCTTTCGGTGCTGGGCATGCTGCTTTCCGATCTGATGTACGGCGTTGTGGACCCGCGCGTGAAACTTGCGTAAAGGAGAACGGAAATGGAAGAGAAAAAACAAGACGAAAAACTGAATTCCGTTCTCGCGGAGGCGGAAGAAACGGAAAACAACGTGGAAGCAAAGCTTGCCATGGAAGAAGAACTTCCGGAAGCGGCGGCAGAAGCGGAAGCCGTGCTTGATGCGGCGGAAGAAGAAAAGCCGCTGGATAAAAACGTAAAACTGATGTCGCCCATGCGTATGGTAATGCGCCGGTTTTTCCGTTCGAAACTTTCGATTGCGGGCATCGTGATGCTGGCGGCGCTGTTCCTGTTCTGCTGGCTTGGTCCGGTAGTGTACCACAAGTGGGGCGAAACGGAAACCGACCGTACGGGCGCGAACGATTACGGCACGCCGCAGATCGTGTACGTGAAAAACGACGAAGGCGAAGTCATCGGCAGTTTCGTGCAGATTATCGTAACGGAAAAGGGCATCAACGCGCTGGCGAAGCCTTCCGCCGATCACCTTCTCGGAACGGACGAGCAGGGCATGGATATTTTCGTGCGACTGATGTACGGCGGCAGACTTTCGCTTACCATCAGCTTTCTGGCGGTGTTTTTAACTTCGGCGCTCGGCATTATCCTCGGCGGACTTGCGGGGTATTACGGCGGCGTGGTGGATAACATCATCATGCGTATCTGCGATATTTTAATCTGTCTGCCTACACTTCCTCTGATGCTGATTATCGGTACGGTGCTCGATTCGAACGGCGTGCCGCAGGAATATTACATCTACCTGTTGATGGGGCTGTTATCCATTTTCTCGTGGCCCGGCATGGCGCGGCTTGTGCGCGGTCAGATTCTGTTCCTGCGCGAACAGGAATATATGGTGGCTGCGGAAGCGATGGGGTATTCGGCGAAGAGAAAGATTTTCAAACACCTGATTCCCAATATTCTGCCGCAGATTCTCGTATCGATGACGCTTTCGCTCGGCAGCATGATTCTGTACGAATCCACGCTGTCTTATCTGAACCTCGGCGTGAGAATTCCTTACGCATCGTGGGGTACGATGATTGAAATTATTTCCAAACGCAGCGATATTCTGCAGAATAATTTCAACGTATGGGTGCCTTCGGGTATCTGCATCATCATCGCCGTGCTCGGCTTCAACTTTATCGGCGACGGCTTGCGCGACGCGCTCGATCCGAAGCAGAGGAGATAACGATGGGCTTAACCGATTTATTCAAAAAGAAAAACAACGACGGCGCCGACGGCGAACAGCCGAACAAGCGCTCGTCGGGCACGCATTATCTTACGGGCAAGGAAGTCCGCGAAATCGCCAAAGCCAACCAGCAGGAAATGCGCAGGCTGGAAAAGGAGAAAAAACGCAAGGTACCGCCTTCCGCCTACACCACCGAGCTGAAAGATACCAACAATATTCTGGAAGTAGAGAATCTTCATTCGTATTTCTTTACCGATCAGGGCGTTGTGAAAGCCGTAAACGGCGTCAGCTTCAATATTCCCCTCAATTCCACGGTGGGCGTGGTGGGCGAATCCGGCTGCGGTAAATCCGTTACGTCTATGTCTATTATGCGCCTGCTGCAAGGTCCTTCGGGGCAGATCGTAGAGGGCTCTATCCGCTTCAAAGCCATCGATTATATGCGGGATAAGAACGGCAAATTCATTCCCGAATACGAAACGGACGAAAACGGCGAGCCGGTTTACGAAGAAGTGCTTGATAAAAAAGGCAACGTAAAGCTGGACGCGCACGGCGCGGCGCTGAAACGTCCGAAGCAGAAAGTCGACGAGAACGGGCTGAAAATTTACAAAAAAGAAGAGGTGGTGTACGACATCGCCAAAATGCCCATTCACGAAATGTACCGCCTGCGCGGCAGACAGATGTCCATGGTGTTTCAGGAACCGATGACTTCGCTGAACCCCGTGTTCACGATCGGCGAGCAGCTGGACGAAGTAACGCTTCTGCACGTACCCGACGCAACGAAACAATTCGCGAAAGAGCGTTCCATCAAAATGCTGAACATGGTGGGCATCGCCATGGCAGAGCGCGTGTACGCTTCGTACCCGCACGAACTTTCCGGCGGTATGCGGCAGCGCGTTATGATAGCCATGGCGCTTGCCGGCGAACCCCGTCTGATTATCGCCGACGAACCTACCACCGCGCTGGACGTTACCATTCAGGCGCAGATTCTTGAATTGTTCAACGATCTGAAAAAGAGAATCAACGGTTCGATTCTGCTTATCACGCACGACCTCGGCGTTATCGCGGAAATGGCGGACTATGTGGTTGTAATGTACGCGGGGCGGATTATCGAACAGGGAACGGCTTCGGAAATTTTCCATCATCCCTGCCATCCGTACACGCAGGGCTTGCAGAAATCGAAGCCCACGATGAAATCGAAGAACGCGCGCCTCTTCAATATACCGGGCAACGTTCCCAACCCCGTGGATATGCCGGACTATTGCTACTTTAAGGAAAGATGCGATCAGTGCGTGAAGAAGTGCTCCGGAAAATATCCCGGAATGGTGCAGGTGAGCCCCACGCATTTCGTGGCGTGCCATTTATACGATTCGAAGGAAGATTGAGATGAAGAAACAAGAATTTGAAACGGACGCGCTGCGCCGCGGTCCGCGCCATATCGTAGAAACCGAGCCCAAAACGCCCGCAGGAGAGGACGAAACCCTTGCCGAGGCGGAAACCGCAGCGGAAATGCAGGCAGAAACGCTCGCCGCAACGCCTGCGGCGGACGGCGAATTCGCGAATTTCGACGATCAGGCGGAATTCGGCAAGGAACAGGAACTGCGCGATCGGAAAATCGCCGAGGACAGCGCGCTTCCGCCCGACCCGGACGCGATACTGGAAGTGCGCCATTTAAAGAAATATTTTACGCTGAAAAAGACGATGCTCGGCAAGCCGCTTTCCGAACTGAAAGCGGTGGACGACGTTTCGTTCAAGATTTATCCCGGCGAAACGCTGGGTATCGTAGGCGAATCCGGCTGCGGTAAATCCACGATGGGGCGTGCGATTTTAAAACTGCATCAACCCACGGCGGGGCAGATTTTCTTCAAGGGCGAGGACATCGCGAACTATAAGCAGAAAGAAATGCGCCCGCTCCGCACAAAGATGCAGATTGTATTTCAGGATCCGTATTCTTCGCTTCCTCCGCGCAGCACGGTAGGCGATATTTTGTCGGAACCCGTAAAAGTGCATAAACTTGTACCGAAAGAAGAGATTAAAGACTATGTGCTCGATTTAATGGAGCGCTGCGGTCTGCGCGACTATTATTACGAGCGTTATCCGCACGAATTTTCGGGCGGACAGCGCCAGCGTATCTGTATCGCGCGCGCGCTTTCCGTAAACCCCGAACTGGTGGTTTGCGACGAGCCCGTTTCCGCGCTGGACGTATCCATTCAGGCGCAGATTATCAACCTTCTGAAGAGCTTGCAGGAAGAACGGAAGCTGACGTATTTGTTCATTTCGCACGATTTGTCGGTTGTAAAATTCATTTCGGATAAAATCGGCGTTATGTATCTCGGTTCGCTGGTGGAATTCGGTACGAAGAAAGAAATTTTCGATAACCCGATGCATCCGTATACGCACGCGTTGTTTTCCGCGGTTCCCAACCCGAATCCGGATGAAAAGACGCAGCGCGTCGTGCTGAAAGGCGATATTCCTTCGCCCGCAAACCCGCCGCTCGGCTGCAAATTCCACACGCGCTGTCCGAGAGCCATGGAAATCTGCAAACACATCGCGCCCGCGTATAAAGAATACGAGCCGGGGCATTTCGTAGCGTGCCACTGCTATCCGCAGGAGTAAGCTATGTCGAAAAAGTCCAGGAAGAAAGACGCCGCGAAAAAGAAAAAGGAAAAAGTGGTGTATTACGACGATAATTCCACGATTTTTGATATGAGCGGCGTGCGGGATTCCCGTCGTCGCGGTCCGTCGGCGGGTTCTTCGGATGGCTCGCGCGGCGGGCAGGCGCCCCGAAGCGCCCGTCAGAACAACAACCCGTACGGCGAAAAGAAAAGCGCCACGTTCAAGGAAAAGTGGAAAACTTACGTAGCCGCGGTGAAAATGATGTTCCCGTGGATGTGCCTTGCGTTGATCGCTATCGGCGTGTTGTATTTTGTGGTTGTATTTTTCGGGCGATGCTCGGCTTGATTCAAAGATAAAACACTGCGTTATTCCGCAGTGTTTTTTAGTAAAAAGGACGGGAAAAAGAAATGATATTGCAACAAATCCGATATTTCGTAACGGTAGCGGAATGTAACAGTTTCACCGAGGCGGCGGAACGGTGCTATATTTCTCAGTCCGCCGTTTCTCAGCAAATCGGCGCGCTGGAAAACGAACTGGGCGTAAAACTGTATAAGCGCAGCGGCAGAAAATTTACTCTGACCGCCGCAGGCGAATATTTTTATAAGCGCGGCAAAAAAATTTTGCAGGACGTGGAAACGCTGAAAGAAGAAACGGCAAGAATCGGTTCCGACGACGAACTGAATTTATCGATCGGGTATCTTTCGGGGTACGACGGACTGGAACTGTTCCGCGCCGTTTCCGATTTTTCGAAAATTTATCCGGAGGTGAATATCGGCGTACGCAAGGGCACGCATGAAGAACTGTATGATTTTTTAAGAAGCGGAAAAACGCTGCTTGTCATCAACGATCAGCGCCGCGCGTTTTCCGACGAATACGAAAATTACGTGCTGAAACAAAGTCCCGCATACGTGGAATTTTCGCCCGGACACCCGCTTGCCTCGCTGAAAGAAATCACCGTGCGGGATCTGGAAGCATACCCGTGCATTCTGGTGGCGGAAAAAAACAGGCAGGACGAAGAACGGGATTTTTACGAAAAAACGCTGGGGATAGGTAAAATTTTCGAATTTGCCGAAAGTCTGGACGAAGCGAGGCTCACCGCGCTTTCCGGGCGGGGGTATATGCTTGTGGAACGGGTGAACGCCGTGGACAATTCGCCGCTTGTCGCCCGCGAAGTAAAGCGCGCGGACGGTTCGCCGATCGTAAGAACGTACTGCGCGTTCTGGAAGAAAGAAAAAACAAATTATTATGTGGAAGAATTTGCGGCAACGTTACGGAAACAATTTACGGAATAATCTGCGCGCTCCCTTTGCGGGAGCGTTTTTCATTTATAAGTTTTACTTATCGTTTGCCGTCGGAAACAAGATTGAAAAATCGTCGGAAAGCGTGTATAATAGAAGCGTAAACAAAGGAGGTTCGGCATATGGCGAATTTAATCGTATATTATTCGAGAAAAGGGCAGAATTACATAAACGGAAGCATTGAAAATCTTTCGCGCGGCAATACGGAAATCGTGGCGGAATTTATCCGCGAAGCCGTCGGCGGAGAGATGTTTGAAGTGGAAACGGAAAAGCCGTACAGCAACGATTATTACAAATGTACCGAGGAAGCGAAGCGGGAGCTGGAAAACAACGCCCGTCCCGTTCTCAGGCGCTACCTTCGCAGCGCGGAAGAGTATGACGTCGTATTCGTGGGGTTTCCCAACTGGTGGGGAACGATGCCCATGGCGATGTTTTCTTTGCTGGAAAACTGCGATTTCGCGGGGAAAACAATTTTTCCGTTCTGTACGAACGAGGGCAGCGGCATGGGGTACAGCGAACGCGATCTGGCGAAAATCTGCACGGGCGCGAAGATAGAAAAAGGCTTGCCCGTAAGGGGCGCTTCGGCAGCCGCTTCCCGTAAAATGGTGGCGGAATGGGCGAAAAAATCGGTAGAAAATGCAGAAAAAGGAGTAAAATAAAATGAAAGACGTAATGATTTTAATGGGCGCCGGGCAAATCGGCATGGCAATCGCGCGGCGGCTCGGATACGGCAAAAAAATCGTCATCGGCGATAAAAACATCCGGAACGCGCAGACGATTTCGGATATTATGAATTCCGCGGGCTTCGATACCGTATGCACGGAAGCCGATTTATCCTCCCGCGATTCGATACGCCGCCTGATAGAAACGGCGCAGGAGTACGGCGAAATTAAAATGCTGGTCAACGCGGCGGGCGTTTCGCCCAGTCAGGCGCCGATAGAAGCGATACTGAAAGTAGATCTATACGGCACCGCCGTGCTTCTGGAAGAAACGGGCAAAGTGATAGCCGAGGGCGGCGCGGGAATAACGATTTCCAGTCAGTCGGGGCACCGCATGGCGCAGCTTACGGCGGAAGAGGACGAACTTCTGGCAACCACGCCCGTCGAAGAGTTATTAAGCCTTGAAATGTTGCAGCCGCGGAATATAAAAGACACGCTGCACGCCTATCAGATGGCGAAGCGCTGCAACGAAAAGCGGGTGATGGCGGAAGCCGTAAAGTGGGGAAAACGCGGCGCAAGGCTCAATTCGATTTCCCCCGGAATCATCGTAACGCCGCTCGCCATCGACGAATTTAACGGGATTCGCGGCGATTTTTATAAAAACATGTTTGCGAAATGTCCGGCGCATCGCCCCGGCACGGCGGACGAAGTGGCAAACGTGGCAGAACTTTTAATGAGCGATAAAGGCGCGTTTATCACGGGAACCGACGTTTTAATCGACGGCGGCGCCACGGCTTCGTATTTCTACAGCGAATTAAAACCCGCAAAAAATTAAAAAAATCCGAAGCAAATAAGAATTTCACGGTAAAAAAAGACGGTTTTAAAAACCGTCTTTTTTGCTATGGCTGTTATTCAGATGCCGTCCGAAGCGTTAAAGATTTTCGATGATAAAATCTTCCAGCTCGTTTTCGGGCACGTATCCCAGAGAGTTTGCCACCGCTTCGCCGCCGCGGAACGCAATTACGTTGGGGATAGAGGAAACGCCGCATTTGATAGCCGTTTCCGTCTGTTCGTCCACGTTTACTTTTACAAACACCGCTTTATCCGCGTATTTTTCCGCCAGCCCTTCGAAAATCGGAGCAAGCATGCGGCAGGGCGCGCACCATGTCGCCCAGAAATCCGCAAACACCGTTTTGTCGCCTTTCAAAAGTTCTTCGAATTCTTCGCCCGTAACTTGTTTCATTTGTCTGCCTCCGTAATGAATTTTCTTTTGTAAGTATGTTTTATTTGTTTTCGAAATATTCCGCGATGTGCGCAAACTCTACTTCGTCCGCCTCGCCCGTCGCCATGTTTTTCACCGTCGCCGCGCCTTTTTCCAGCTCGCTTCCGCCGATGACGGCAACGTACTTCGCGCCCGTTTTGTCCGCATACTTGAATTGCGCTTTAATCGATCTTGCCATGTGGTCGCATTCGGCAACGATGCCGTGGTTGCGCAACGTCGTCGTCAGTTCAAACGCCTTCTTGCGCGACGCTTCGTCCATGCCCGCGAAATACGCCGTCGGCGCTTCGTCGCAGGGAATTTCCGCGCCCGATTGTTCCATAACGATCAGCAATCGTTCGATGCCCGCGGCAAACCCCACGGCGGGTACGTCGCCGCCGCCGAGTGAACGAATCAGTCCGTCGTATCTTCCGCCCGCGCACACCGTGCCCTGCGCGCCGATTCCGTCCGCCACAAATTCAAACACCGTGCGCGTGTAATAATCCAGTCCACGCACAATGCGCGGGTCTACGGTATATTCCACGCCCGCTTCCGTCAGCCGTTCTTTCAGCTCGGAAAAATGCGCTTTGCAGTCGTCGCAGAGATAATCGAGAATAGAGGGCGCGTTTTTGTTCACTTCGCGGCACGCCTCTTCCTTGCAGTCGAGAAGTCGCAGCGGATTTTTTTCGAAACGCGTTTTGCAATCGTAGCACAGCTTGTCGAGGTGCGGCTCGAAATATTCGCGCAGCGCTTTGTTGTATGCCGCGCGGCATGCGGGGCACCCGATGGAATTGATATGCAGCCGGGTTTTCAAGCCGAGCTTTTTAAGAAACGTATCGGCAAGCAGAATGGTTTCCGCGTCGGTATCCGCGCCTTTCGCCCCGAAAATTTCCACGCCGAACTGGTGGAATTCGCGAAGCCGCCCAGCCTGCGGGCGTTCGTAACGGAACGCGGGCGTAATGTAGTACATTTTTGCGGGAAGAACGCCGCTTGCCATGCCGTTTTCGATAAACGAGCGCACCGCGCCCGCCGTGCCTTCCGGTTTCAGCGTAATCGAGCGGTTGCCTTTATCGAGGAACGTATACATTTCTTTCGTAACCACGTCGGTGGTGTCGCCCACGCCGCGGTTAAAAAGTTCCGTGTGTTCGAAAGTGGGGGTGCGCAGTTCTTTCAGGCAATACAGCCGCGCGATTTCCCGCGCCGTGTTTTCCACATAGCGCCATTTGTAAGAATCTTCGGGCAGAACGTCTTTCGTGCCCTTGGGAATGTTAATCATAATTTTTTCTCCGTTCGCCGCGGCGCCGTGTTCGGGCGGAGCGGCTGTTTCTTCTGCTGTTTTTCGTTACAGCACGTATTTTTTCAAATCGCGGTTGCCCGTCAGCTTCGATAAATGCTCGTCCACGTACGCGCCCGTGATCACTACGGGGATAGGCGCCGGCACGTCCATGCCGCCCGCGTTGAAAGAAACGTCCTCCAGCAGATATTCCATCACCGTGTGCAGCCGCCGCGCGCCGATGTCCTCGCTGGTGGCGTTTAAATCCACCGAAATTTCCGCAATCCGTTCTATGGC
The DNA here is from genome assembly GCA_002474405.1 of Christensenella sp. UBA7597. Taxonomy (GTDB): domain Bacteria; phylum Bacillota; class Clostridia; order Christensenellales; family Borkfalkiaceae; genus Scatosoma. The sequence continues at coordinate 2,877 of DLQW01000031.1, read as the reverse complement.
GTCCGGTTCGAATTTCAGTTCGATGTTATCCACGGAAAGCAGTTCCGCGTACTGGAAGGTAAGCGAATTCTGCGTTTCCGTAAGAATACGGATGAAATCTTCTTTCGTTAAAGATTGCAGCTCCACCGATACGGGGAAGCGCCCCTGCAATTCGGGAATCAGATCTTCGATAGAGGATACGTGAAACGCGCCCGCCGCGATAAACAGCACGAAGTCCGTTTTTACGGGACCGTATTTCGTTACCACCGTACTGCCTTCCACGATGGGCAGAATATCGCGCTGTACGCCCTCGCGCGAAACGTCGGCGCCGCGTTCGCCTTTCCCCGCGATTTTATCGATTTCGTCGATGAATACGATGCCGTCGTTTTCGGCGCGGTAAAGGGCTTCCGCTTTCACGGCGTCCTCGTCCACAAGCTTATCCGCCTCTTCGGCAAGCGCGATTTCCATCGCTTCGCCTACGGTAAGGCGGCGTTTTTTCTTTTTGCCGCGGAACATATCCCCGAAAATCGAACCGATGGAAATGGAAGCGCCGCCGGGCACAAGTTCCATCGGCTGCGGAATATCTTCCACGTCCATTTCAATCACGAAATTATTGAGTTTTCCCGCGCGCAGCTCGCTTAAAAGTCTGCCTTCGAACACTTCTTTCGCCGTATCTCCGCGTTCGTCCTTTTTGGCTTCCAGAATGATTCTCAGAACGCGTTTTTCCGCCGCCGAAGTGGCTTTCGCCTTAACTTCTTCTTCCTTTTCGGCTTTCACAAGGCGGTACGAGCACTCCGCAAGGTCGCGGATCATGCCTTCCACGTCTTTGCCCACGTAGCCCACTTCCGTGTACTTTGTGGCTTCCACTTTCACGAACGGCGCGCGCACCAGTTTCGCCAGCCGCCGCGCGATTTCCGTTTTTCCCACGCCGGTAGGACCTTTCATGATAATGTTTTTCGGCGTGATTTCCTCGCGTACTTCCTTGGGCAAACGGCTTCTTCTGTAACGGTTTCTCAGCGCGATTGCCACCGCTTTTTTCGCTTCGTCCTGCCCGATGATATATTTATCCAGCTGTTCTACAATCTGTTTCGGGGAAAGATCCATTTACTTTTCCTCCCGCGCGGTTTTCGCGCTTTTCTTGTCTGCGGTTTTTGTTTTAGCCGCCGCTTTTTTCCCCGGTTTTTCCGCGGGCAGAGAGGGGAGCTCTTCGCCGATGGTTTCGCAGCGGATGTTGTCGTTCGTGAACACGCAGATTTCCGAAGCGATTTTCAACGCTTTTCTCGCAATCTGTTCCGCGGAATAATCCGTTTCCGAATACAGGGCGCGCGCCGCGGCAAGGGCATAGTTTCCGCCCGAACCGATGGCGCACACGTTGCCGTCCGGTTCGATCACTTCGCCCGTGCCGGAAAGAATCAGAAACGTATCTTTGTCGGCGGTAATCATCATCGCGTCCAGCTTTCTGCCCATCTTGTCGCTGCGCCACAGCTCCGCAAGTTCCACGGCGGAACGCATCAGATTCCCCGCGAATTTGTTCAGCATGCCTTCGAATTTTTCCGTCAGCGAAAAGGCGTCCGTTACAGTGCCGGCAAAGCCTAAAATCACTTTGCCGCCGTAAATGCGGCGCACTTTCACCGCGGAATTTTTAAAAATCACCGATTCGCCCAGCGTAACCTGACCGTCGCCGGCAATCGCCGTAACGCCGTTTCTTTTTACGGCGCAAATCGTAGTGCCCCGAAATTCCATATTGTTTTTTCTCCTTGTACTGTTCTTGTTAAAGGCGTTCCGCCCAGGCGCGCATCGTTTCCAGCGCGCGTTCGGAAAGTGTCCGATAGCGTTCTTTTTTATCTTTGATGCGCACGGATAACGGAGGAAGAATTCCGTAATTCGCGTTCATCGGCTGAAAATCTTTATTCGGCGCCGTGAGGTAGGCGGCAAGCGCGCCTGTCATCGTTTCGGCAGGCGCCGTGCCGCGTTTGTTTCCCGTCAATTCGTCCAGAAGATACGCCGCCGCGAAAAGTCCCGAAGCGGCGCTTTCCACATATCCTTCCACACCCGTAATCTGTCCGGCAAAACGCACGTTCCGATTATATTTAAACGAAAAATCGGCGTTCAAAACGGCGGGGGAGAGAATAAACGTGTTGCGGTGCATCACGCCGTAACGCAGATATTCCGCGTTTTTCAGGGCGGGAATCATCGAAAATACCCGCTTCTGCTCTCCGAATTTCAAATTCGTCTGAAACCCCACAAGGTTGTACGCCGTGCCTTCCGCGTTTTCTTTGCGCAGCTGCGCCACCGCAAAAGGGCGCTTGCCGTCCTCGCAAAGCCCCACGGGCTTCAGCGTGCCGTAGCGGAGCGTGTCTTTCCCGCGCGAAGCCATCACTTCGATCGGCATGCAGCCTTCGAAAATTTCGCCTTTTTCAAAATCGTGCAGCACCGCTTTTTCCGCCGTTCCCAGCGCTTCGACGAAGGCGTAATATTCTTCTTTCGTCAGCGGACAATTCACGTAATCGCCCGTGCCTTTATCGTACCTGTCCTGCGTGAACGCGCGGGTATAATCGATGGAATCCGCTGCAATCACGGGCGCGGAAGCGTCGAAAAAGTGCAGGTTTCTGCCCGTTTTTTGTTCGATGTCCGCCGCCAGGGCGTCCGCCGTCAGCGGTCCCGTGGCGATAATCGCGTATTCGTCGCCCGATACTTCGGGGATTTTTACGATTTCTTCCGTTATCACGCGGATGTTTTTTTCGCCGCGGATCTTTTCGGTAACGTACGCCGCGAATTTCTCTCTGTCCACGGCAAGCGCGCCGCCCGCGGGCACGGCGGTATGCGCCGCCGCTTCCATCGTAAGCGAGCCGAGAATGCGCATTTCTTCCTTTAAAAGCCCGCACGCGTTCGCGTAAA
>DLQW01000001.1 GCA_002474405.1 Christensenella sp. UBA7597 | reverse complement strand
AATTTTTCCACCGGAAATTTTCAATCAAGGGGGCAGTTTCATTTCCGCTTAAAATCATTTCATACGAATCAGTCGCGCCCCTCATTCGCCTCGCTTTCGCTCGGCACCTTCCCCCCAAGGGGAAGGCTTGATTTCCGCCGAAGTTCTTACTCCTCTGTGCCGCCAACCACCGCGAAAGACATATCCGCTTTGAACTGTCCGCCCAGCGCGTCGTCGTTGCAGTCGGCGTCGTCGCCCTCCAGCCAGATCACCACGGTGATTTTCGCGATGTCTTTCGGAGCAAAATTCGTTACTTCGTTTTCCACCACAACCGAATCGTTCACGAAATTCACCATTTCGTTGCCGAAAATATCCGTTTCCGCCTTGCCGTTGCCGCCCGTAACGGGCTTCGCGTAATCGGTATAGGCGCCGCTGTAATTGTATTCGCCCGTAGCGGCGCGGTAGTAATCGGGGTTGAAATACACCCTGATTCTCGCCGCCCCGTCGATGCCCAGCGTAGCGCGGGTAATTGCGATTTTATACGAGTACGTGCACGATTCCGTGCCCGAATTTTGCAGATAAAACGTATACGCAAGATAATTTTCGCCGTTATGCGAACCGTCCGTATCGTTGAGGTTGGTAGGCAGATCCGCCACGGAAATGTTATTCACGTTTTCCACCGCCTTTACCGAAAGCCGCGAAGTTTTTCGTTTGAAGTCCGCGTTTTCGCAAAGCGTCAGCGAATATCTTGTATCGCCGTAATCTTTCACGGAAACGGTGAAAGAACCGTTTTTCATAAACAGCAGCGAAGCCACGTACATCATCACCAGCACCGCCGCCAAAACGCCCAGCACCGCCGGAACGATTTTTCGCCATTTATTGAGGTTTTTTATTCTGCGGGCGTTCCGTTTCAGCTCGGCGCCCGTCGATTTTTCTTCAATCATTTCCGTTCACCTCGCTGTCCTTGCCTTCCCTTTCGGGGAAGGTGTCGGCGCCAGCCGACGGAAGAGGACTATCCTCTCTCGGCTCGCTATCCTTGCCTTCTTGGGGAAGCATGTTGCGCCCCTCATTCGCCTCGCTATCGCTCGGCACCTTCCCCCCAAGGGGAAGGCTTAATTTTTGCCTCATTTTCAAGGCTTCCCCTTGGGGGGAAGCTGTCTGTGAAACAGACTGATGAGGGGCAGTTTCATTTACTTTGCCCAAATTTTCAAACGAAGAGGCAGTTTCGGCAGTTTCATCAACGGCTACGTCCTCCTCCGCTGCCGATTTTTCAATCAGCCGTTCCAGAGCAATCGTTTCCTGCCGCACATTCAGCCTGCCCGCATACCCGGCGCCCGGCACAAACCCGAAAATATCCCGCGCGCGGTATTCGCGCAGCTCCTCGTCGTTTTCAATCTCCGCCGCCACAACCCTGCCGCCGAGATTCGCCAGCAGATTCACTACGGGCGCCAGCGCGTTTTTCTTTTCCGTGTCCGTGGCAATCGCGTTCAGCCGCGCCGAAGTAAACGCAAAATCGGGGCACGCGCACAGCAGCTTTTCCAGAGCGAACCCCTCGCCGCCCAGACCGTCCACCGCGATTTTTAAAGACAGCGCCCGCGCCTCCGCAAAAAACGCGTTCAACGTTTCGCCGTCCGCGTCCGTCGCCGAAGCGTCGAATTCCAGACAAATTTTTCCCGCGAACGCCCGCGCCTCTACGTCGTTTTCCGCCGCGGCGCCCGCCAGTTCGGAAGCCAGCAGCCCGCCCGCGTTTTCGGCATAAATCAGCGCCACGGGGCACCGCACAAACAGCATGGGGCACGGCAGATTGTTTTTCGTAAGCTCCGCAAACGCCGCCACCGCCTTGCGCACCGAACGCAGCGCGTATTTCACCGCGGTATCTTCGGGAATCTGCGCGGAAAGATAATCGTTTTCGCCGAGAACGCCCGCCACAACGCTGTTGATTTTCAGCTGTACGCGGTACGCCGCCACATCGCCGAAATCCGCCTCGAATACGGGAGTTAAAAGCGTTTCAATCGGCTTTACGCCGCTTGCCAGCGTACGCCGCGCGAAAATATTCAGTTTTTCGTTGTAGATATTTCCGTTTTCCATACGCCTGTTTTTGCTCCGCGCTGTTGTTTCTTAATTCAAGACTTTACCTTGTTTTATTTCGTGCCTTCCCCTTTGGGGGGCTTAATTGCTACCGAAGTTCTTGCTTTCCCCTTCGGGGGGGCTTAATTTTTGCCGAAGTTCTTGCTTTCCCCTTCGGGGGGGGCTCATCGTTCTTCTTGCTTTCCCCTTCGGGGAGAGTGGCGCGAAGCGCCGAGAGAGGACATGACAGAACTCGACCTCTTCAGTCGGCTGCCGCCGACAGCTTCCCCGAAGGGGAAGCCAAGAATAACGGCAAGGATTCCCGAAGGGGAAGCCAAGAGAGTCAAACCCCGGAAAAAAACCGGGCTGCATATCATACTTGCGTATAATTTGCAACCCGGCTGACTTTTTGCAGTTCTTCGCCCCGCGCTTCCGCATAGGAACGAAATACTCACCTTGAAGTCCCGATGGCTTTGCGTCGCCGCCTCACGGCGGTTTTGCCCCACTGAATTCAATTTACGCTATTTATTTTATCATACGCGCGCAAAGATGTCAACGGATTTTCCTGCCGATTTTCAAGGTTTTTCTCTTTTTCTCACGATTTTTCCTTAAATTTCGCCTGATTTTCAAAATTATTTTTGAACACCGCGGAATAACTTTTCACCGTCCCCGCCCGCCGATTACGAAGTACTTTCCTTCGGGTCGGTATCGGTAGTAGTTACCAGCGAACCGGGGCTGAATGTAATATTTTTAATGTCGAAACTCACCACCGTGTAATACACAGGCGTGTTGACTTCGTTTTTCTCGTTCACGCTGGTACCTTGCAACCGTTTAAAAGTAATGGTAGAATCTCCCGAACCGGACTGATTCAGTTGCGCGGTAACGTCGGCGTATGCCGTGGCAAACTCCTTATCTGTGGTATTATTAACAAAGTCCACCGTGGTTATGTTCATTGGTTTCTTATCGGAACCGCTTCCGCCGTCGCTGCTCCCGTTCGCCCCTATATCGAGATACATAAGATAAGCCGTACTCGTGTTGTCGTCCCATTTAAAATCGCAACCAATCACATAGTCCCCCGCGCTGACAGGAATTTCGAAATAAAAAGCAGAATCTTCCTGCAAACAATCCGTTGCCGAATAGTCTTCCACGGAAAAAGCAAGCGTTGCATCAGCCGGTGCTTCGCTATCGTAATACACATTGTCGCCTTTTGTATAAATCTTATTTATTTTAACAACTGCGTTTTCCAAAGGCATCCCGCTTTCATTGGTCAGTTTTCCGTCCGTTCTATTTACTTTATACAAATCAAACAACGAATGTTTCCCGGAGCTATATCCGCAACCAAGAATAACACGCACCATACCCGACTTTTCAGCCGTAAAATTCAGCCCGCCTTTCACATATTGCACGCCGCCGTTCGCATTATAATCAGTAGCAAAAAATTTCGTTGCTTCTGTATTTTCCTCCCAAATTTTCGTCCAAAATCCGCTATAAAATTCTGACTTATCGTACTTTCTATCGCCTGGCGTAAAGTGAAACCCGTGATAAACTTTTGCACCCTGCATAGTTTTATCGAAATTTTCCCGCACGGAATCATAGTGTTTGAAGCCGAGTTCTTCCGGCGTTTTGTTTGTTGCCGAAACATTCGGCATAACGGAAGTATAATAAGCCTTATTCACAGAATCTATAATTCTGTAAGTAGTACCGTTTGAAATAGTAAACATCGCGAATTTTGCTTTATCGTAAACAAAACCTGCATTTTTGATAAGTAAATCAAAAGACTTTCTAATTCCTCTATAATATTCACCGCCTGTCAAAGGGCGCATGCCTGCACGAATACAAGCTCCCCCTCTCTCAGCCGTTGAATCGCCCACCAAATACCCCGTATTGTTTTTTAACGTTTCAGCGACATTTCCGTGATAATATTTATTTTCTTCTGAACCGATATGATAGCTCCAATTATCAATAGTAACTGTTTCATCCGCCGTAGTGAAATCGTCAATTCCCATAGCGGCAGTATCTATATTTAACGGTATCAATGTATTGTCCAACAAATACATTGACATTTCCGTTTCTCCGTTCCAATAAAATTCATCGCTCGTTCCCGTTCTATCCGACGTTAGATTAACGTGATAAACATCGCTCGAAGCAATCTGCCCGTATGTGTATGTGCTCCCCCCTCCATTCAATACCGCCGCGCTGTACATATAATTCAATCTTCGGTTCAGGGTACGCATATCAATCGAGCCGCCCCAACCGCTTTGATCGCCCGAACTGCCCCCCGAAGAAGGTTTTTCGCTCCAAGTAATCACCGCGTCGTTATAATCGCCCAGCAACGAATAGTTAGAAAGCGGCGCCGAATCGCTCAGCCCCGTGGCGCCCGCGTTCACCGTTATAGAACAGCGGTACACGCCCACGTTGTTCAGCGAGGCGCTTGCATACCCCGCAGCCAGCCCCACCAGCGTTTCAGCAGAGGCGCTTTTCACGTTCAGATTATCCGTGTACAGATTCGCCACTTTCATTACGCCGTAATAAGCTTCGTCCTCGCCCGCCGCCGTTGCCGCCGTCGGCGAAGAAAGGCTGTCTTTAAATTTATTCGTATACTCGTTGCTGCCCGAAACCACGCCTTTCGCACCCGCCGTAACGCCGTAATCGCCCGTTACGCCGAACAA
>DLQW01000098.1:37074-37626 GCA_002474405.1 Christensenella sp. UBA7597 | reverse complement strand
TTTTTCGTCTTTCATCGCCGCTACTTCTTTCCGAGTTTCTTCATCGAAAACGGGATTCGTAAGCCAGTTTTCATACTCTTTCATATAAGGTTTCATAATAACTCCTCCATGCCTTTTTCGTGCAATTCGTCCACGATTTTTTTCACGTCCTGCGCTCTGTCTTTCGGGCAGATTAAAATCGCGTCTTTCGTTTCTACAATCACCATTCCCTCTACGTCCACCGCGGCGATCAGTTTGCCGCTGGCGGAATACATCACCGAATTTTTCGTATTTACCGCTACCACGTTGCCGAGCGCGATGTTTCCGTCGCCGTCCTCTTCGTGCAGTACGTTCAGCATATCCCAGCTGCCTACGTCGCTCCAGCCGAATTCCGCGGGGATACAGAGAATATCTTCCGGGCATCTTTCCAGAACGCCGTAATCGATGGAAATCGAACGGATTTTCGGATAAATTTCGCGCAGCACGCGTTCTTCCTCATCGGTATCGAACGCGTCGGCGATATCGCGGAGTTTGCCGTAAATATCGGGAAGAAGCTGTTCGATTTTCTTTAAA
>DLQW01000098.1:36473-37050 GCA_002474405.1 Christensenella sp. UBA7597 | reverse complement strand
TTAAAATCACCGAAGCTTTCCAGACGAACATGCCGCTGTTCCAGGCGTAACTGCCGTGCGAGACGTACTTTTTGGCAAGTTTCAGATCGGGCTTTTCCACGAAACTTTCCACTTTCTTCACCGCCGAGCGGGAATTTTTGCGATAATGGATATACCCGTAGCCCGTGGCGGGAAACGTAGGCGTAATGCCCACGGTTACCAGCTTATCCGTACTTTCCGCCGTTTCCGCCGCCTTTTTTAAAACTTCCGCAAACGTATCGACGTCGCGGATCGCCGCGTCGGACGGAGTAATCGCCATAACGCCGTCGCCGTATTTTTTCACCAGTTTCAACGCCGCGTAACCGATGCACGCCGCCGTGTTTCTCGACGACGGTTCCACAAGCACGTTGGTATTTTTCAGTCTGCCTTTCGTGGCTTTTATCAGGCATGCGGCATGCGATTCGGAAGTAACCACGAACATATCGTTTTTATCCACCACGCGGGCAAGTCTGTCAATCGCTTCGTTGATGAGAATTTCTCTGCCGCTTAAATTTAAAAGCTGCTTGGGCTTGCAACGCCTTGACAGCGGCCAGAACCG
>DLQW01000098.1:33354-36455 GCA_002474405.1 Christensenella sp. UBA7597 | reverse complement strand
CCCCCCGCCATGATTACGCCGTATATCTTGCCTTCCATAGTTCTTCGGTTACCCTCTCCATAGTATATTTCTTTTTGCCGCGTTTTATTGCCGTTTTTCTTCGCCGCCCGGATTGCCGTTTTCCGCAAAAACAGATTCCAGCGCGTTTTTTACGTTTTCGCAAAGAACGTCTTTCGAAAACAGCGTTACGGCGCGTTCATGCGCGTTGTGCCCGTACGTTTCGCGGAGCGCGGGATTTTCGCCCAGCGTTTTTATCGCCGCGGCAAACGCTTCGTCGTTCGCATTTTCCGTTTCTATCCCCGTCACGCCGTTTAAAGAAACGTAATTCACGCCGGAGCCCTCCACCGTGAACGTTACCGCGGGGCGGGAATAATACATCGCTTCCGCCAGCGCTATGCCGAACGCTTCGTTTTTGGTAACGGACGGAAAGCAGAAAATATCGGAAGCCAGAAGATACGCTTTCAGTTCGACATCGGAAAGTCTGCCCGTAAACAGAACTTTCTCGTCGCCCGCCGCCTGTTTTTTCAGACTTTCGGTAAGCGGACCGCTGCCGCCGATGCAGATCGCGTAATTTTCGCCGAGATACTTCGAAGCGCCGACGAGATGCGTAAGACCCTTGTACGGCACGTGCCTGCCGAGCGCGAAACAGAGAATTTTTCCGCTGTATTTTTCTTTGAGTTTTTCCGCCGCGGCTTTATCCGCAGCCGTCGGCTCAAGGCGAAGCGTATCCACGCAGTTGGGAATAACGATACATTTATCGCGGAACGCGGAAAGAAATTTACTGCCGTCTATGTAGTTGGGACTGGTGGCGACGACTTTTTCCGCGCGGCGCAGCAGGCGTTTCGTCTGCCCCGTAAAAAACAATTTTAAAATTTTCTGTTTGAAAATATCAAGATGCCAGACGAGCAGCAGTCTGATTTCCGGATGCTTTTTCAGCTGCTTTAAAAGGTAGTGCGTCGCGAACGGATTCGGATAATGGAACACCACCAGATCGGGCTTGAAATCGTTGATTTCGCGCTTTAAATTTTTGCCGTAGGTAAACGAAAGCGACTGCGAAGCCACTTTTGCGAACGATTTCGAACGCGTTACGCGCACGCCGTCGATTTCTTCCGTAATGTCGCCGCCTTTATCGTGTCGGAAACAGAAAATGCGTTGCTCGTCGTTTCCGACGCCCGCCCGACCAAACGCGTAAGCGTAATCGCGCGCCACCTGTTCGATGCCGCCGAGGTGCGGATAATAATAGCTGACTACCTGCAAAATTTTCATTCGTTTTTTCCTTATCCGCCGCGGCGTTCTACGCTTGCGCTGCCGCCGTTTCGTTTTTGAATCCTTTTGAATCCGCCGTTTTACCGCGCCGCTTTTCCGCCGCAATAGCCCTTTCTTAGCGCAAAAAACGGAAACCGTTCTTTCCTCCGTTTCCGTTTTTCCGGCGTTGCCGCCCCTTTTTCCGATTACTTCGCCCCGTCGCGGCGAAGCACGGCGAAAAAGGTGATGAAGATCGTTTTTATATCCAGCCAGACGGAGCAATGATCCACATAGTACAGTTCAAGCTGCTGCCGCTTGCCGCTTTCGTACGTGCAGTTGCTCCTGCCGTGCGCCGTCCACCAGCCCATCAGTCCCGGCTTTACCGACGTGAATTTTTTTGCCGCGGCGCCGTACTTACTTTCCAGCTCGTCGCGCATCAACGGGCGCGGACCTACGAACGAAAGCTTGCCCACGAAAATATCCCACACCTGCGGAAGCTCGTCAAGCGAGGTGGTGCGCAGAAACTTGCCGATTTTCGTAATGCGCGGGTCGTCGTCGATTTTGAATTCTTTTTCGTACTGCCTGCGTTGTTCTTCCGTAAGCATTTTATCCAGTTTGTCGGCGTCGCGCTTCATGCTGCGGAATTTGGCGATATAAATCTTTTTGCCGTTCTTGCCTACGCGTTCGTGCTTATAAATCACCTTGCCGCCGTCGCTGCATTTCACCGCAAGCGCCAGAATAAGATACAGCCATGAAAACGCTACCAGAATCACCGCCGAAAACACGATGTCGAACAGCCGCTTCAGCACAAGATAGCATCCGAAGAAAAACTTGTTGCGCTTTCTGATTTCCGCCGACAGCTTCGGTTCTGCCGACTCCTCGGTTTTTTCGTTCTTTTTTATTTTATCCTGCGGAAGTTCTTCGCGCTTTTGTTCTTCGGCTACCCCCGGAACATGCACGAAACGGCGACCGACCTCCTCCGTCGTCGCCTCCGCTTCGTCCGTCAGGCAGCAATCCGCCCGATCGTATGTGATTGTCTGTTCAGCCATAGCGTTGGTACGCTCCTGTTTTTTTCGTAATGCGGCGCCCGGAACGGACTTTGTGCGAACGTTTCCGCCCGGAAGTCCCGTCCGTCGCGATTCCCCTTATGCCGCGCCTTTTTTCGATTCCCTGTTCATTATAACACATCGAAGCGAGGCTTGTCAAGGTTTTCAAACGCTTTTCAGGTATTTTTCCGTTTATGCGAAAGAATGAAAAACACTCGGAACAGGCGTGATTATTCGGTGAATTTTCTTAAAAAACTCACCTCTGCTCCCTCGGTTTTGTACTTCACGAGGGTATCCAGCTGCACGTTGTGAATGCTTTGAAAAATATTATCTTCTACGGAGGGAATTTCTTTTTTGAGTTCCGCAATCAGCGCTTTCACGCGTTTTCTTGCGGAAAACGCCGTTTCGTTCGCCGTGTTTTCCGTAAATTTGCAGGCGCAGGCGATGAAATCGAGCCCGTTTCCGTCGCGCCAGCGGAGAACGTCCTCCTCCGCGATGCAGTACATCGGGCGAATCAGTTCCAGCCCTTCGAAATTTTTGCTCTTCAATCGCGGCAGCATGCCCTGAATCTGCCCGCCGTAGAGCATCGCCATCAACGTGGTTTCGATTACGTCGCTTTTGTGGTGCCCCAGCGCTATTTTATTGCAGCCGAGCTCTTTCGCCTTTGCGTAAAGATAACCGCGCCGCATTCTGGCGCAGAGATAACACGGGGAATCCCCCGCCGCGGCAAGAGAAGAAGCGAACACGTCCGTTTCGAAAATTTCGGCGGGAATACCGAGAAGGCGCGCGTTATCCTCGATTTTGCGGCGG
>DLQW01000098.1:18179-33317 GCA_002474405.1 Christensenella sp. UBA7597 | reverse complement strand
CGCGGTTAAGCGCGTTGTAACCGGGATCCATGACGATGAATCGGAGTTCGAACGGCACGTCGCCGTGTTTCTGCATTTCCTGCATGAGTTTGGCAAGCAGCATGGAATCTTTGCCGCCCGAAATGCACACGGCGATTCTGTCGCCCGATTGAATCAGGCGGTATTTTTTTACCGCCAGCGCGAACGGCGACCACAGCCCTTTGCGATAGGTTGTGATAATTGAACGTTCGATTTGTTGCTGTTTTGTAAGTTCTTTCATAGTTTTTTTGAATAATCGCTCCGTTCGTTTCCCGATTGCGCAAAAAACGAAGAAACGAGCCGGACGAGACTCGCGGCATTTCCGGGCAGAAACGCCAAAAAAGTACGTAACCAAAGGAAAGCGGAGCACAACCGGGTATCGCGGCGCTTATACGCCTTTTTATATCTCCAACAAGATAGTTACGGGTCCGTCGTTCTTCTGCGTTATTTTCATATCCGCGCCGAACACGCCTTTTTTTACGGGAACGCCCAAATTTTCCAGCGCCGCGGCGGCATAATCGTACAACGGTTCCGCCACCTCTCCGCGCGCAGCCGCCGTGAAAGACGGACGGTTGCCGTGCGACGCGTCGCCGTATAGAGTGAATTGCGATACGAACAGCACTTCGCCGTTTTCATCGCGGACGGAGCGGTTCATTTTTCCGTTCTCGTCCTCGAATACGCGCAGATTCGCGATTTTTTTCGCGATATAATCGGCTTTCTCTTCGGTGTCGCCGTGCGTTACGCCGAAAAACACAACCAGTCCTTTGCCGATTGCCGAAATCAGTTTGCCGTCCACTTTCAGTTCTGCGCCCGTTACGCGCTGCGCCACTGCCCGCATAATTGTTTTCTCCTTAAAATTCTATACAACAAAACGCGGAATAAGGCGTTTGCCTTTCCCGCATTCCGTTTATGAGATTTTGTTCCGACGGATTAAACGCGGCTCATGTATTCGCCGGTTCTGGTATCGATACGAATCGTTTCGCCCTCGTTTACGAACATAGGCACCTGAATGATCGCGCCCGTTTCCACTTTGGCGTTCTTCATAACGTTGGTAGCCGTGTTGCCCTTTACGCCCGGTTCCGCTTCGATAACTTTCAGTTCCACGAAGTTTTCGGGTTCTACCGAGAACGCGTTGCCATACAGGAATTTCACGGTAACCACGTCGTTTTCTTTGATATATTTCAGCGCTTCTTCCACCTGATCGTGCGTGAGCATCGTCTGGTTGTATTCTTCGTCCATGAAAACGTAAAATTCGCCGTCGAAGTAGGAATACGTCATCTTCTTCGTTTCCACCTGCGCCGTTTCAAGCTTTGCCGTGGGGTTGAACGTTTCGTTGGAAAGCACCTGTCCGGTTACAACGTTTTTCAGCGTGGTACGTACGAACGCCGCGCCCTTGCCCGGCTTTACGTGCTGGAAATCGGTAACGGTGTAAACGCCGCTCTTGTACTCAAAAGTAACGCCTTTACGAATGTCGCCTGCCAAAATCTGTGCCATAATCTTATTTTCTCCTTAATACCGAAAATCTTCTTTTTTCGTTTTTTATCGTTTATATTTTCCGCCGCGAAACCGTTTGCCGCGATTAAAGAACCGTAAGTTCTTTGGAAACTTTTTTCATGAACGTTTTCGCTTTTCCGCCCAGCATCGTAACCGTATCTTCGATGCGGATGCCGAAACTGCCCGCAAGGTATACGCCGGGCTCGTCCGAAAACACCATTTTATCCGCCAGCACTTCCGCACCGCCCGGACGAAGCGACGGGAATTCGTGAATTTTCAAACCGATTCCGTGCCCCAGAGAGTGCGTGAACAGCTTGCCGAAGCCGTGCGCTTCAAGATAATTTCTTGCGATCGCGTCGCCCTCGCCGCCCGTCATGCCCGCTTTCAGTTCGTCAAGCACTTTCAGCTGCGCCGCAAGCACGCACGCGTACGCTTTTTTGAAATCTTCGTGTTTCTTATCGTCGCCGAACAGAAACGCACGCGTCATATCCGAGCAATAGCCCTGCGTTTTGCAACCGAAATCGATTAAAATTTCGTCGCCGAATTTCAGGCGCGTGTCGCCCGTTTCGTGATGCGGCACCGCGGCGCCCGCGCCGAACGCCACAATCGTATCGAACGACGTTCCGTCTGCGCCGAACGCGCGCATTTCGTGTTCCAGAATTGCGGCGACTTCGCGTTCCGTCATGCCCTCTTTAATTTCGCCGAGCGTTTTCGTCAAGCCGTCCTCGGCGATTTCGCACGCGCGGGAAATCGCGTTGAGTTCGCCTTCCGTTTTTACTTTCGCGCATTCGCGGAGGGCGTTCGTAGCATCAAAAAACTTCGCTCCGCTTTGCTGCAACGTAAGAAATTCCGCATAGGAAATTTCGGAAAAGGGTACCGCGACGCTCTTGTACTTTTTCAGATACAGCTCCGGTTTGTTCTCTTTGGAAAGCGTTTCCACTTTCACGCCGAGCGGCACAAGCCGTTTTTCCGCCATTTCAAGATAGCGCGAATCGGTAAACAGAGTGGTGCCGTTGCGATCCGCTACGGCAAAACCGCCTTCCGTCAAAAATCCCGCGACGTATCTTTTATACGTTTCGTCCGATACGAACAGCGCTTCCGCGCCCGTTTCTTCCGCCGCCTTTTTATATACCGCGTCGCCCTGCGGCAACAGCGCGGCATTTTCGAAATAAATTCCGTCCTGCATGATTTCTGCCTCGTCCGCCGGAGCGGGTATCTCTTTTTTCCGCTTCGGTTACCTTATATTTTAGCAAAATTTTTTCCGTTCGTCAACCGTAAAAACGCGCCTTATGCAAACTCAGGGCAAATTATTATAAATTTTTTTCATTTCCGCGGCGTCTTCCGCCTGCGTTCCGTCCGATTCGCACACAATGTACGGGTAAAGCTCGCGCTTTTTCAGGGCGCTTGCCAGCGGAGCGAATTCCGGTCCGTACAAGGTATCGGCAAACGTGAGATGTTTCACTTCGCCTTTCGCCGAATACATGATTTTCGAAAAATGCACGTGAAAATCTTTCATTCTTTCATAGCCGAGTTTGCCGATGAACACGTCCAACCGTGCAAGATAATCTTCCTCGGTTTTCAGCGAGCCGCCTTCGCGGGCGTTCACGTGCCCGAAATCGACGCACGGCGTGTAGACGGGATCGATTCCGCAAAATTCCGCAATTTCTTCCACGGTGCCTATCTGCGCCAGCTTTCCCATCGTTTCCGGGCAGAATTTTATCTGCTGCAATTCGTTCATATAAATGTAATCGCGCAGAATTTTCAGCCGATCTGCCGTAAGCGCCACCGCCTCTTCGCGCGTGGCTTTGCCTTGCGCGGCGGGGTGAAACACCACGCGTTTCGCGCCCATCAGCTTCGCCATTCTGCCGCTTTGCAGCACGTATTCGTACGATTTCGCCGCCATCTCGTCCGACGGGTTGGCGAAATTGATGAAATACGGCGCGTGAACGGAAATTTCCACGCCCTCTTTTTCGAACGCCGCGCGAATCGAACAGGCTTTTTCTTCGCTCATTCTGACGCCGCGCCCGAAAGAATATTCGAAGCAGTCCAGTCCGCGTTCCTTTACGTACTTCGCCGCTTGCTCCGTATGATCGTAACCCTCTTTATAAAAGCTGTCCGAATTGCCGCTGGGACCGAATTTTATCATTTGCCTTCCTCCACTCTTTTTACGTCGGCTTGCAGCCGCGCCGTAAGTTCTTCCGCGTTTTTAAACGCCACGACGTCGCGCAGATACCGCACGAAACGGACGGTAAGCGTTTTGCCGTACAGATTGCCGCGAAAGCCTATCAGATGCGTTTCCGTAACCACCGTATCGTTGCCGAACGTGGGGCGGGAACCGAAATTCGTTATGCACTTATACGTTACGCCGCCGACTTCGACGCGCGTTTCGTACACGCCTTTTTTCAGCTCCGTTTTGCCTTCGGGATAGAAAATATTCGCCGTGGGAAAGCCGATGGTTGCGCCTACGCCCCTGTCCTTTTTCACTTCTCCCGTTAAAATAAAGCCGCCGCAGAGGAGCTTATCCGCCGCGCTTACGTCGCCGTTTTTCAACAGCGCTTTAATGTGTTCCGCGCCGATTTTTTCGCCCGTGGAAGCGTCTTTCAGAACGGGCAGAACGCGCACGGGAACGCCCGAAAGGCGGGAAAAATCTTTGCCGTTTGCTTTTCCGCCCGCGCCGAAGCGGAAATCTTCGCCGCAAAAGCACACCGCCGGCGCGATTTCGTCCCGCACGGCGCAGGCAAATTCCGCCGCGCTCATATCTCTGATTGCAGCGAATTCGAGGGGGTACACCGCCGAAATGCCGTTTTCCGCAAAAATATAATCGCGTTCCGCTTCCGTATAAATCGGCGCGCCTTTGCCGCCCGTAATGGCGATTGCGGCTACCTGCAAACCTGTTTGTTTTGCCGCCGCAAGCAAAGTTTCGTGCCCTTTGTGCAAGCCGTCGAACCCGCCGAGAAGCAGCGCGCAACCCGCGCTTCCGATTTTCCCGTCGCCCGTTTTTAACGCGTCCGTTTCTGCCGCGCCCGCTTCCGATATGCCCGCGCCGCACAAATTTCTGCGTTTTCCGAACACGATTTTCGCTTCGCCTAACATAATTTCGTTACCGCCCAGAACATGCCGTTTTTCACTTCCGCCAGTCCGTAAAACGTATCGCCGCGGTACAGTTTGTATTCGCCGTCCGCCGCATCCGCCGCCGTTTTTATACCGGTGAACACGCGGTTGTTTTCGTTGACGGAAAGGCGTGGCAACGGCAGAACGCTTTCCGTAGGGATAATATAACTTTCTATGTTTTCTTCGGTTAATTCTTCGGGCGAAACGGCGTTTTCCAGCGTGAAACAGCCGCTTTTCGTGCGCGTAAGGGCGCTCATCAGCCCCTGCGTATCCAAAGCCGCCGCCACGTCCCGCGCGAGAGAACGGATATACGTGCCCGCGCCGCAGCGGATTTTAAACACAAATTCGTTTTCTTCTTCGCCTCGACCGAGAAATTCGAAACAGTCCACGCGCACGCGCTTCGGAGCCAGCTCGAACTCCACCCCCGCCCGCGCCAGCGCGTAACCGCGCCTGCCGCCCACGCTTTTGGCGCTGTATTTCGGCGGCACCTGACTGATTTCGCCAAGAAAATCGGGCAAAATCTCCATAATTTCCGCTTCCGAAGGCACGTCGCCGCCCTTTATGATTTCTCCCGTGCTGTCCAGCGTATCGGAAGTTTCGCCGAATTTAAAACGCGCGATATATTCCTTTTCTTTATTCAGAAAATAATTAAAAAGTCGGTTCGCGTTGCCTATGCCCACGGGAAGAACGCCGTTTGCCAGCGGATCGAGCGTGCCGAGATGCCCGCACGGCTGCCCGGTAAGGCGTTTGATTTTAGCCACGAACAGCGCGGACGAACAGCCCGACGGCTTGTTTAAATCGATAAATCCGAAAGTTTTTATGCGCCGCGTGTAGTTCACCCGATGATTCCTCCGTTTGTTCCGCTACGTTTTGTTGCGGCGATTGCCGCCGCAACGCTTTTCAGCGCAGTTCCGCGCCGAGTCTGAATTTAAGATTGCCGAGAATTTTTTTCACGAAATTATCCACGGTTTCCGCCGTAAACGCTTTTTCGCTTTGCTTATCGGGCGTGAACGTGAGCGAAAACGCCATGCTCTTTTTGCCTGCGGGCACCTGTCCGCCGCGGTATACGTCGAACAATTTAACTTCGGTGATATACTTGCAGGCGTGTTTCAGCTCGGTTTCCAGCTGCGCGCACGTAACGTTTTCGTCCACAATCAGCGCCAGATCGCGCTTCACCGCGGGGAACGGCGGCAGATTTTTAAAGCGCACGCCCGTATCCATTGCGGCAAGCAGTTTTTCGGCGTTCAGTTCGCCGAGGCAAACGCGCTTATCCAGCCCCAGCGCGCCCGCGATGGCGGGATCGAGCTCGCCGATTTCGCCGATTTTTTCGTTATTCAGATACACGTCCGCCGAAATGCCGGGATGCAGATACGGTTTCTTCGAGCGCTCGTACGTAAAATCGAGATAGAACGCCGCGGAAATCGCTTCGAGCGCGCCTTTCAAATCGAAGAAGTCAAGCTCGTTGCCCCATACGCACAGCCCAAGCGTATCCGTCTCTTTCGGCTGCGTTTTCAGCGGAAGTTCTTCGGGCGTATACGTGCGGGCGTATTCGAATAATTTGCCGGTATCGTTGCCGCGACGGATGTTCCGCACCGCGTCGTGCAGCATGGACGGCGCCAGAAACGTACGCATGACGGATAAATCTTCCACAATGGGATTGAGCACGCGCACGGCTTTCCGTTCCGCCGCGTTTTCGGGAAGCTTCATCAGATCGAAATCTTTCGGGGAATAGAACGAGTAATTGTACGCTTCGTAAAAGCCCTGTTCCGTGAGCGTTGTTTTCAGCGCGTTTTCCTTTTTCTGCAAATCGTTGAGTCCGCCGCCCGTAACGCGCGCCGCCGCCAGAAACGTAGGCGTCAAATGTTCGTAACCGTAAGAACGGATGATTTCTTCGGCGATGTCCGGATAATTTTCCACGTCCTCGCGGTAGCCCGGAACGGTAACCGTAAGCGTATCGCCGCGAAGTTCCGGCTTGAAATTCATGCGGGTTAAAATTCCTTTCTCTTCCGCCGCGGGCACTTCGATGCCGAGGAGCGCGTTGATTTTTTTCAGGCTTGCCGTAAGCTTTTTCTCTTCCTGCTTCGCCGCGTTTACGTCGGCGCAAAGTTTCGTTACCTTGCCGCAGCCGAGCTCTTCCGTTAAATGCAGCGCGCGGCGCATGGCGAAGTCCGTAGTGTATGCGTCCACGCCCTTTTCGTAACGTGCCGAAGAATCGGAACTCTGCCCCAGTTTACGGGACGTTTTGCGGATATTGTCGCGTGCGAACTTCGCAGCCTCGAAAAACACGTTCTTCGTTTCGGGCTTGATTTCGCTGTTCAGTCCGCCCATGATTCCCGCGAGAGCCACGGGCTTTTCGCCGTCGCAGATAACGAGGTTATCGTGATTCAGCGTAAATTCTTTCTCGTCCAGCGTGATGATTTTTTCGCCGTCTTTCGCGCGGCGGACGATGATTTTTCTGCCCGCGATTTTATCCGCGTCGAACGAATGCATCGGCTGACCGAGTTCCAGCAGCACGAAATTCGTAATATCCACCACGGGCGATACGGAACGCAGTCCGCAGAGCGCGAGGCGTTTTCTCAGCCAGGCGGGAGATTGTTTTTTCATGCCCTCCGCGTCGCCTTCCACGTACCTGCCGATATAGCGGGGGCAAAGGTCCGGCGCCTCCACATCGACGGAAACGGGCTTGGCTTTGGTTTCGTATTCTTTGAAAGAAATATCGGGCGTTTTCAGCGCGGTTTTCGTGATTGCCGCCACTTCGCGCGCGATGCCGTACACGCACTGACAATCGGGGCGGTTTGCCGTGAGAGAAATATCGAAAATATAATCGTCCAGCCCCACGACTTTTTTAATATCTTCGCCGAGCGGCGGATTGCCCTTCAGCTCGAGCAGACCGTACACCCCGGCGCCTTCGTAAAAATCTTCGTTGATGCCGAGTTCGTCGCCGGAACAGAGCATGCCGTACGATTCCACGCCGCGAAGCTTGCCTTTTTTGATTTTCTTCACGCCGTCCGGATTTTTTTCCAGCTGCGCGGGATTTGTTTCGCATACGGTGGAATTATCGAGCGCCACGGGCGTGCGCATGCCGACGTATACGTTGGATGCGCCCGTAACGATCTGCAGATCTCTGCCGTATTTTTCGCCGCAATCCACCGTGCATATCTGCATGTGATCGCTGTCCGGATGCGAAGTAAGCGCTTTCACTTCGCCCACCACTACCCGATCGATTTTGCTGCCGAGATAAGAAATTTCTTCCACTTCAAACCCGCAGGAAAACAGCTTTTTCGCAAGCTCTTCCGCGGGAATATCTATATCCACGTAATCTTTCAGCCAACTGTAAGGTACTTTCATTTTTCTTTTCGCTCCTTGCCTGTATGCTTTTTGTTTACTTCGCGAACTGACGAAGCAGGCGCACGTCGTTTTCGAACAACGCTTTGATGTTGTTTACGCCGTATTTGAGCATGGCGATACGCTCTATGCCCATGCCGAACGCGAAGCCCGTGTATTTATCGGGGTCTACGCCGCAATTCTCAAGTACTTTTCTGTTCACCATGCCCGCGCCGAGCACTTCTATCCAGCCCGTGCCCTTGCAAAGACGGCAGCCTTTGCCGCCGCATTCGCAGCAGCTTAAATCCACTTCCACGCTGGGTTCGGTGAACGGGAAATACGAGGGGCGCAGGCGCACTTTCGTGGCGGACGTGAACATTTTTTTCGCAAATTCCGAAAGCATGCCCTGCAAATCGCAAAGCGTGATACCCTCGTCTACCACAAGCCCTTCCATTTGGTGGAACATCGGGGAGTGAGTGGCGTCGTCGTCAGAACGGAACACGCGCCCCGGCGATAAAATTTTTATCGGCGGTTTTTCGTTTTCCATCACGCGGATCTGCCCTGCGGAAGTCTGCGTGCGCAGCAACAGATTTTCGGCAAGATAGAAAGTATCCTGCATATCGCGCGCGGGATGATCTTTGGGCGTGTTGAGCGCGGTGAAATTGTAATAATCCGTTTCGATTTCGGGACCTTCGAACACTTTAAAACCCATCCCCGCGAAAATATCGATGAGCTGATTTTTCACCAACGTGATGGGATGCAGCGCGCCCGCGGCGCACGTTTTTCCGGGCAGAGTGATGTCTACGCGTTCCGCCTCGTACTTTTTCTGCATTTCCTCTTCTTTCAGCACTGCGGCGCGTTCTTCGAACATCGCTTCCACGCCGTTTTTGAATTCGTTCAGAAGCTTGCCGAACGCGGGGCGTTCCTCTTTGGGCAAATTTTTCATTCCGCCCGAAATTCCTTTCAGTTCCGACTGAAAACGAAGCTTCAGATCGTAAAGCGCGCGCACCGCTTTCGTTTCTTTCAGCGCCTCGGTTACCTTTGTTTTCAATTCTTCGATTTCTTTCTGCATCTTGCTTTCGCTCCTTGCTTTATTTTTTTTGCGGCGGTATAAAAAATCCGCCCTGCTTCGGTTTGCACCAGAACAGGGCGAAATCTTCTTCGCTGTACCACCTGTTTTCGCTTCGCGCCCTGCGTTTCCGGCATTCATGCCGCACGCCGAGCCAAGCCTTATTTGCGCCCGTATCGCGGGCAATTCGTCGAAGCCTACGCGCCGCGGAATTTCTCCCGGTTTCAGCCCCGCCGCTCGGAAGGGAAACGGTTCGTTCTCCGCGCCGATACCGTTTTTCAGCCCCGGAACGGTATTCTCTGCACGCGCGCTTATCCGCCTTCTTCGGGCAGGAAAGGAAAACTCCCCACGCTTCGTTATCGCGTTTATATGGTTTATAAAAATATTATAGCCGATTTTTGCCGTTTCGTCAACGAAAATCGGGTACCGAAATTTATTTCGCCTGATTTTCTTTCAGAAGTTCCACGATTTCGGCAAGGAGCCGCGTGTTTTCCGTTGCTTTTCTTTCCGCTTCGGCTGCCGCCTCTTCCGCCGCTTTCTTTGCCGCCGCGTCCGCCGCAGCTTTCTCTGCAGCCGCCGCTTTTACTTCTTCTTCGTATTTTGCAAGCGCCTGTTTGCGGGAAAGTCCGCTCTTTCTGTATTCGGCAATCTTCTTTTTCTTCGGCAGATTTACGTCGTCCCACATTTTATCGTGCGCTTCCGATACCTTATTGATCGTTTTCACGATGCAGAACAACACGAACGCGATTAAAAGGAAATTGATGATCGCATTGATGAACGCGCCCCAGTCGATATAAATGGAAGCCGCGAGGTCCACCGTGCCGCTGCCGTCCGCCGCGGGCACTTTCTTTAAATACGTATAGATGTTTTCCAGCGAATCTTCGCCCAGAAGCAACGCCAGCAGGAAATTGATGATCGGCTTTAAAATATGATCGGAAAGCGCGTTGACGATTGCGGTGAACGCGCCGCCGACGATAACACCTACGGCAAGATCGAGCACGTTGCCGCGCATGATGAATTTGCCGAACTCATCGAAAAACTTCTTCATTCCCTTTTTCTTCTTTTCTTTCGTTTCCTGTTTCATTTCAAAAAACGCTCCGTGAATTTTTTTTGCGCCGTCGGCGTTGCGCGTTGTTTACGCGATGTTTGCACGTAACCTGCGCCCTGCCCGCGCCGCTTTTACATTGTAGCACGAAAAACGAAAAAAGTACAGCTTTTCGCCGTACTTTTTCGCCGTTTTTTACGATTTTTTTGTGTTTTTATCCGCTTTTTCTATCCGTTCGCGCCGTTTATTGCCGCTGCGCGCCGTCGGAAAGTCCTTCCAGAAAAAACACGTTCCGCGCCGCGCGTTCCATTCCCCGCCAAAGCGCTTCCCGCGTTTCGCGCCTTTCCGCCCTGAACAGCGCCCGCGCGAAAGCATAAAAAAGCGTACGCTCGGTTTGCGCCATATCCTCGATGCTGTCTTTTTCGTTTAAAGTAATATCCCGTTTTGCGTTTTTCATTTTTCTCTCCCCGTTTTTGCCGCGCCGTTTACGCCTCTTCTTTTTTCGCCAGCGTCAGAAGCGCCTTTTTGCCCTGCGCATGCGATACCGCAAGACGTTCCATGTCCTGTGCCAGCGCCGCGTTGAAAAACAGCCGCGAATATATTTTGCTTTTCTTTTCCGCCAGATCTTCGATTTTCGCCAGATAATGCAGCCAGCCGCATTCTCCGCCGCTCTTTGTTCCGGCGTCGGCTTCGGTATTCTTCTCCGTTTTTTCTTTTCTGATGTCGTTCATTCCGCCGCTACCCCCGTTGCTTTCTGATTACCAGCTTGCGCGGTTTTTGAAAAAATATACCCGCCGCAAGCGGAAAATTTCCGCCGCGACGGGCTTTTTTACCGAATTTTTTGCGATTAACCCATTTTCGTCAAATCGGTGGCGTAGCACCATTTCGCGCCTGTGAATTTGCCGAACTTGTATTTATCGGAAGCGGATTCGCACATCACGTACGTTTTTCCGTCCACGAGAACGATTTCTTCGCTCATCGGCGCGATTTTATAATCGGCGGTAAGAGAACCGTTATCCAGCGAATACAAAGGAAGCTCGGCGCCCATTAAGGTTACTTTGCCGCCCGTAGCCGATTTCGAAAGGTCGTATTCGTACAGATGCGAGAACGCCACGGCATAGGACGTGGAAAGAACGGCTTTGCCGTTTTCGAAATACGCGCCCTGCACAAGCCCCGGCATGGAGATAGCCGCCGACGGCTGCTTTTTCAAACCGAACGCCGCTTCGTTTTCCCCTTCCGTGCCGTCGGCGAACGGATAGCAGGCAGCCATAGCGTAGTTTGTTTCGCCGCTTGCCGTTACGCGCTTATGCGTATCGAGCGTGGGATAATTCTGTTCGCGGTAAAATTCGCCGGCTACCAGCGCGTTATCCCACACGGTTACGAACGCCACGCCGATATAGTCGCTTTTATCTTCGCTTTCGATGAGGAACGTGCCTTTGCACTCCAGCCCCGATTTATCTTCCGCCGCCAGCGCTTCCGCATACGAATATACGTACAGGCAGTGCTTGCTGCTACCCGCCACGTAAATATAATCGCCGTGCACGGTAAGTCCACCGCAGTGCCCCGTGTAATCCGAGCCGTCGGTATCTTTCAGATACAGCGTTTTCGCCTTTGCTTTTTTGCCCTCGGACTTCTTCACGAGGTACACGGGCGAAGCGCTTTTATCGTTCATATAGCCGGTGAGAAAGAACATATCTTCGCGATCGTCGTAAGAAATACCCTGCGCGATGAATCCGTCGGAAGTACCGGGAATTTCAAACGCCTTTTCGCTCGCCTTATAATACTTGCTTACGGGGATTCTGAAATACCCGATGACCGCGCCGAGAAATACGACGACTACAATCGCCACAATGCCGAGCGCGATTAAAAGTTTCTGCCATGCCTTCTTCTTCGTTTTGGTTTTTACCGCCATTTTTTGTACTTCCTTCGTACGTTTTTTACCGCCGTTTTGCAAACGGCAAGGAAAGTATACCACGCTTTTGCCGATTTGTCAAGCGTTCTGCGCAAAGGTTATACCGTGCGCATCCGTTCTTTGAAATCCTTTAAAATGCGGCTTTCGATGCGCGAAATCTGCACCTGCGAAACGCCGATCATCCCGGCGACTTCGCTCTGCGTTTTATCGCGGAAATAACGTAAAAAGATAATTTTTCTGTCCCGTTCGGATAAAGACGCCAAAGCCGTTTTCAGCTGCAGTTTATCGAGAAGTTCCTCTTCGCCCTCGCCCGAAGCGATGGTATCCATCAGCGTTCTGCCGCCCTCTACGTCGTCGCCGCCCTTATCGCTTTGCAGAGAAAGCGGCATTCTGGAAGAACCGAGCATGAACGCCACTTCGCTTTCTTCGATGGAAAACGCCGCCGCGATTTCGCCGAGGGCGGGTTTTCTGCCGTTTTTCAGAGAAAAATCGGAAACGAATCCGTTGATTTCTTTCGCCGTCTGCTTGATGGCGCGCGATACTTTCACGCTGCCGTCGTCGCGCATGAAACGCTTGATTTCGCCCGCGATCATCGGCACCGCATACGTGGAAAATTTCGTCTCGAACGCTTCGTTGTACCCCGCGATCGCTTTTAAAAACCCCATGCAGGCAAGCTGAAACAAATCGTCGTATTCCACGCCTTTGTTCAGATACCGTTTTACGATACATTTTATCAGCGACACGTTTTCGGAAATCAGCGTTTCCTTTGCCGTGCCGTCGCCCGATTTCGCTTTTTTTATGAGCGCAGAAGTCTGTTCGTCATTCAGCATTATCCCCTGCCTTTTTGCCGAATTTCTTTTTCATACGCACTTTTGTGCCCGCGCCCGCGGTGCTTTCCACTTCGCAGCCGTCGGTAAACGTCTGCATGATGGTAAAACCCATGCCCGAACGTTCCGCATTGCCCGAAGTGGTGAAAAACGGCTGCAGCGCTTCTTCTACGTTCTCGATGCCGCAGCCCGTATCGGCAACTTCGATATGTAGTTCTCTTG
The DNA here is from genome assembly GCA_002474405.1 of Christensenella sp. UBA7597. Lineage (GTDB taxonomy): Bacteria > Bacillota > Clostridia > Christensenellales > Borkfalkiaceae > Scatosoma. The sequence goes on along the minus strand of DLQW01000098.1, from coordinate 20,295 downwards.
CGCTTTCGTCCGCCTCGCAGGTAATCGTAATATAATTTTCTTCGCTTTCCGCACCTTTGTACGCGTGCACCACGCAGTTTGTAACCGCTTCGGATACGGCGGTTTTCAAATCGGAAAGCTCGTCGATCGTGGGTTCCATCGACGCGGCGAACGCCGCCACCGCGCTGCGCGCGAACCCCTCGTTTTCGCCGATCGCCGATATTTTCAAAATCATACGGTTTTTCATTTACGCTCTCCTCCCGCCGTTTACGCCGCTCTCTCTTCCCGCTTTTCCGCACGCCTGCCCTGCGGAAGGCGGCAGCTTCGGCACCACCGTGTATACGCCGGATAGCGAAAGCACTTTGTCCGCCTCGGTGCCTACGTCCGCAAAATATGCGGGAATCGAATACGAAGCGAGTTTTTTATATCTGCCGATAAAAAAGCCGATGCCCGTGGAATCCATAAACGTAACGTTCGTCAGGTGAAATACCGCGCCCTCCGCGGCGGCGTTGTCGTCGATGAACGCGTCCGTCTGCCTGCGGATGAGGCGCGCGGCGTGCTCGTCCAGTTCGCCGTCGAAATAAAAATGTAAAATGCCGTTTTTCTTCGTTGCGCTCGCCTTCATTGCCGTGCCTCCCTCGCTTTGTCCCGCGATTTTTCTTCCCGAAAATTATAACGGACGGGAAAGCGGAAATTTTGCGTGATTTTGTCGGATTTTAAGCGATTTCGGCGAAAATCCTTGTTCCCGGAGGCAAAAGCTTCTTCAAACCGTTGACAGAAAGCGAAGAATTATGATACAATTAACGTGCATAAGATAGTTTATGCGGCATCTTATTTTGCACGGTTTAGGCTAAGGAGGTACAAAAAAATGCCTGAATGGGGAATTGCTTTAATCGCTGTTGCGGCAGTGATCGTAGTATTTTTGCTGATGGGTTACATCAAGGCTCCGCCCGATACGGCGTACATCATCACGGGGCTGGGAAAGCGGCGTATTTTAATAGGAAAAGCGGGAATCCGCCTCCCCTTTATCGAACGGCTGGATAAACTTTCTCTGCGCGTGATGCAGGTAGACGTTAAAACCAGCGAAGCGGTGCCTACGAACGAATTTATCAACGTTACCGTAGACGGCGTGGCGAACATCAAAATTTCTTCCGACCCCGAACTTCTGGGGCGCGCGGCGGAATCGCTTCTGAACATGGATCAACAGGAACTCATCGCGCTGGTAACGCAGGTACTGGAAGGCAACATGCGCGAAATCGTGGGTTCCGTGGGGCTGAAAGAAATGGTTCAGGACCGTCAGGGCGTGGCGAAGAAAATTACGGAAAACGTTGTGCCCGATATGGAAAAGCTGGGCATCGAAGTGGTGAACTTCAATATTCAGAATTTCAAAGACGGCGCGGGCACGATTGAAAACATGGGTATCGACAACGTGGAGCAGATCCGCAAGAACGCGCAGATTGCCAAGGCAAACGCCCAGCGCGACATTGCGATTGCCTCTTCGCAGGCGCAGGAACAGGCAAACGCCGTAAAGGTGGAAGCGGAAAAGAAAATCGCCGAGCAGAACGCCGAACTTTCGGTGCAGCAGGCGGAAATGCAGATCCGCGCGGACACGAAAAAGGCGGAAGCGGACGCCGCGTATTCCATTCAGCAGGAAAATCAGCGCAAGACGATAGAAATCGCCAAAGCGGACGCGGACATCGCGCGGCGCGAAAAAGAAGCGGAAATCGCTCAGGCGGAAATCGCCGTAAAAGAAAAGCAGCTGGACGCGGAAATCCGCAAGCAGGCGGACGCGGAAAACTACCGCATCGCGAAAGAAGCGGAAGCCGAACTTATCCGCCGCCAGAAAGAAGCGGACGCGAAAAAGTACGAAGCGACGCAGGAAGCCGCCGCGCGCCGCGCTCAGGCGGAAGCGATACGTTACGCCATGGAACAGGAAGCGGAAGGCGTGAAAGCGAAAGGTTTGGCGGAAGCGCTTGCCATTGAAAAGAAAGCGGAAGCGCAGAAGCGCATGGGCGAAGCTTCCGTGATAGAAATGTATCTGCAGGCACTGCCCGAAATCGTGAAGAACGCAGCCGACCCGCTTGCGCAGACGGATAAAATCGTAATGTACGGCGACGGCAACGCGACGAAGCTGGTG
>DLQW01000098.1:0-18133 GCA_002474405.1 Christensenella sp. UBA7597 | reverse complement strand
GAAATCAGGTGGTGGACGGCGTGAAAGAAGCGACGGGCATCGATCTGGCGGCGCTGATTGCGGGCATCGGCGGCGGAAAACTGGCGGCTGCCGCGGCAAAACCTGCGGAAACGGCACAGAATCCGCAAGCGGAAGCAGCCGAAGAAGCGGCGATTGCCGACGCGGAAAACAACAAATAAAAAATTAAAAACGGAGAAAAAATCATGAAAAAAATCGGTAAAAAATTGGGCGGACTCATCGTTTGGGCAAGCGCGTACGTAAACGTGATTGCGTTTGCGCTTTGCGGCGGATATTTCTATCTGAAATCGGACGACGAATCCTTGAAAAACGAAACGAAAAAAGCGCTGATCGTTACCCTGATTTTTGTGGGAATCGGCATGATTCAATCGCTTGTGGGCTATCTTTTCGCGCTTTGCGGCGTTTCTTATTCCGGCGACGCGTACCGCGCGCATCAGACGATCGGTTCGCTGGTATCCGTTGCGAAAATCGCGGTATACGCGGTGTTTGCGGCGCTTTCCGTTTTCGGCGGCAAAAACGGCGAAGAAAAATCGGAGAAAACCGACGACGCAACCGAAAACGATACGCAGGAAAACAACGGACAGAACGATTGAGCGATTTTTCGGCGTAACAGCATACAAAGCGGGCGGACTTTTTCGGTCCGCCCCTCTTTTTGCACGACAGTAGTTTTGCATATTTTTGCACGGCGAACGTCTGCCCTACGAACGCCCGATTTTATCGGACAGGCGAAAGAAAACGCCGCAGAACAAGCCGATTTTCCGAATACGGAAGAAAGTTTTTGAAACTGCGCGAAAATTGCTTGACAAATCTTAAAAAATAAGCTATGATATACAAGCGTTTTGTGATAGAACGCGCCGGGAAGTGCAAGCGAGGGCCTTTAGCTCAGTGGTCAGAGCTGTCGGCTCATAACCGATTGGTCCGCGGTTCGAATCCGTGAAGGCCCACCAAAAATCCGCTTTTCCCCTGCGCTTGTATAGCGCAATCGATTACAGCCGTTTTACGGCCCGGTAGCTCAGTTGGTTAGAGCGCCAGCCTGTCACGCTGGAGGTCACGAGTTCGAGCCTCGTTCGGGTCGCCAGAAACGCCCCTCTTTGCAATCTTGCAAAGAGGGGCGTTTTTCTATATTTTTCCGACGTGAAAAATGCGTGCCGCAAAGCAGCACGCATTTTTTTGATACATCCTTTCTTTTCAAACCGTCAGCCGTCAATCAATACCGCCCTTTCCAGCGGCGAGACGTTCGGCTGATGCAGAACAATATGCGCTTTTCCATGCAAATCGGTAAAACGCATGCAATGCCCGCCGTCTTTTCCGAACAGCTTTTTATCAAACGCGTAATCGCCGTAAACGCCATTTTCGCTGACGTTCCTGATGACGGAATACCCGCTTTCGGTAAACGTCGACCACAGCAATACGATTTTCTCGCCCTCTTCGTACAGGTACGGACCTTCCGCCACATAGCCGAAAATCTTTTTATTCAGATCGATTTCGACGGAAAAACCGCAATGCTTGCCGCTGACGATTTTTTTCGGCTGCTCCGTAAGCGACGTCAGCTCCTCCGAAAGGCGCGCGATAAACAAACTGCCGTCGCCGTCGTGCGTAATCGGCGTCGTCCATTCGTTGGAAAAGCAAAGATACGGCGCGCCGCGATATACGAACAACGTGGCGTCGAGGCACCCCCAGCCCGCGGGCGTGATATATTCGCCCGTCAGCGGCTTGAAATCGCCGTTTAAACCGTCGGACACGAAAATAATGCTGCCCCTGCCTTTATCTTCGCGATAAATCGAAAAAATCAGATAGAATTTTCCGCGGTAACCATGCAGTTCGGGCGCCCAAACGTCGGTATAGCCTTCGAGATATTGCGGCTGCACCATTACGCATTTTTCGGTAAAATTTTCGAAATCCGACGATTCGTACAGTTTCATGTTTCTGCCCGTGGTGCCCGTCAGATAATACTTGCCGCCGTACACCAGCACAAACGGATCTCGGATACGAAGTTCTGATAGCTTCATAGCTTTTATTCCTTTTACGATTCCTCGCCTTTATGAGCGGAAATATAGTCGGTAATATCGCTTTCGGTTGCGGAGAAACTCCAGTCGCAGAATTTTACCGTTTTCGGGTAGATACCGCGGAGCGACATTCCCACCGTCATACTGCCGAGCGTATCGAAATCGATAGATTTTACACTACCGGGCGCAACAGGAATTACCGTTCCGGAAAACGACGCAGAAAAGACATCGTTGATATACAAACGTAATTCTTTGTTGTACCAAATAATCGTCATCGTAAAATCGTTGGCATCATATTCCACGCCATCGGCTACAAATTCACTCTTTACCCAACCTGCTTCCCACGAATACATTGTGAATTTTTTTTCGGAATCGTTCCCGTTTCTGAATATTTGCAAATTTTTCGTTGCATCATTTGTAAGTAACGTAACCCCTGCCTGCATATTCGAAGCGCCCTTTATTCTCATTCGTACAACAAATTTATCGCTCGCCACAAGTTGACCTACTGTAAACGCGTTTCCGTCATGCAGCCCCTCTACCGTATATTCGTTGTTTGCCGTTCTCGTCCACGAGCCTCGCTGTCCCGCCGCAGTACCACAGCCGCCCGGCGTTGCCACCGTAACCTTAGCGTAGGTTTTATCGAGGTTTGCCGTAAAGCCGTCTTTCGTAGCCGTTGCGCCGAAAATTACGCCGTCGGTAGTGCCGCAATTAAAATACAGATTGTACGTTTTGCCTGCGGTGAGCGTAAGAGAATAGGCTTTGTTTGTAATCTTCGCCGAGTACTTCACGTTCGTCGCCGCGCCGTTTTCCACAAGCGTTGCCGTAACGGTGCCGTCCGCCCCCGCAACCGTTCCCGAAATACTGCCGAGCGCCAGTTTTTCCGCCACCGCGGATTTATCGGAAATATATTCCCAATCCGAAAACGTTACGTTGCCGCTGCCTTTGTTGCCGCGAAGCAGCATGCCCGGAATCACCGTGCCGATTTTCGTAAGGTCGATATTTCTGCCGCTGTCTGTAATCGTGCCCTGCCACGTATTTACGTACTCTCCGTTAATAAACACGTGGAACGCCTTTTCGTAGCGGATTAACGTAAACACGAAATCGTCTGCGGTGCCGCCGTTCTTTTCAATCATCAACCCCGCATTGCTGCCGCTTTGCCAGCCGCCCGGTCCCCACGAATACAACTGTACCCAGTAATCGTTCTCGGCAATCTGGAAAAATTGCAGGTTTTTGTTTGCCGAAGAGTCGCCGAAATTGTCGCCGACGACGTCTAACCCCATGCCGACAAATTTGCCTTTGCCGCCGCGAATCCGCGCGCTCACGTAAAAATCTTCCGCTTCGGCAAACGCGCCCAGCGTATAAGAATTGCCGTCCGCAAGAAGATTTGCGGTGTATTCGTCGTTCGCCGTTCTCGTCCAGTCGCCGTAAGGATCTATCGCGCCGTCACCGTGTTTCAGAGTGGCTACTTTCGCATATGTTTTATCGAGATTCAGCCCCGTAACAGCTTCGATGTCCACCGTTACGCCGTTTAAAATGCCGTCGGTGGCGGTTGCGCCGCTGCCGCAATCGAAATACAGATTGTACGTATCGTTGGCAAGCACGTCGGCGAAGTAAGCGTTATCGATGATTTCGCCCGTGAACTTTTCGCCGCGCGTGCCCGCTGCCGTAACGGTGCCGTTTGCGCCCTGTACCGTGCCGGAAATCGTTGTGTAACCGTAGACGAACGAAGCGTTTAAAACGTTGTTGGAAGCGTCCATTAACGTAAGCGGAATTTCTTCGCCGATTTCCGCCGTGAACGCCGTATCCAGCGTAACTTTATTGTTTTCCACCGTGCCCGCCTTTGCGGCGCCGAAATACGCCGTATCGAACGCGGAATCGTTTCCGATCACCCCGGAAAGGTCGATTGTTTTCTTATCCGCCGCATACATTTTTCCCGCGGAGCTTGCGTTTGTTATTGTGCCGAGATAATTTTTCACTTCTTCTGCTTTTACCTCGCCGCTTAAAACCGCCGCGTTCGCCACGGCGCGCATGCTGCGGGCGTTATCGTTTTCTTCCGCCGCCACCGCCGACGTATCGTCGCCGTCCGTAACTATGTAGTAGCGCGCGGAAATTTCCACCGCCGAGGCTTTTTCAAGCAAGCCGCCGTTTTTCAGTTCGTCGTAAGTAACGCGGGCGAGCAGCGTATAACCGCCGTTTTCGTCGGGCACGGGCAGCGAAATTTCCTGCCGCACGGCGTTCTGCGCATCGAGCGCGGTACCCGTATCGGCACGGTTGACCACCGCATAAATTTTCACGTCTTTGCCCGCTTCTTCCGGCTGCGTAATCAGTTCGGCATACTTATCGGCGGAAAGATACGCCGAATAGCGCACGCCCGCTTTTCCGTCCACCCGCACGGAAGCGCCCGCTTCCATGTAAAAGCCGTTCTTCTTCGCTTCCGCCGTTTCTTCCGCCGCCTGCGCGGTGGCAACGTTCATCCCCGCCACGCCCAGCGCCAGCGCCGAAAACGCAAGTACGGCGAAACACCCCGTCAGTCTTTTTTTGTTTTTCATCGTTTTCCCCTCCCTTACGATTGCAAACCGACCGTCGTGGACGGATCGTCCAGCCAGTCGGTATTAAAACCGATCATCGCTTCGCCCGACGTGGTAACCACGTCCGCTGCAATGCGTGAGCATTGCAGCGACGGTTTTTCATACTTTTTTCTTCTCATAACAACGTTCTCCCTTTACAAATATTTTTTTCCTTGCGGTTTCGCCGCAACGATTTTCGATTATTTTCACGGACTTTTCTTTTCCGATTAGGCTTATTTATGGGCGGCGATATAGTCCGTAATATCGCTTTCCGCCACGGAATAGTTCCAGTCGCAGAATTTCACCGTTTTCGAATAGATACCGCGGAGCGACATGCCCACCGTTACGCTGCCCAGCGTTGAAATATCCAGACCGTCTTTCAGTTTGCCTTCGAACGTTACCACAAACGTATCGTTGATATACAGATGCAGTTTGTTTTCGTATTTTATCAAAGACATCGTATAATCGTCCTCGTCGAACGCAACCGAAGCGTCGAGATAGCCGCTCTTCACCCAGCTGACGCCCCACGAATACATCGTGAATTTACGCGCCGCGTCGGGGTTTCTGAAAATCTGCAGATTCTGTACCGTGCCGCCCGTAAGCAGCGTAAAGCCCGCCTGCATGCCGCTGCCGCCTCTGATGCGCGTTTTTACGAAGAAATTTTCGCTTTTGCCGAGCTGCGCGATGGTGAAAGCGTCGGGATTGTGCAGCCCCTCTACCGTGTATTCGTTGTTTGCCGTACGAATCCATGTGCCGCGCTGCCCCGCGTCGGAGCCTCTGCCGCCCGGCGTTGCGGTTGTAATTTTTGCGTAGGTGATTTCCAGCCGCAAATCTTCCTGCGCCGCGCCGCTCACTTCTACGGCAATCATGCCGTCGCGCGATTCGCCCGCAAAAATCAGCCGGTACGTGCCGTCGGAAAGATAAATTTCAAACGTATCGCCGCTCACCGCGTTTTCGTACACATACGTTTCGCCGTTTTCGTCCGCAACACTCAGGGCGGCGCCGGCAAGTTCCGCGGGCAACGTGCCGCTTACTTTGTACACGCTTTTCGCCGCGAACGACACCGCCGTGTTTTCCTTTACGACGAAGGTATACGTATATACGCCGTCCGACGAGGTAACGGGGGAAATCTGCACGTTATTGACAAGCACAGCCACGCTTTTGCCTGCCGCGGGGCGAAGTTTCAGCGTGATTTTTTCGCCGAGGTATGTTTCGCCGTTTTCGCCGATTCCCGTAACGGAAATCAGTTCGCCGTCCGCCTCGTTCATTTCCGCTACCGTCGCCGTGCGGGCAAGATACGTTTTCGCCGCTTCGTCGCCGGGGGTAAAGAAATAATCTTCGAACGTTACGCCCGCGCCTTTGCCGCGAAGAAGCAAGCCGATTTTTCCTTCGCCGAGCGCGGCAATATTATAGCCGCCGCCCGCGCTGCCCGTAATTTCGCCGCTCCAGCCCGCGATAAATTTACCGTTGACAAACGCGCCGATTCTGCCTTCGTAGCGTACGAGCGTAAATTCGTAATCGTTTACGTCCGCGCCCGAAAAATCAACCGTGCCCGCGGAATACCAGCCGCCCGTCCACGAATAGAGTTGCACAAGCTTATCGTCGCCCGTTTTGATAAACAAGAGATTTTCGGCGGATTTCGCAAACTGAATACCGATGCCCGCTTGCTTTTTCGAAGCGTTTTTAATGCGTACGCCCGCCACGAAATTCTTTGCCGTACCAAGCACGCCCAGCGTATACGAATCGCCGTCCGCAAGCGGGTTTGCCGTGTATCTGCCGTTGCCGGTCATCGTAAAATCGCCGTTTTCGCCGCTGGCGCCGCCGCCGTATTTTGCAGTAATCACGCGTTGATAAGCCTTTTCGAGGTTCGCCTGCACCGCCGCGCCGTTTACGGCAACGCCTTCTATCATGCCCTCGTACGATTTGCCCGTAAACACAAGATCGTACGTGCCGTCTGCCAGATACAGCGAATATTCCGTTCCCGTAACCGCGCCCGCGTTTTTATACGAAGTTTCCGCGCCGCCGTTTCTTACGGTGAGTTCCGCGCCGGAAAGCCCCGCGGGAAGCGTACCGCTTACCCGATAAACGTTTTGCGCTTCGTACGTGAACGTTACGCCGTCGTCGCCTATCGTATAAGAATATTCGTAAACGCCGTCGCCTTTCAATTCGGCGGAAATCAGACTGCCGTTCGCGTACACTTTCACGATTTTCCCCTCGGCGCAGGCAATGGTAAATTTAACCGTATCGCCAAGGCGCGCCATGCCGTTTTCTATGCCGGAAACGGTGAGCGAGCCGAACGAATCGTCCCACGCGGGCAGCTTCGCTTCGCGGAAAAGCAGTTTGTCGATTTCCGCTTTATCGGTTGTGAAAGAATAATCCGTAAACGTCGCGCCTTTCAAGCCGCGCACGGCAAGCCCCACGCGCATTTCGCCCATTTTCGAAAAATCGAGCGCGGAAGAAATTTCTCCTTTGTACGTTTTCCACAATTCGCCGTTGATAAACACGCTGAGCGCTCCGCCGCTGCGCGCCGCGGTAAGCAGAAAATCTTTGTTGTCGTACGTTTTGTTCTGCGCGTAAGCGGTATTGAAATAGCCGTCCGCCCAGCCGGGCACCCAGCCGTACAGCGCAATGCCCATATCCGCCGTGTGAATATTCAGCATCACGTCGTAATCGCGCCTGCCCTTATGCTCGCCGTAAAGCACGATGCCCGCTTCGACGTCGCCGTCCGATACAATCCGCGCGGAAAGCATAAAATCCTGCGCCGTGCCGAAATTCGCCGTGGTGTACGCGTTGCCGTGATTCATGCCCGTTACGGTATATTCGTTGTCGCCCGTGTACGTCCATACCGGGGCGCCGGACCCGTAGGAATTGAAGGTAAGTTCGCGCGTTTTCAGCGTAAAATTCTTGTTTTCGACGCCGCTTTCGGGCACGATTAACGCCGAGCCGTCGGCAAACGCCGTGAAATAATTCTGGTAGCCGCCCGCACGGACGAGTATTTTTTCGTACTCGCCGACGGGAAGTTCCAGCGTATAATCGCCCTCTTCCGTGCAGACGTTATCGGCAAACAGCACGTTTTTATCCGCCGTGTACGCGTAAAATTCCGCGTCCGCAAGGTTGATGTTTTCGGGTGCACCCGCCACGGAAATCTTTCCTTTCAGCGTTGCGCCCTCGTATTCTTCGAATACCGCTTTCACGCGGACGTCGTCTTGTATGCCGCTCAGCGTATAGCGCATCGTTCTGCCGTACGACGCGGCGTTTTCGATATAGTCCGCCGTTTTGTCCTCGCCGTTGATCTGCAGCGCCGAAAGCCGCCAGAACGCGCCGGGCACCACGGAAAACGTAACGTTTCCGCCCGCAAGCGCCCCCGCTTTATCGGCGGTAACGGTGCCGAAGCCTTCGCTTTCCGCACTCACGCGGAACAGCCCCAGTTCGCGGAGCGCCTCGTTCATTCCTTCCGCGTTGCCGTCGTAATCGGCGTAGGAAATTTCCGTGAATTCCGCGGCGATGCTTCTTGCGGTCAGGCAGGCGAAGCATTTTCCGCTTGCCGTGGAAATCGTTTCCGCGAAAATCAGGTTGCCGTCCGCCATGCCGTAGATTTTCGTGCCCTCCTTCACGATGGTGAAGCGCGCGCCCTCTTCGGCGAGCGTTTTTTCACGCTCATACGTAGTAAGAGGCGCGTCGATATTGTTTCTTCCGTCGTAATCGTCGGCGTAATACTGCGCCGCCACGCGCGTTTTGCTTGAAAGATTGCCCGCTTCCGTTTTTACGGAAAGCATCTTTCTTCTGCCGTTCGGAATGCCCACGCTGATGCCCACCGAGCTTTCGTACGCCGATTCGAGCGGTTTCGCCGTTGCCGAAAAAATGAAATTTTCCGCCAGAAGTTCTTTGATATACCCTTTCGAATAAGGGCTTTTTTCCGTTTTTACGGTGCCGGAAAGCACGGTCTTTCCGTTTTCGACGGTCTTTTCAACGTTTTCTTCGCTCCAGACGCCCGTTTTCGTATGTCCGTTTTTTGCCGAGCCGATCAGCGCGCCCTCTTTATCCGCCTGCGCGTACCCCGTTTCGTCAAACACGTAAAACGCCGCGGACGAAGTGCTGTACGGCAGCGGACAGATAGTGCGGTACGTGCCGCCTTTCTGCATGAAATAGGCGGGCAGCATGATAAGATCGGCGTTTTCCGGCTTTTCTTCCAGCCCCATCGCGCGCCACGGGATGAAAAGTTCCATCGTCATGCCGCTTGTAACGCCGCCGGTTTCGCCCTGCGTTTTTACGGCGTATTCGAGCAGCGAGATATTCGAAAAAGCTCCGCCGTACACTCTGCCCGCGTCCATAAATACCCGCCGCACCGCGTTATCGTTGCCGTAATCGGAAGAAAGCGCGTAATACAGAGAAACCGTACTGTTTTTCGTTGCCGCCAGAAGCCCGTTGTACTTTATCGCCGTATCGTACACTTTTGCCGCCACATACCAGCCTTTTTCGCCCGTAACCGTGGTAACGGCGATATGCGCGGACGTTCCGTCGAGATCTTCGCTTAAATAATTTTCGAACCAGTTTCTGTTTTCGTAAACGGTTTCCGAAAGGTTGCCGTCGATTTTCATAAACCCGTCGGCGCCCGAAGGCATCGTACTGCCGTAATTGAAATCGTAATCTTTGAGCGCGGGGTCGATCTGAACTTCCGTCTGCTTTTCCGAGCACGCGGTAAACGCCGCCGCGATCCCGCAGAGCGCAGCCGCCGCTATCATCGCTTTTTTCAAAACTTTTTTCATTGTTCCGCCCCCTTATCTGCCGCTCTTTCCCAGCACCACGATTTCCGCCACGCCGATATCGCCGAGCGCTTCGCCGAACTTATCCGTAGTTTCGTATTTTTCGGAAAGGTAAATTTTGATTTCCGTGATTTCGATTTCGTCGAAATCGGCAATTGCCGCGGCGCCCTGCGTAATCACGCCCGCTTCCGTATCCGCGTATTCCGCGGGGAACGCCAGATTTTTAATGGCGCCGAAATTGTATTCTTTGCCGTTCGCCGTAAGAGGCGAAGCAAATCTGAATTCGATTCTGTCCGCCTTGGTAAACGCATAATCGTACGACGACGAATTGTAAATCATCACCGAGCGCGCTCTGACGGGCGAATCGAACGTAAGCGTGATTTCCGTCGCGCCGGAAGAACGGTATTCGCGATCTTTCACGGAAGCGGAAACGGTAAGCAAGCCGTCGTTCAGATACTCCGCGCCCGTGCCGTTTTTTACCGTGATTTTCGCTTTTTTCGCCAGATTTTCGTAGCCGGAAACCGCTTCCGGCTTATACTGCGGCGAAGCCGTAGGTCCGTTGCACACAAGCGCCTGCTTTCCGTCGATTTCCGTAATTTCCACCCTGTCGGCGCCGAGAATACGCATGTTGGCGTCGCCGTATTTTTCGGGGTTGCCGTGGTAGGCGTACACGCTGAACAGTTCGTCGCCCGCCGCCACCATGGAATGGTGCCCCGTGCCCGCCATATAGCCGATGCCGCTCGCCATGGCGGAAACCAGCGGGTTGCCTTTGCCGGAATCGAATTTCACGTACGAGCCCAAAGGAGAATCGGCAACCGCCTGCATCACGCAGTACGCTTTATCGGCATAGCCGTGCGTGCTGTAAGTCAGATAATATTTACCGTTTTTCTTGAAGAGAAAATTGCCTTCGTTCAAAACCGAATCCGCCGTGAACGCTTCGCCGCCCGCGGGGAACGTATCATCGGTAAGCACGCCGGGAACGAAATTTTTCACCGACTTGTAGCCCGCCATGGTAAGGCAGGTAAGCGTGGAAAAATCGGGCGTAACGGGGTCGAGCAGTTTCATCCCCCAGATGCCGCGGTTGCGCCCCGAAGAATCTTCGTGCTTCGCAAACGTAAGATACAGCGCGCCGTCGTCGTCTTTAAGCACGGAAGCGTCGATCGCCGCAAACGGTTTGGAAAGATTGAAATGCCCTGCAATATCGAACCGCGGGGAATTGGTGATTTCCTCGCCGTTGAAATCCGTGCCGCCGCGCACCAGCGAGAAAGGTCCCTGCGGGCGATCGGAAACCGCCACGGCAAGCTGCAATTCGCTGAAATTGGTAGCGGGAGCTACGTCGCCCCGCGCCACTTCGCTGCGCTGCGCGGAATAGTACAGATAATATTTTCCGCTCGTTTCGTCGTAAATGCACTCCGGCGCCCAGAAGTTGGAAATCGTCCAGTCGTCGGCAACGGATACAAGCGCATAGCCGTTCGCCGCGCCCGCCACTTCCCACGAGGAAAGATCTTTCGAACGGTAACAGAACGCGCTGTACACCACGTTGCCGATCTGGCGCACGTCGGTAACGTAGGCGTAATACCAGCCGCCGTTTTCCGCATCCTGTTCTTCGCTCACCCACATCACGCCGGGGTCGGCGCCGCTTGCCACGGGATCGTTCCGCCAGTACAGTTCGTCGTACGGCTTTCCCGCTTCGTTCACGCCCGTGCCGCAGGAAATTTCGATGTAATTTTCCTGCGAAGCGCCGCTTTGAGAACAACCCGCTGAAACCGAAAACGCCAGAAACGCGCAGGCAAGCCCCGTTGCGCAAGCCGCCGTTTTCAGAAACGATTTGTTTTTCTTTTTCATCACCGTTTTTCTCCTTATGATTTCCGATTACTTTCTGTAATCCGCAAGCGCGTTGTTCGTTTCGGTTACATAGCCCGTAAACCAGTCTTTCAGCGTCATGGAGCCGTTTCTCACGTTGGAATTGAGCGGAATCGCCCAGACGTCTATCCAGATACGGTCGGTAAGGTACGCCCAGTCGCCTTTTTTCGAATTTTTATTGCTGCTTAAAAGCACGGAAGCGTTGTTCGTACGGTTGGAAGCGGCAAGAACTTCGTTTTCGTAATCGGAATTCACGCTGCCGTAGCCGTCCTCGGCAAGCAGTTTCTGCCCTTCCGTTACCAGCCAGTTCAGAAAAATTTCCGATTGTTCTTTCATTTCGGAATTTTTACGGATTGCCACGGAAAGAAGATGCGAATGATTCGCCTGTTTTCCGCGCACCTTCACTTCGTCCGATTTTCCGTTTCTCGGATTTTCGTATTCTTTGTAGGCGGGCACGGGCGCGATCGTCCATTCCTGCGAGCTTTGGTTCATCAGATTTTTCACCGTATCCAGATTGGAAACGCGCTCGATCATCATGGCAAGCTTGCCCGAAATGAAGTACGTGGAAGTATTCGTGTTGGCGCTCACTTCCGTGGGATAGGGCGAAATGCGCGTATCGCCGTATTCTTTCGCCGCCATCTTCGCAAAACGGGTGAACGCCGCCTTGGTGGAAGGAAGCGCCGAAAGCGCGCCGCTTTGCAAGCCCGCTTTTACGTTATCCGCCATCGACGCCGTTTTTCCGTTGACGGTGAATCTGCCGTCGCTTTCCGCCTGAACTCTTTCGCCTGCGCCCACATGGATTTTATCCAGAAATTCCAGCGTATCGCCCTTTTCGTACTTTTTGCCCGTAGTCTCGCCCGTGAAACCTTCGTCCGCCGTTACGATATAATTCGCCGTATCGTCCGGCAGCGAAAACTTGTAATCGAGATTGCCCGTGATATCCGCGATGCAATCGCCGCCCACCGACCACGCGTACGAAAACCACCATTCTGTATAGAAGCCGTAATCCGTAGGCGAAGCGGCGTTGCGCTCTTTCGTCATGATTCTGCCGAGATCCTCCGTTTCGTCCCAGTTCATCGCGATTTTATCGTTGAAAATCAGCGTTTCTCCCGACGACGGAGCCGACCACGCGGAACCGTAATACGGGTTATCGCGCTGGAACCCCTTGCGCAACACCGTACCCGTAATGCCGAGATCGGCTTTCGTGTTTCCGTTGTTATCTTTGCCGCCCGCGTTGAACGCGGCGATCGCCTCGTCGGAATCGTCTACGCTGATGTATTTCACGCCCGCTTCTTTCAGTTTGGAAACGTTTACGTACGTAACCACGGTGTTGTTGTACAGCGGCAGCGCGTAACGTCTGGCCTCGGAATCGGAAAGTCCCGTTGCCGTGTTGTATACCAGCCGGCTTTCCACGCCCGCGTACAGTTTTTGAACGTTCGCCTCCGCCGTAGCGCCCAGCGGTTCGAGGTTGTTCGTCAGCGGGCGGAAATATTCGTCCTCCAGCGTTACCACGTCGGCGCCGCGCTTGGATACCAGCTCCGTCGACAAGAACCCGTCGAACCCGTCGGCGGACTTGGCGTTGGTTTTCACGAAGATTTTATTTTCCTGCGCGGTTGCGGAATCGTTGAACGCCTGCACCAGTTTTTTCATTTCGTTCTTCAGTTCGTCGCCGTCCACCCCGTAGGCAAACGTTACGCGGGAAAAGCCCGCGGGCGTATCGCCGCTTTTGCCGCACGCCGCAGCCGAAAACACGCAAAGCCCCGCCAGCATCGCCGCGGCGCCTTTCCGCATTGCAGTTTTAGTAAAAATTTTTCTCATAGAGTCCTCCTTACCGCTTCGCAGGTTTCGCCGCGAAACGATTCTTATATAATTTAAAATTCCGATTACGCTTTCAGCCCCGACGACATCGCGATGCCCGAAAGAATAATTTTTTGCAGAAACAGATACGCCAAAAGAAGCGGCGCTATGGAAATCGCGCAAGCCGCCGCCACGCGGTTGTTGTAAATGGAGCCGCTGGTAAACGAACGCATGTAAATCTGCAGCGTATACATTTCGTTATCCGTCAGATAGATAAGCGGTCCCATGAAATCGTTGTATTTTCCCACGAACGTCAAAACCAGCTGCGCCACCACGGCGGGTACGGAAAGCGGCATGACGATGCGGAAAAAGATACCCATATCGTCCAACCCGTCAAGCCGGGCGCTGCCCAGAAGATCGTCCGGTATCCCCGCGAAATATTCGCGCAGGAAGAACACGATGCCCGCCGCCCCGAAAAACGAGGGAACCACCAGCGGCAGGAACGAATGCGTCCAGCCGATCGCATCGTACAGAAGATAGCTGGATAAAAGCGTGATGCAGCCGGGCGTCATCATGGTGAGAAGCAGTATGCCGAACAGCGCTTTTTTGCCGCGGAATTCCAGCTTTGCAAACGAATATGCCGAAAGCGCGGAGACAAACACCGAGGCAAGCGTGGGCACGACGCTGGTTTTCAGCGTGTTGATCAGCGCGTCGCCGATCGTTACGTCCAGCGCGTCGGAAGTGAACACGTATTTGTACGCTTCGGCGGAAGCGCCGAGTTTCGGCAGCCACGAAAAGCCGAGCGAGGCCGCTTCGTAATCGGTTTTCAGACTGGTAACCACGATGACGTAAAAGGGAAACACGATGACGACAGCCATGAGTATCAGCCAGAAATACGAAACCGCCGTCTGCGCGCCCGCAGGCGTGAACGTTTCGGGCGATACGCCGTTTTTCAGCCCGCGCCGTTTCATTTCCGTGCCCCATACGGTAAGCGCCGCGCCCGTAAAAAAGCATATTGCAAAAATCGTATAATGCGCCGCGCGTCTGCCGTTTTCCTCCGCGGGCGGCAGCAACGCGAAGAACAGCGCGAACGCGCTTACGAAAAACAACGCGCGGGAAACGATATAAATCGCGGAATAAATTTTCTTCGTTTTGTTCATAAATTTTTCTCCCCTACGCCATATCGTAATTCACCCATTTTTTGCCGAGGCGGAAATTGATCCAGGTAACAAGCGCGATAAACACCGTCAACACAAGCGCCGCCGCGCTGCCCACGCCGAACCCGATGGAATTCCACGACCCGCCGAACGTTTTATACAAAAACTTCACTACCGTCATATCCGCCCAGTTCAGACCGCCCGTGGTGGCATTGCCGCCGGAAAGAATATCCGGCTCCGCCATTACCTGCAGCGAACCTATCAGCTTCATCGTTAAAAGATAGAAGGTTGTGGGCGAAACGGCGGGCAGCGAAACGGCAAAGAACACGCGCGCGTTGCTTGCGCCGTCGATTTTCGCCGATTCGTAATACGCCGTATTCACGTTGGCGAGCGCCGCCTGATACAAAATCACGCAGAACCCCGTGCCGCTCCACACGCTCATGATAATCGTGGAAAGCATAAACGTCTGCGGCGTGGAAATCCAGCCGATCTGCGCCACGCCGAACGAGGAAAGCAGCGTATTGAAAATACCGTATTCCTTATCGTACATGATTTTCCACGCCACCGCCACCGAAACGGTGGAACACACGTACGGAATAAAGAACACCGAGCGGAAAAAGTATTTGCCTTTCATCGCTTTGTTCACCAGATACGCGATGAACAGTCCCAGCGCAATGGAAAGAGGCACATTCAGCGTATAATACAGCGTGTTTACGATGGATTTTTTAAAATACACGTTTTTTGCGAGCGTTATGAAATTCTTTACGCCCACAAACGTAAAATCGTCGAGAATCGACATTTTCACGTCGGTGAAAGATAACGCCAGCGAAAGCACCAGCGGCACCAGTCCGAAAATCATGAAGCCGATGACGGGTATCGCCGCAAGAAAGAAGTGAAACGCTTCTCTGCCGCGCGTTACGCCGTTATACGACGCGCGTTTTTTTACGGGCGGGACGCTTTGCTTCTGCGCCGCCGCAACGTTTTCTTCAAGCATCCGTTTTATCCTCCCTGCCGAGATTTTGCCTGAGTATTTCCATAAACGAGGGAACGTCCGCGTCTGCGGCGTATTCGATTTTCGCGCCCGATTCGCTTTTTCCCGATTCGCTTTTTAAAGTGAAGCCGCGCTTTTCGCCGGTAAGGCACACCTCGTATTTCCCCGTTTCGAAACGAACGAGATTTTTGTGAAAAAGCACTTCCGCCGTAAGCGGATCGTGCATCGTGGGCGGCACGCCCTTTTCCGCATTGTGCGCGATCCAGATTTCCGTCATACGCAGCAGCAGTTTGTTCTTCGGGTTTTTCAGCGCGCGCAGATAGCCGAGCGTTTCCGGCGAAAAAGTACACTTTTGCGTAACGTCCACCCCCACCGCGCGGATTTTCACGCCCGAAGAAAACAACGTCGCCGCCGCTTCGGGATCGCACAGCACGTTCCACTCCGCCACGCTCTGCGTATAATCTCCGCCCATAATCGCCACCTCTCTGGCAAGCAGAAACGTGTCTTTGTCTTTTTTGATCGCCGCGGCAAGATTCGTAAACGGACCGATGGCAAGAATCGTAACTTCGTGCGGGCGGGCGCGCAACGTGTTCAAAATAAAATCCACGGCGCCGCCGTTTTCGATTTTTGCGTTTTCCATTTCTGCCGGAATATAGTGCGGAATGTTGGGAACGTCGCCTTCGTCCGCTTTTTCGAAGCGGAACAGCGGCTGTTTTTCGGGATAATTTTCCCCCGCGTATACGGGAATATGCCTGTTCCAAAGCGCAATGAGCCGCGAAGCGATTTTCGCGCGCTGCACGGCGTTTCTGTACACCGTGGTAACGCCGAGAAGTTTTGCGTTTTCCGCCATTAAAAGCGCCAGCGCGTAGGCGTCGTCTATATCGTCGCCTATATCGGTATCGAGAATGATTTCGTACTCTTTCATTGATTGTACCTGCTTGTAATTTTCCGTTTTTGCATTTTGCGTTTTTATTATATCATTTTCTCCGACGCCGTGTAAATATGAAAATCCGACTAATTTTTTTGAAAATCCGTCTTTTTCGCAAATTTTTTATTCCGCCACGTTGACAAATCCGACGCGTATGGTGTATACTTTTACGGTAAGCGTTTGCGCTGCAACGAAAGAATAGGGGTACGAATATGGCTAAATTTCAGTTTGTGCTGGACTGTTTCAGAAAGCGCGGCACGGTGATTCCGCCGCACTTTCACGATTATTGCGAACTGGTGTATTATTTCGGCGGCAAGGGGCGTTCCGATTATCGGCAAAACGACGTGATGCCCTATAAATCGGGCGAATTTCTGGTGCCGTACGAACGCGCGTTCAGTACGGATAAGCACTTCCGTTTCGACGACAACGCCGTTGTGTTTTATAAACCGTACACCGTGCACAACGAAATTCACGAAAAGGATTGCAATATTCTTGCCGTAGGATTTTACCCCACGCGCGACATTCTGCCAGAAAGCTGCATTTTTCACTCGGTATCGGAAAAGATTGCCGATTTATTTGCGAAAATCCGTTTGGAATACAGCGAGAAAAAGAAAAATTTCGCCCTTGCCATCGACGGACTTACGGACGAAATTCTCTGCGAACTGACGCGCTCCGAGCCGAATTCTTCGCCCGAAGTTTCCTCGCTGCACTATGTGAAAATTTATATCGACAATTACTATATGACGGACGTAACCGTAGCTTTTCTTGCGGACATGGCGGGGTTTTCTCCCGATTATTTCCGCAAACTTTTCATTCGGGAATACGGCATGCCGCCGAAAGAATACTTGCTGCAACGTCGGCTTTCGGAAGCGGACGCCTTGCTGAAAAGCAGCGAACTTTCCGTTTCCGCGGTGGCTACGCAGGTGGGCTTCACCGACGTCAGTCAGTTTTCGCGTTTTTACAAAGAACGGCGAGGCGTTGCCCCTAGCCGCATGAAATAAGCCGCATTCCGGAAGCCTCGGTGAAATTTTAATTCACCGAGGCTCGTTTCATAAACACGCTGTACGTGAAATTTTTTTGCAAGCACAACACGCATAGCCTATCGCCGTTTCGCAACATCTCTCCCCATCGTTTCCGCAACGCCGGGAATCGCGATTTTTCCGCCGAGCTTCCCCTCGTCTGTCTGTCGCCTTTTACTTTTTTACCGATTTTTACAATTTGCGCCGCTTAATTACCGACTAAACAAGCCGAAAAATAACGCAAAAAAGAACCCGAAACGCCACGTTTAAGTAGTTCGTTTCAGGTTCTTTTTGGTGGAGATGGTGGGGATCGAACCCACGTCTTACTCGGCTGCCAAAAAACTTTCTACATACTTAGTTTGCCTTTCTTCTTAAAAAACGGTTGCGGGTAAACGCGCCGCCGCTTTCGCACGGGATAATTTTAATCTTTCCATCCCCTCCCGCCGGAACAAAAAGATTTTTTCGTCTTGATTTACGCCGCGTCTTTCACCGACGAAAAAATGAAAGCCGACGCTTTGTTTAAAACAAAGTTACGCCGCTAAGGCGTATTCTGCATTGTTATCTGCATTTAAATTTTTCGGAATGTTTTTAACGCAGCCACTCCGTCTGCGGTATGCTTATCTTTCCGCTCACCGGCAATCGAAACCTTTACACCCCCGTATTGTATTTTTCGCGCGCGTGCTGCTTTTTCGGTTTTCCGCCGCTTTCGCCGCACCTTTGCGCTTTATATTATTATACACGCAATTCCCGCAAAAGTAAACGCTTTTCAGCCTTTTTTCGCAATTTTTTTCACCGAAGTTCTGTGTTCCGTACCGCTTAACAGCCGCCATACGTTTTTATGGTGCGCCCCCCACGTGAACACGTTCAACAGCAGCAGCAACAGCATCGCTGCCGCGAAATACACGTTTTTTTCCGCTCCGTAACGCAATAAAAATATCGTTCCCTGCCAGATCGCAAACCCGGAAGTGCCGATCAGCGAACCCATCGAGCCCCACTCCGTGAAAAAAATATACAGCGCCACCGC
>DLQW01000042.1:38702-39238 GCA_002474405.1 Christensenella sp. UBA7597 | reverse complement strand
AACTGCACCTCTTTAAAAAAGCTGCATATTCCGCAACAAGTGAAAAAAATCGGAACGTTCCTCACGGCTGCCTGCCATAATCTTACAGAACTTAGCGTAGACGAGAAAAATATGTTTTACAAAAGCGAAGGGAACTGCATTATTGAACAAGCTACAAACAAAGTAATAGCAGGCTGCAATACAAGCGTTATCCCCGATGGGGTTAAAATTATCGGACGTTCCGCTTTTTCTTTTTTCTCTCTGCCAAACGGCATATCCATTCCCTCCTCTGTTGAAAAAATTGAATATGCAGCCTTTTACTATTGTAAAAACACCTCTTTCTTTATTCCGGAAAATGTTACTACGCTGGAGTCTTCTTTTATCACACACGGCACACAAGTTACTTCTTTGGAAGTAGCCGAAAACAACCCTGCATATAAAAGCGAAGGAAATTGCATTATTGAAAAAGCCACCGGAAAGCTTGTTGCCGCTTGCAACACAAGCGTAATTCCGCAAGGCGTTAAAATTATCGGTCGCGGTACCTGCGCGTGGCTGCA
>DLQW01000042.1:35475-38539 GCA_002474405.1 Christensenella sp. UBA7597 | reverse complement strand
TTTTCCCGCAAGTATAAAGCTTATTGATTTTATGGCGTTCTATAGTTGTCCGAAATTACCCACGTTATATATTCCGGAAAACACTGAAATAAGAGGTGCTTTTTCCGGCACAAAAATAGTCCGCGTTCCCTCTCAGGCTACTTCGTAAACGCCTTTTCTCGCACTGTGTGCGGGGAATTTTCAAACAAATCCGCACGCTTTCACTCTATTCTTTATCGTTTTTCCGGAGGGTATTTTTATGCAAAAACTTATAAAAACAGTTCTTATCCCTATTTTTTTCATACTTTCTGTTGCGGCTTTTGTTTCCTGCAAAAAAGCGGAAGCAATTCTTCCCCCGGAAAATATCCGCGTGGAAAACGATTATCTCTTCTGGGACGAAGCCCTTCACGCCGAATGGTACCTTGTGGATATCGACGGCACCGAATACGAAGCCGATACAAACAGCCTGAGTCTCTTTGAAATTACCACCGAGCCGAAATCATCCTATCAGATAAGAATTAAAAGCTGCGGAGACGAAACCGTCGATTATGAAAAATCAGAATGGTCGGCACTCTGCGATTATCGGAGAGAAAAGCAACCTTTTCTGTTTCAGTCTATCAATAACAATACGGAATACCAGATTAAAGCGGTTGATCCTGAAAGTTTAAGCGGGTCAGTAATTCTTCCGGCATACTTTAACAATAAACCTATCACAAAAATTATGCCCTGCGCATTTAAAAACGCCGTTAACGTTACCGCCGTCAAGCTTCCGTACACCGTAGCGGAAATAGGCAACTCCGCTTTTTATAATTGCACCGGTTTACAACGCATAGTATTGCCTGACGGTCTCAAAGAAATTCCATTTGAAGCTTTTCGAAATTGCGCCGCTTTAACCGAAATCAATCTTCCCAGAGTTACAAAAATATCGACTTCCGCTTTTTATAATTGCTCGTCATTAACTTCGTTACATATTCCGCAAAGCGTTCGCGAAATCGGAAACTGCATTACGGCTTACTGCAAAAATCTTACTTCCCTTACCGTTGATGAAAACAATCTGTTTTACGAAAGCGAAGGAAATTGTATAATTAAAAAATCAACGCACACGATAATCGCGGGCTGCATCGCCAGCGTTATCCCGCAAAGCGCAAAAACAATAGGTCCTTTAGCGTTTTGCGGTTCTATGCCGGAGCCTTTCGTAATTCCCTCCAATATAGAAAAATTAGAACTATGCGCTTTATCTACGTATTCCGGAAAAACTTTGGTAATTCCGGAAAGCGTTACCTATTTAGATTATGAATTTATCGGCTATTGTCCGAATCTTACGCAGATTACGGTAGCCGAAAACAACCCCGTTTATAGAAGCGAAGGAAACTGCATTATCGAAAAAGCCACTGGCACGGTGGTAAAAGGCTGCAACACAAGCGTAATTCCGCAAGGCGTTAAAGCAATCGGTCCCTGCGCTTTCAGATGGTTTCAGACGGAAGAAATCGTAATCCCTCACGGGGTAGAAATAATCTACGAGGAAGCTTTTCTCGAATCTACTGTAAAAAAAGTAGTTCTGCCGGATACGCTTACGGAAATTCGTGGGGCCGCCTTCAGAAAATGTGAAAATATCACGGAAATCGCATTCCCCGCAAGCATAAAAAAAATCGGCGCCTGCGCGTTTATTTATTGCCAACATCTGCCCACGCTATATATTCCCGAAGATACGGAAATCGGATGGGAGGCATTTTGGTGGGGCACAAAAATAGTCCGCGTTCCCTCTCAGGCTACTTCGTAAACACCTTTTCTTACATTGCGTGCGGAGCATTTTCCAAAAAAAACCGCACGCTTTCTGTATTATAATTTTATTATTTTAAGGAGCGCCTATGTTATCCCGCGTGAAAAAGTTTGCCGTATTTACGTTTTTTATCTGTTTACTTTCGGCGTTTGCCGCCTGCAACCGGCAAAAAGAAAATTTCCTTCCGCCCGAAAATATCCGCGTGGAAAACGATTATCTGCTTTGGGATGCTACGCCGCATACCGAATGGTACCTTGTGGATATCGACGGAACCGAATACGAAGCTGACGAGCCTTCGCTGGACTTGTTTACGATTACCACCGCGCCGACAACTTACCGGATACAAATCAGAAGCGTGGGCGACGATACGTTCAATTATCAGAAATCGGCTTGGTCTGCTCCGTTCGAATATAAATTAGAAGCCTCCCCTCTTCTTGTACAAGAATATAAAACCGGCGAATACGAAATCAAGGCAGATAATCCGGAAGCCTTGCAGGGAAAAATCGTTATTCCCTCTTCCGTAAATGGAAAACCCGTTACACAAATTGCGAAACACGCTTTTGATAACGCAAAAAACATAACCCGCGTCGTCATTCCGGATTCCGTCCTTGAAATCGGATATGATGCATTCCAAGACTGCAGCTCCTTACAACGCATCCGTTTGCCTCGAAATATTAGAACTTTGCAAAGTCACACTTTCGACGGATGTACATCTTTGCAGGAAATAGAAATTCCCGTCTGCAACGAAATTGAAAACTTCGTTTTTGAAAACTGCACCTCTTTAAAAAAGCTGCATATTCCGCAACAAGTGAAAAAAATCGGAACGTTCCTCACGGCTGCCTGCCATAATCTTACAGAACTTAGCGTAGATGAGAAAAATCTGTTTTACAAAAGCGAAGGAAATTGCATTATTGAAAAAGCTACAAACAAAGTAATCGCCGGCTGCAATACAAGCGTTATCCCTGATGAGGTTAAAATTATCGGACGTTCCGCTTTTTCTTTTTTCTCTCTGCCCAACGGCATATCTATTCCCTCCTCTGTAGAGAAAATCGAATATGCAGCCTTTTACTATTGTAAAAACACGTCTTTCTTTATTCCGGAAAAGGTTACTACGCTGGAGTCTTCTTTTATCACACACGGCACACAAGTTACTTCTTTGGAAGTAGCCGAAAGTAACCCTGCTTATAAAAGCGAAGGGAATTGCATTATCGAAAAAGCTACTGGAAAGCTTGTAGCCGCTTGCAACATAAGCGTAATTCCGCAAGGCGTTAAAATTATCGGTGCCGGTACCTGCGCGTGGCTGCA
>DLQW01000042.1:22971-35329 GCA_002474405.1 Christensenella sp. UBA7597 | reverse complement strand
TTTTCCCGCAAGTATAAAGCTCATTGATTCTATGGCGTTCTATCGTTGTCCGAAATTGCCCACATTATATATTCCGGAAGATACGGAAATAAGAGGCGCTTTTTCCGGCACAAAAATAGTCCGCGTTCCCTCTCAGGCTGCTTCGTAAACGCCTTTTCTTACATTGCGTGCGGAACAGTTCTCAAACAAATCCGCACGCTTTCGCTATATTCTTTAGAAACCGCCGAAGAATAGCACAACAATAGCACAGCACAAAAAAACAGCCCTCGTCGCACGGAACTTTCCGCCGCGGGGGCTGTTGCTTTTTGTTTTTTATCGCTTTCAGTTCAGCACGTCGGGCGATTCAAACGATTTCGACTGCTGCTCGCCTCTGTCCTCCGGGAACATCGTTCCGGCGGGAATCACGGGCAGAATCAGCGGATTGATAAACGCGTTTGCCGTAAGCGACGAAACCACGGCGCGAAGATACGGGTATACGATTTCCGTAGTGGAAATCGCCAGTACCTGACGATCTTCGTCGGTATTCACGTCCTCCGCTTCGAAAATTCCCACAAGGCGCGCTTTCAGATTAAACGGCTTGGGTTCCGCTTCGGTGGATTCCACCTTTACTTCCAGCGCAACGAAGTACAGTTTGTCGTTTTCCTGTACCTTTCTGATCGTGCGCGAAAACTGCGGTTTGATTTCGAATTTCGTGTTCCTGTCCATTTTAATGCGGTTCACGGTGTAGTTGAGTTCCTCTGCGGTAATCCCTCTTAAAGCATACTTCATATTAAAAAGCCTTCCTTACTGTTTTTCGGTTGCGCCGCCTTAAATCCGGCAACGTTTCCGTTCTGTAAATATTATAGCAGTTTTTGCAGACGCTGTCAAGCATTGCGGCGCGCGCCGCGGCGAAAAACCCGCCGCAACGGTGAAATTTTTGTTAATTCTCTTGCTTTTTGCGCCTCTTTATGTTATAATCGGTTCAGAAACCCGCGGCAAAACCGAAAAAGGAGAAACCGGATGTTAGAAGTAGTACATTTAACAAAAATTTACAAAGCCAAAGGCGGCGTGGAAACCAAGGCTCTGAACGACGTTTCCGTACGTTTTCCCGAAAAAGGCATGGTATTTCTGCTGGGCAAAAGCGGCAGCGGCAAATCCACGCTTTTAAACGTATGCGGCGGACTCGATTCACCCACGTCGGGCGAAATTATCGTAAAAGGGCGTTCCAGCAAAAACTTTTCGCAGAGCGATTTCGATTCTTACCGCAATACTTTTATCGGGTTTGTGTTTCAGGAATACAACATTCTCAACGAATTCACGGTAGAAGATAATATCGCGCTCGCCCTCGAACTGCAGGGCAAACCGAAAGATAAAAAAGCCATCAAACAGCTTCTTGACGACGTGGATTTAAGCTCGTTCGCAAAACGCAAACCCAACACGCTTTCGGGCGGGCAGAAGCAGCGCATCGCCATCGCCCGCGCGCTGATCAAACACCCCGAAATCATCATGGCGGACGAACCGACGGGCGCGCTGGATTCCGCCACCGGCAAACAGGTATTCGACACGCTGAAAAAGCTTTCGAAAACCAAGTTGGTTATCGTGGTATCGCACGATCGCGATTTTGCGGAAGAGTACGGCGACAGAATCATCGAACTGAAAGACGGCAGAATTTTATCGGACGTAACCAAAGAAGAAGCCGCGGCTAAGGCGCTGGGGGCAAACCTCGAAATCATCGGCGAAAACACCCTTTCGGTAAAGGACGGCGCGGCGCTCACGCAGCAGGATTATCAGTACATTTACGCGTTTTTGTCGCGCAACAAAAACGCGATAATCTCCGGCGGCGAAAAGGAAATTTCCGATTTTAAAAAAGTCAGCCACATCACCGAAAACGGCGGCAAAGAATTCTTCGCGCAGACGGACGAAAAGAAAATCCCGAAAAAGCAATACGACGGAAAAAAGACGAAATTCATCCGTTCGAAGCTGCCCATGCGGCACGCGTTCCGAATCGGCGTTTCGGGCTTGAAATCCAAGCCGTTCCGTCTGATTTTCACTATTTTGCTCTGCTCGGTGGCATTTATCATGTTCGGGCTGTTTTCCACGCTGATGCTGTACGATAAAGACGAAACGCTGTACCAGACTTTAAACGACGCGGGCGTAAACGTGCTGCACGTGGATAAAGTGTATAAGTACACGGAAACGTACACTTATACGAACGACGGCGAAACGAACTCCTATTCTTACGACCGCGCGGCGCATACCCGTATCACGGACGCCGAAGCGGAAAAAATCGCAAAAACGTTCGGAGAAGAAACGTTCGGAGTTACCACCCTGCTCGCGCCCGATTCCTATTCTTCCGATTTTCAGGCAAAAGCGGTAACTCTGAACGACGTAAACCTTGTCGACGCGGGAAAATACTATTCGGCGGAGCTTTTATACGCCGGGTATCTGCCCGAAAATCACGCGTTCAGAAACCGCGTGAAATTCGGAACTTATCCCGCGGCGGACGACGAAATTCTGATTTCCTCCTACACCGCCTCGGTGCTTGTCAAGGCGAATTACGAAAACGTTGCTTCGGCAGGGCAGCTTTTAGGCAAAACTATTAGCTTTACGCTGTATTACAACGGATTTTCCCAAACGGCGACCTATAAAATTTCGGGCGTTTTCGACAGCGGCGACAAAGCGCTTTACGAACAATACAAAACGTACGGCGAAAAAACCTCGCAGGCGGTTTCGACGGAAGAAATCAAACAGCAGGCTAAAGATTTGCAGAATCTTTCCGCCGCCCTCACGGACGGTTATCACGAAATCGCGTTTTTCAACGAAAACACGGCAACCGCCTTCCGTACGGCAACAAAACTGCAAAGTCTTGCGCTGCGCAACGAACTGAACGAAGCGCACTATCACCGCGCCGCATTCGCGAAAAAAGACGGAGAAGAAGATTCCGGCTACCACGAAGAATGGACGTATCTGAAATCCTCCCTGCTTCCCGACGTGGGCAGCACCGTCTGGCTGAACGGAAAAACCGCGGTATCGGACGGCGAAGCCGTCATCACGCCGGCGATGTTCGCGCGGCTTCTCCGCCTGCTGACCGACATTGATTTTTCGTCTTTCTGGCAGGACGTCGCCGCCGAATACACAGGCTCCTCTTTCATTCCCGCACAATGGACGATGCAGGACTGGCTTCTGAGTCAACAGCAGGGTGGCAACGATCCAGAGGAAGTAATCGCCGCGTATGAGAAATTTTTAACGCTTACGGGCACGGGCGGCAAATACGAAGCACAGGCAAAACAATTCAAGTTCGTCAACGAATCTTTCGAAATTCCGTCCGTACTTGCTGGCTACGACGCCACCGCAAACGACTGGGCAAACCTTGCCGCAAACGGTCAGACTCAGATTTTCGACAGCGAAAAGAATTCTTACGTCGATATTATTTTCACCGAAGCGCAGGTAAAAGAAATCGTTTCCGCGGTATACGAAAAGTACGCGGCGGCATTCGGCAGCGGCGATATCGCCTTCGATGTTCAGGTGCTGGTTTCGGGTAAAGACGGCTGGAAACGGGCAGGCGAAGCGAAAACTTTCAAAGTCGCGGGATTCGTGTTCGATTCCGAAAAGAACTATAGCGACGGTCTTTTCTTCGCTACGGAAGCGGACTGCAACGCGCTGTATAAAACTTTCGAATCTTACGCTCAGGCAAACAATCAATATTTTTCCTCCACAACATATACGTTCTATTACGAAGAACCCGCCGACGCGAAATACGACGCGGTGTTCCTGCCCTACTCTTCGGCGCACAGATACGATTTATCGATGTTCTCTTACGATTTCGGCGAAGATTATACGCGCTTTGCCATCGGTAACGCGCAGACGCAGGCGCTGGAACTGGTAAACTCGCTGGTGCAGGAATTATCGGAAATCTTCATGTGGATAGGCATCGTGCTGGCGGCGTTTTCCATGCTGCTGCTTTCCAACTTCATCGCCACGTCCATTTCCTACAAGAAAAAAGAAATCGGCATCCTGCGCGCGGTGGGCGCGCGCGGCGCGGATGTATTCAAAATTTTCTATTCCGAATCGTTCGTCATCGCGCTGATTTGTCTGGCGCTCGGCATTGCGGGCAGCGTCGTCGGTTGCAATATTCTCAACCGTGAAATCAGCACCACCATCAGCGCTTCCATCTTCGTGTTCGGCGGAGCTTCGGTTGCCATACTGCTTGCCATCGCGGCGGTTACTTCGGCAATCGCCACGTTCCTGCCCGTATTCACCGCGGCAAGAAAGAAGCCCGTGGAAGCCATCCGGGCATTGTAATTTATACCTTGTATACAGCCTTCCCCCGCGGGGGGGAAGGTGGCGGCAAAGCCACCGGATGAGGGGCGTAACATTTTATGCGTGATTCATTTTTGCCCTGAAAATTTTTGCGGAATTTTCAGGGCAAATGGCGCAACTTGTTTTCTATACCGGACAAATCAAGCGTAAATTCAACTCAATAAGAAAACAGGCTTCTCCTTTTTGCGGAGAAGCCTTCGTTTATTTTCAAATCTTTTACTCGCTTATACACAGTGTTTTAAATAATTTTTTATCACGCAGCAGCGCCCCCGCGCCCGTAATCACGGCGTACTGCGGTTCGGCGCACGTGCGCACGCGCATTTCCAGTTTTCGCGAAAGATACTCCGCCGCGTACGGCAGTTTCGCCACACCGCCCGAAAGATACAATCCGTTTTTATTCACCGCCGCAGCCACTTCCGCAGGCAACCCTTTCAGCACGTAAGAAGCGTATTCCACAGCTTTATCGAAATACACCGATATGCAATCGGCAATCTCGCCCGCCTGCACCGATACGCCCGCCGGACGGAATTGCAGAATGTTGATTCCCTCCGCCACCGTTGCGCCGCGCGCTTCGGGCGAAAGCGAGCCGATTTCGTTTTTCAGTCGCTCCGCGGTAAGCGCGCCCACGCGCAGAGATTTGATTTTTTCCACGCGCCCCGCAATGTCCGCGTCCATATTGTTGCCGCCGATATTCATCGAAAGCCCTGCGATAATCCCCTCGGAAGAAAGCACCGCGATATTCGTGTTTCCGCCGCCCATATCCATTACAAACACGGGTTCGGAATCGGAAAGCACCGCTTCTCCGCCCAGCGCGGCAAGATACGGCACCTCCGCGAAATATACGTTTTTCAAGCGACACTCTTCCGCCAGCAGCGAATAGGCGGATTTCGCCTCGTCGCCCGCGCCGCAGGGCAGCGCAAACAATACTTCCGTCTTTTTGAACGCCGCCCCGTCGGGATTTACGCGGCGCAGAAATTCTTTCAGCATTTCGGCGGCAAGCCTGCCGTTTTTAATTTCGCCTTCGTACACGGGAAACTCTATTTCGGTAGACTCCGTCGTTTTCCCCACCAGTTTTTTGGCGTCTTTCCCGATGGCTTTCACTTCGCCGGTAATGCCGTCCACCGCCACCGCGGAAGGTTCGGCAAGCACGATGCCGCTGCCGCCGTCCGCGCGGTATATCTTCGTTACCGAAGAGCCCAGATCAATCGCAAGCTTTATCATTTTCGTTCGTTTCCTTTTGTTTCAATATTCTTTCCAGAAGCTCCGCAGGCAATCCCACCACGTTATCGATGCTTCCGCGCACGTATTCCGTCGGCACGCCGTCCTGTATGCCGTATGCTCCCGCCTTATCCATCGGCGAACCGCCCGCCACATAATCGCGGATGAATTCTTCCGTAAACGGCTTGAATTTCACTTTCGTTTCGTCGTGTCGCACGATTTTTTCGCCGTCCGGGAAAATCAGACATACGCCCGTAAATACGCTGTGTTCTTTCCCGGAAAGCAGCCGCAGCATCGTCCCGGCTTCTTCTTCGCTCTTCGGCTTTCCGAGAATTCTGCCGCCGATCGCCACCACCGTATCCGCGCCGAGCACGATTTTTCCCGCGTGTTCCTTTTTTGCCGCAACCTCTTCCGCCTTGTGCCGTGCAAGCGTTTCGGCATATTCCGCGGGCGGCAACGATTCATCCGCGCGCTCTTCGCCTTTCGCCGCGTCTATTTCGAAATTCTCCGTAATTTTTTTAAACAATTCTTTGCGCCGCGGCGACGCGCTTGCCAGTACGAAATTCATCTTCTGCTGCTCCGTAAACAAAAACCGCCGGCACGCCCGCGCGCCCAAGCGGCTTTTTTATATCGTCCGATTTTATAAAATTTCGAGGTTTTTGCGGTAGGTTTTCTTGAACTCCGCCGAAGCCGTCATCGCCGTGCGGATTTCCAGCGTAGCGTCGCCCGCAAGCTCCGTTTTCATGATGACGGAATCGCCCAGAACGTCGCAGGTGATGCCCGTTACAAGCCCCGCATGCGAACGGTCGAAGCTTTCCGCGATACGAAGCAACACGCCCAGCTTTTTCACCGCGTCGAGGTCCTCTTCCGTAACAAGGTCTTTATATCTCTGCCACTCGGTAAGGTTCACGTCCTCTCTTTCGTGGCAGCCCGCCACAAACGCCGCCAGCACGATCTCTCTGTGCGTGGCGCCGCAGATCATCGAATTCAGAATCATGTACATGCTGTGTTTCTGATGCCCGTAATACTTGATTCTCAGCCCCACGTCGTGCATGAACGCCGCGATTTTCAGAATTTTAAGATACTGCCGCGAAAACTTGTGCAGCACGCGCAGCTGCTTGAACAGCTGTATGGAAAGATGCACCACGTGCTCCACGTGCGCGGGGTCGCAGCCGTAATACAGCACCAGCGTTTCCAGCGAATAATTCAATACGTCGGAAATCGGCTTTTCCACCGTCATCGGCACGGACTGATTGAACATGATGCCCTCGCGCAAACCGTTTCCGCCGATCGCGAAGTCTTTCACGCCCATATAATCCACAAACGATTTGATGATAGCCATCGCGGCGGGCATAATGTCCGCACGGGAAGGCGAAAGCCCGCGGATTTTCTTGCGCTTATCGATATCCAGCGCCTTGATTTTATCGTAAATCACGTTGAAATCGTCCGTGGACAGGCGGTAGTTATGTACCGTGTCAAGCGGGTATTTCTTAACGAGTTTGCTGATTTTGAACAGGTTTCTGAACGAACCGCCCACGCCGATCATCTGCACTTCTTCGGTATCCACTTCGGAAAGCCAGTCGATTTTCTTCAGCTGTTCAGTGAAAAATTCCACGGTGTGCGCCGCCGCTTCTTCGGGCGTGCAGTCGTTCGCGAAAAGGTCGGTCAGCGTAACCGCGCCGAACGGCAGAGAAGCCGAGCCGATCACGTTTCTGCGGTTGTAATAAATCACCTTCGTGCTGCCGCCGCCGATTTCAAGGATAAGCCCCTTGGGAATATCCATCGTGTTGATTACGCCGCGGTATACTAAAATCGCTTCTTCCTCTTCGGAAAGCACGCGGATTTTAATGCCGCAGGTCGCCTGAATTTCATCGAGAAACGAACGCTGATTTTTCGCCCTGCGCACCGCCGCCGTAGCCACCGCGATGATGCGGCTCACGCCCGAAGCGTCGCAAAGCCGCTTGAACATTTTCAGCGCGCGGATGGTTTCCGCCACGCGCTGCGGCTTCAGAAAGCCGTCTCTGTCCATATCCTGCCCCAGCCGGACGCTTTCTTTCAGCTGGTCGGTTACCATAAAATGTCCTTCCGTGAACAAGTCCACGATAACAAGTCTTGCCGTGTTCGATCCGAGATCGATAATGCCTATTCTTTCCACTTTTTCTTCTGACCTTCCTTTTTGCCTGCCGTTTTCCGTAAACACGCTATTTTCCGTAAAAAACGCCACAATGAATTTTCGGGTATATTTTACCACATAAAATGCGTTTTGTCTATACCCTTTGGAAAAATTTTGCGTTTCCGGCGATTTTTTCTTTTATTTTTGATACTTTTTCAGCGTTTTTCTTGTGCAATTTCGCCATTAAATCCGTTGTTTTTGTCATGGCGCGTCAGTCTTTGTTTTTTGAAAAAGTAAACAACGCCAGAACTACGAGGAAAAGCCCGAAAGTTTTTCGCAGAAATTCGGCGGGAAGCGCCAGCGCCAGAAGCGAACCGGCAGCCGCCGCAACCAGCGCCGGAATCGCGTTTTTTACGGCGTTGTCTTTCTGCAGCAACCCGTTTTTCATATGCACGTTCAGCGCGCAGGCGCCCGTAGACAGAAACGCGAACAGATTCGCCGACTGCGCGATTTTCTGCGGCACGCCGCCGAATAAAAGCAGCAGCGGAATCGTAATGGTTCCGCCGCCCATGCCCATGCCGGCGGGAATCCCGCCCAGAAAGCCGAGCAGAAGATATAAATAAAATCGCATAAAATCTTTCCTTTTTATCCGCCTTAAGGCGCATTTTCCCCGATTCGCCCGCCCGACAGGGCGCGAAAAGCCGCCGCGTTTACGGCTAAGAAAAAACAAGCCACAGTCCCGCAATCAACTGCAGCCCCGTAAACACGTAAAACACCGCTTTTTCCGGCAGCACGGAAAGCAGCTTCGCCCCCGCGAACCCGCCCGCAAACCCGCCGAGCGCCACGGGAAGCGCCACGGAAAAATCAAAAAATCCGCGGAACGCATACAGCAGAAACGAAAGCAGCGAAACGGGCAGAATCACGGCGATCGCCGTAGCGTGCGCCCGCTTTTCTTCCAGCCCCTGCGCGCGGAGCAGCGGCACCGCAATCATTCCGCCCCCGCCGCCGAAAAGTCCGTTCGCAGCGCCCGTCGCGGCGCCGCAGACAATGCTTTTTACATCCGCCTGTTTATCGCTTTTCATCTCCGCCCTTTTTCCCGCCTTTCCCTCGTTTAAGGATATTTTGCGTAAATTACGGAAAATTATCACGAATTTTATACGCAGGCACGGGAAAACGCTTGCCTGAAAAGGGCTTTTGTGGTACAATAATGCTGCATATTTCTATCAATATGTTCTTTTCTTGTCGCTTTTTCACGCGGATTCGCCCGTTTTACGGCGCAAAAACCGCAAAAAAACACGGCAAAAACAAGAAATCTATTTGTGCAAGGGTGCTATGTTATGAGAAAAAATACAAGCAAAAACAAATTGTTCGCTCTCCTTCTCACGGCGTTTTTCGCGTCCGCGTCGGCGGGCGTGCTTTCCGCGTGCTCGAAAACGAACGATAACGAGGTGGATCAGTCGGAAATCTCTACCGATCAGACGACGGATTCTTCCCGCATCAAAAACGGCTCGTTCGAATTCGATACGGAAAAAGAAACCACGCCCATCGTTACGTCGCCGAAAAGCTGGTCGCGCTCGTCCGTTCTTACAAGCAAGGCGGCAAGCGGCGTCATCGATACCGAAACTTCCGCGTGGGACAAGCTGACGAAATCGGGAAACATCACCCCGACAAGCGAATCGGAAGCCGAGGAAAAGTGGGCGGACATGAACACGTACGACCGCCTGCAATATATTAAAAAATGGAAAGACGCGAATAAGAACAAGAGCGTCGACGAACTCAAGTTTTACGAAAACCATTACAATATTTCCGCCGACGATATTCCTTCCGCCGACGTGAATCCCGGCACGCACTACGCCGAGGGCAGCGACGAAGCCAAAAAGAACACGAAAGTGCTGATGATTCACAATCAGTACACCTCGTCGTCGGGCACGGCGCAGAACTTCACATCCTCCTCTTCGCTCACCGTACCCGCGGGTACCAGCGCGAAGCTTTCCGTATGGGTGAAAACGGCGGAACTTACCTACCGCTACAACGACGAGGACAACGCGGCGGATAAAAACCGCGGCGCCTACATCGGTATTTCCCGCACGGTAGCGGGCAAGAGCAAAGATCAGGTGAAGGTGGAAAACATCAACACCGAAAAGATTCTTGCCGACGATTCCATTCCCGCCGAAAACAAGAGCAACGGCTGGGTGAAATACGAATTCTATCTGAAAGGCAGCGACTATGCAAGCAGCACGTTCACCGTGGTTCTGGGGCTCGGTCAAGGCACCTCTTCTTCCGTAATGGGCTTCGTGAACGGCTACGCGTTCTTCGACGATCTCGAATGTTCGCTCATCGAAAATTCCGAATATGAAACGCTTGCCGCAGGCGCCGACAAAACGGCGGACGACGATACGACGGAATTCCGCGCGGATAAAGAAAATCTTGCCGATCTGAAATATGCCGTAGATGCGGGCGTTACGCTCAACTCCCTTACGTTTGCAGACGCCGGAATCGCGGG
Source organism: Christensenella sp. UBA7597 (assembly GCA_002474405.1). Classification (GTDB taxonomy): domain Bacteria; phylum Bacillota; class Clostridia; order Christensenellales; family Borkfalkiaceae; genus Scatosoma. The sequence continues at coordinate 25,196 of DLQW01000042.1, read as the reverse complement.
CGCGGATAAAATTTCCGCAGACAACAACAATTTCGATATCGACAACGATAAAACGGGCGTGTTTGCGAAAAATTCCGTGAACACGGCTTCGGAAAGCAACGAATATTTCAAAGCCGTATGGGAAAGCGATTTCGCTTCTTCCTATCCTTTTGCCGAAACGAACGACATTTTAATGCTCTTCTCCGTAGGCAAAACGGCTTATGAAGCCACTACGGGCACCATTACCTTAAAAGCGAACTCCTCCGCCCTCTATTCCGTGTGGATTAAAACCTCGAAGATTCCCAGCGGCGCAACGGGCGCAGGCATCTCGTACACGGAAACGGACGCGGCAGGCAACGCCAAATCCGAGGACGACGAAAAAACGGCGCTGTTATCTTCCATCGATTCCACCGCAGGCACCAAAACGGAAGTGGACGATACCGCGGGCGGCAAGAAAGAAAACATCTTCGGCGGCTGGCAGCAATGCACGCTCCTCTTCGAAAACGATACCGAGGACGATAAGTACTTCACCCTGACGTTCACCTACGGCGCCACGGCGGACGACGCGGAAAAATCGGCGTACGGCGCCGGCTATGCCGCGTTCACGAATCTCGAAGCGATCGGTTCCAACCTGATTGCGGCGGACGCGGATCCGTTCACGCAGAGCGACTACTTCTCCACGGGCACGTACGCGGCGAAAAAGACGTTTTCCGACAGCGAGGAAAGCGCGGGCTTCGCGGCGTTCGATTCCAGAGCGTACAGCGCCGACAACACGAAGAAAGGCATCGAAAACGGCTTTGCCGACCTCGCCAACTACAAGGGCGTATGGGGCGGCAGCGGCAACGTTACCTCCTCTCCCGATCCGGATGCGGATAACGGCATCGACAACAACCCCTACGCCGGGCTTGTAAATAAAAACTTCGCGGCGGATTACGTTGCAAGCGGCAGATATAGCGATGTGGAAGGACTGAACGAAATTTTCGGCGCGGCTTCCTCCGTATTCGATCAGGCGGCGGAACCCCTGATGATTTTCAATAAGGACGCAAACAAATCGTACGGCTATCTCGCTTCCTCTTCGGTTTCGATTTCGTCCGATTCGTATAAAACGATTTCCGTGCGCGTAAAAACGTTCAACGCGAAAGCCAGCATCTACCTCATCGATGCCGACAGCGAGGACAACGCATCCCTCGCGCTTGCCACGCCGAAAGTTTCCTACTGGTACGATAAGACGGGCAACGTGTGCACGAAAGATCCGAAGAACGATAAAACGTTCAAATCCTCTACCGATACGGCGCTGTATCTCAACAGCCGCGGCTTGTACGAAGTAAACGCGAAGTGGTCGGACGACGCTTCTTTGCAGAACAAGTATTACGCCAACCTTTCCAACTACGAAGAGGACGAAGACGGCAACCTGCTTGTAGCCGACGGCGGCGTGCAGTACAATTACGACGCTTCCGCCTGGAGCAACGAAGGCACGGACGGCATCGCGTTCTATCATAAAGACGGCGAAGAAAAAGGCATTTATTATGCCGACAAAGCGTGCACCGTACGCGTGTACGATCTGAACGATTTGGTGAAAGCCGGCAAGCTTACGCCGAGAACGGTTGCTTCCGAAGCGCAGGGCACGGCGGCGCTGGAATACAAAGAAATCGAAACGAACGGCGAATGGAGAACGTACACGTTCTATATCCACACCGGCAGCGAAGCGAAGAACTACCGCCTGGAAGTATGGAGCGGCACGCGCGATAACAAGAGCGAATTCGAAGCGGGCAGCTACGTAATGTTCGCGGCGGATAACCGTACGGAACTCACTTCCGACACTTGGTCGTCGATGCTTCAGGAAACCATCGAAAGCGCGAAAACGCAGTCGAATTTAAGCGACGAAGATTTCTACAAGAGCGCGGCGGTAAGATATTATGCGTTCTCGTTCCTCGATTCGGCGAAATTCCTGCGGTACGATTCCGCGCTGGATAAAGACGACATCGGCAACGCGTACACCTCGTACGATTCCACTTCCGACGATTATAAGTTCGACCCCGATAAGAAGGCGGATTACGTTACCTACCTCGCCTACGAAAGCGACGATCACGAACAGAAGATTACGTTTGCGGATTATTCGAAAACGGACGTTTCCGTAACGGCGGATTCGAACGACGACAACAATTCGGACGACGACAACACCGACGATACCTCTTCTTCCGGCATGAACGGCTGGCTGCTTGCAAGCTCGATTATTCTTGCGGCGG
>DLQW01000042.1:406-22936 GCA_002474405.1 Christensenella sp. UBA7597 | reverse complement strand
TGCTGCTTGCCATGGTAAGCATTGCCGTACAGCGCATCGTGAAAAAGAAGAACAGAACGAAAGCGCCCAAAACCGCGAAACCCGCAAAAAAATAAAAACGGATAAAACCGTTTAAATCAATCCCCCGGACAAACGCATTTGTCCGGGGGATTTTCAGTGATTTTTTTTATCTTTTTCGTTGTCCTCCGCCGGCAATCGCCGAACGAAAAAAATGGATATTGCCCGGAAGCGGCACGGCTTTCGGGCAAGTTTCTATCCGAACAGGCGCAAACCGTGCGGCAGATGATTTTTAATCACGCCGTTCGCCGCCTTTCCCCAGCCGAGCGGAAATCCGTTCACGCACACCGCGCACCAGCCCGCAACGCCGTCGAATCCGTCCGCCGGAATCTCTTCGCCGCGCAGATATTTTTGCACGCGCGCGTCGTCGTATTTCAGCGAAACAACGTTTTTCGCCTCGCCCCGTCTGATAGAAAGGGCATAGGCATGGGCGGGTTCGAAGCGGTTTTTCCTGATTTCGCCTAACTTTACGCCGCAGCGCAGAATTTTCAATTTCTGCCACGAAAAACAGTTTTCCGGCAAAGCGTACACCGCCCCGCCGTTTTCGTACAGGCAGTATTTTTTCTTTTCGCCGAAAATTTTCATGCAAAACTCGTCAATCAGATTCTGCGTCTGCCGCGAAACGTTGCTTTTCTGCACGGGCAAATCCCGTCGCCCGCCGCTCGTCTTTCCGAACACGGCGCAATAATGTCCTTCGCCCCGTGCCTTATGCGGCAATATTTTTTCTTCGGAAATCAGTTCGAACTCCGCGTGCCGCGCCAGAAACGCCCGCGTCTGCGCCTCGTCCTCTTCGCGCGAAAACGTGCACGTGGAGTACACCAGTCTGCCGCCGCCCGCCAGCATCTTCGCCGCCGAATCCAGAATTTTTTCCTGCCGCGCGGCGCACAGCGCCACATTTTCCTCGCTCCACTCCCGCCTCGCTTCTTCGGCGTTTTTGCGGAACATCCCCTCGCCCGAACAGGGCGCGTCCGCTACGATTTTATCGAAATATTCCGTAAAATAATCGCAGATTTCTTCGGGATACGCGTTCAGCACCACGGCGTTTTTCACCCCTAACCGCTCGATGTTCGAAAGCAGAATCTGCGCCCGCGCCCGCACGGGTTCGTTGCAGACAAGAATCCCCTCTCCCTGCATGGCGGCGGCAAGCGCGGCGGTTTTTCCGCCCGGAGCGGCGCATAAATCCAGCACCCGTTCCCCACGTTTCGCCTCTGCTTTCGGCGCAACGCACGCCGCAGAAGGTTCCTGCATGTAGTAAAGCCCCGCGCAGTGATACGGGTCGCCGCCCACCTTTTCGTTCTTCACGTACCGCGCGTTTTCGCTCCAGGACACGGCGCCGTCCAGCGCAAGCGGAGTAATTTTTTCAAATTCTCCGGCGTCGATTTTCAAAGAGTTGATCAACAAGCCTTTTTCGTACCCCGCACGAGAATATACGGCAAAAAAAGCCTCCCGCTCGTTTTCGGGAAGCTCGCCGCGCATTCTTTCTATAAATTTTTCGGGTAAATGAACCGTTTCCATCCGCCGCTACCCCTCTCGTTTTTCGTTTTGCACCGCTTCGCAAAGCGCCGCGCGGCACTCCGCCGCCGTAACGATTTTCGCGCCCGCTTCTTCCGCCGTTCTGCGCCGCAGTCCGTTTTCGTCCTCCGGACATACGTACATATCGCACTCGGCGCTTTTGTACGCATACTTCGCGCCCGCCGCAAGCAGTTCTTTCAGCAGCGGAAACGCCTCTTCCGCATTTTCTTCGATGCGATGCGAAAAACTTACGCGCACGCTTTTCCACACGCCCGCCTTGTTGCGCTTTCTCGAAGAAACGTCGGCAAAACGGTGAAATTCCGCCATCGCCTTTTCTCGCCGTTCTTTTTTCTGCCGAGCCTCTTCTTTCGCCCGCCGCCCCGCGCGCGAAGAAACGGAAGTAATTTCGTAATTTTCTATTCTGCCAAGCGTGATATCGCACTGTTTAATCAGTTCGCGGAAAGAAATGCCCGCGGCTCTGCTCATCGCCTCGGCGGTTTTCATGGTGGCGTATGCGTCGTCCGCCGCCCGGTGCGGCGTAAATTCCACGCCTAATTCCTCGGCGATTTTTCCGAGAGAATACTGCCGTTTCATATCCCCTTTCAGGCACATATACACATACTGCGTGTCGGCAAAATCAAACGCGAACGAGGGCAGAGAAAAGCGTTTCGATTCCAGATTCAGATATTTCACGTCGTTGCCCGTGGCATGCCCGCACACAAGCGTATCTTTATCCTGCAGCATCGCGTAAATTCTCTGCGCCACCGCGGGAAAATCCGGGCAGCCCTTGAATTCGTTGTAATCGTACGGCAAAACCAGCCCCCGTTCTCCCTTTCTGTCGGTGAGATGGAAGCCGCCGTGAGGATTGATTAAAATATCCTCTTTTTTCACCACGTTGAAATCTTCGTCGGTAAGGCAATAGCCGAAGGCGCAGATTTTCGCCGTGGTTTTATTCACGCTGGCGCATTCAATATCAAAAAACAAATACATTTTCGGAAAAATCAAAGCAAAAAACGCCGCGCCGCAGCCATTTGTGCAAAGAACTGCGCGCGGTGTTTTCCCGTCGGTTTATTTCGTGGGAAGAATTACTTTCTTTCCGCCCATATACGGCTGCAGCACTTCGGGAATCGTTACGCTGCCGTCCGCCTGCAGATGATTTTCCACAAACGCAATCAGCATTCTCGGCGGCGCCACCACCGTATTGTTCAGGGTGTGCGCCAGTTTCGTTTTGCCGTCCGTATCCTTATAGCGGATGGAAAGTCTGCGTGCCTGCGCGTCCGTCAGGTTCGAACACGAACCCACTTCGAAATATTTCTTCTGTCTGGGCGACCACGCTTCCACGTCGCAGCTCTTATACTTCAGATCGGCAAGATCTCCCGAACAGCAACCCAGCTGGCGTACGGGAATTTCCATCGAACGGAACAATTCCACCGTATACTGCCAGAGTTTTTCGTACCACGCGTCGCTCTCTTCGGGGCGGCACACCACAATCATTTCCTGTTTTTCAAACTGGTGAATCCGATAGATGCCGCGTTCCTCGATGCCGTGCGCGCCCTTTTCTTTACGGAAGCAGGGCGAATAGCTCGTCAGCGTCAACGGCAGCTTCGCGCCGTCGATGATCTGCCCCATGAATCTGCCGATCATCGAATGTTCGGAAGTGCCGATAAGATACAGATCCTCGCCTTCGATCTTGTACATCATATTGTCCATTTCGTCGAAGCTCATCACGCCCGAAACCACGTCGCCGTGAATCATATACGGCGGAATCACGTACGTGAAGCCTTTATCGATCATGAAATCGCGGGCATAGGTAAGCACGGCGGAATGCAGACGGGCAATATCGCCCGTAAGATAATAAAAGCCCTGCCCGGAAGTACGGCGCGCGGAATCCACGTCGATGCCGTCCAGTCTTTCCAGAATATCCAGATGATACGGCACTTCGAAATCGGGCACGACGGGTTCGCCGAACCGTTTAAGTTCCACGTTCTGCGAATCGTCTTTGCCGATGGGCACGTCGTCGGCGATGATATTCGGAATAGACATCATCGCTTTTTTCAGCGCCGCGTCCGTTTCCTCGTTTTCCTTTTCTATCTCCGCAAGGCGCGCGGCGTCGGCGGTTACCTGCGCTTTCACCTTTTCCGCTTCGTCTTTTTTGCCCTCTTTCATCAGCATACCCACCTGTTTGGAAAGGGAATTGCGCGCGGCGCGGAGGGAATCCCCCTCGGCGATTAACGCGCGGCGTTTCGCGTCCAGCGAAAGAACCTCGTCCACCAGCGGTAATTTCTGATCCTGAAACTTTTTGCGGATATTTTCCCGCACTTTATCGGGATTCGTCCTGATGAGATTGATGTCGATCATAATTCAAGCTTCTCCTTATGCTTTTCGTAACGCTTGTACTGCGATTTTCTTCATTATACAACTTTCGCGGAAAAATTGCAATTAAATCAGCGAATAAATCAACGATTTACGCCTGATTTTTAGGTTTCGGCTTACTTTTTCCGCAAATAAATCGCAATCGGCAAAACTTATCGCGAAAGTCTTGTATTTTTTTTGCCGATATGGTATAATAGATTCGTATACGTCCCCGCGTCGGGCGTACGTATCGCGAAAATTTCGAATTACGGAGACATCGACATGCCGGAAATCAAAACCGACGAGGCTGAAAAAGACGGCGCCGCGGCAAGCGGCGAAGCCCCCGGAACAAAAGACGAAAAAAAGAATAAAAAACAAAAGGAAGAGGCGGAAATCGTCCGTTTCAATCCGGATAAAAACATCGGTTTAACCGAAGCGCAGGTAACTTCGCGGCAGGAACAGGGGCTTGTGAACAGCGCGCCGAAAAAATATTCCAAAACGTACGGAAGCATTTTTTTCGGCAACATTTTCACGTTCTTCAATTTTCTCTGCGTCTTGGCGGCGGTGGCGCTGGTTCTGGCGCACGCCCCCCTTTCTCAGTTCACGTTCGTGCTGATTTTCACCTGCAACATCGTGGTTGCCATCGTGCAGGAAATCCGCGCGAAAGTAAAAATCGATAAACTTTCCATTCTTTCCGCCCCCACGGCGAAAGTGCTGCGCGACGGCAAGAAAAAGGAAATCCCCGTAGACGAAATCGTCCTCGACGACGTGATTTTCCTCTCCTCCGGGCAGCAGATTCCCGCCGACTGCGTGATGCTGGACGGCGCGGGCGACGTAAACGAAGCGCTTCTTACGGGCGAATCGGTTCCCATCAAAAAAGCCGAAGGCGATCCGCTTCTGGCGGGCTCGTTCGTAACGGGCGGCAGAGTTACGGCGCGCGTGGATAAAATCGGCACGGAAACGTATATCAACAAACTGACGGCGCGCGCCAAAAAATACAAACGTCCCAATTCGGAAATCATCAATTCCATTCACCTCTTCATCAAACTGATCGGTCTGATGATCGTTCCCGTGGCGATTCTGATGTTCTTCACCAACCTGAAAGCGGCAAATATCGAATGGGCGGATATCGAAGCGCGCGGCGGCTTCATTAAAATTCTCTTATCCACAAACACGTTCGATTCGGTCATTCAGAAAACGTTCTCCGTGGTCATCGGCATGGTGCCTTCCGGCTTACTGCTGCTCACCACCGTGGCGCTCTCCGTGGGCATGATCCGTCTGGCGAAATACAACACGCTGGTGCAGGATATGTACTCGCTCGAAATGCTGGCGCGCGTCAACGTACTGTGCCTCGACAAAACGGGCACGATTACCGACGGCAGAATGCGGGTGAGCGACTGCGTGCTTTTAAACAACCCCACCGAATATACCGTCGACGATATTCTGGGTTCCATGCTCGCCTCTCTCGACGATAACAACCAGACGTCCATCGCTTTATACGAGCGTTTCGGGCACTCCTCGGCACTGCAGGCAACGGCGCAGATTCCTTTCTCGTCCGTCCGCAAGCTTTCCGCCGTATCGTTCGGCGACGTGGGCACGTTTGCGATGGGCGCGCCGGAATTCGTGCTGAAACCGATGACCGCGCGCGTGGAAAAACTGGTGAAACAGTACGCGCAGATGGGGCTTCGCGTGCTTGTGCTTGCGCACACGCCAAACCAGATTACGGGCGACAAACTTCCCGTGCTCTTCCGCCCTGTGGCAATCATCACTCTTTCCGATAATATCCGCCCGGACGCGATCGATACCATCCGCTGGTTCAAGAAAAACGACGTTGCCGTAAAAGTCATTTCCGGCGACAATCCCGTTACCGTTTCGGAAGTGGCGCGTCGCGCGGGCATCGTAAACGCCTCTCAGTTCATTTCGCTGGAAGGCTTATCTCCCCTCGAAGTTGAAACGGCGGCAAACGAATACACGGTATTCGGGCGCGTTACGCCGGAACAGAAAGCGATTTTAATCCGTTCCATCAAAAAAGCGGGCAACACCGTGGCTATGACGGGCGACGGCGTAAACGATATTCTCGCCATGAAAGAAGCGGACTGCGCCGTATCGGTGGCTTCGGGCAGCGAAGCGGCGAGAAACGTTTCCAACCTCGTTTTACAGGATAATAATTTCGCTTCCATGCCGAAAATCGTAAACGAAGGCAGGCGCGTTATCAACAACATCAAAAATTCCGCGTCGCTGTATATCATGAAAACGCTGCTCACGCTGATTCTTGCCGTAGTGTGCATCGCCACAAGCAGCAAATACTTCTTCACCACCAACAACATGATTCTGTACGAAGTGCTTATCAGCGCCGTGCCGTCGTTCGTGCTTTCGTTGCAACCGAATACCAGCCGCGTAAAAGGCAAGTTTATCCCCTTCGTCATATCGCGCGCGCTGCCGGGGGCAATCACCATGGCGCTCGGCATCATCACGCTGGATATTCTGCACCAGAGTACGCTCTCGTATATTTTCGATTACACCGCCGCAAGCGGCGAAACCGTCAGCTTATACGAACCGATGCTGATTTTGGCGCTCACGTTCACGGGGCTTGTGATGCTGCTGCGCATCTGCCAGCCGCTGAACCTTATCCGCGCGGCGCTGTTCGCCTTCTGTACGGCGGCATGCGTTGCCGTGCTTGCCATTCCCATGCTCGGCGAGCTTGTGTACGAGGGCTGGTCTCACATCGATTTCAACGTAACGCAGATTCTCTTAATCGTGGTGCTCGTGCAGGCGGCAATGCCGATATCCACGGGGCTGATTAAATTCTTCGATATGTTCAACCCCGCCGACGACGAACCCGTATCTTCGATGCGTTATTCCGCCACCGCCGTTTCCGGCAACGCGGCGAAATATGCCGACGATGACGATACAAACGGCGCCGCGGCAACAAATCCGCAGACGGCGGAAAGCGGCGCGAAAGGCTGGAAAATCTTCCGCCGCAAATTCGGCAAAAAGAAATAACCCCTTTCCGGCATACAAAAAATGGCACGAAAAGCGCGGAGCGTTTTGCTCCGCGCTTTTTTTACGGTTTATTTTCTCTTACTTATTCTTGGCAAACCAATGTCTCGCGGCATATTGCTCGTCCAGAAAAAGCGACGCGACGTACCCTGCGTCATTCAGCGCCCCTTCTTCGAAGGAAACGCCGTATAAAGTAATATTATCCGGATTTTTGAAAACGACGCTTTTTAAATTTTCGCAATCCCTGAATGCGTACGGCTGAATCTCTTGTATTCCCGAACCGATTACCACATCTTCCAGCCCGCAAAAATAAAATGCTTCGTACCCTATATATTCCACAGAATCCGGAACGGAAACTTTCTTAAACGGCATTGCAGCAAAAGACCGATTCTCGATTCTTTTAACGTTTCCGGGAATCGCAATCTCGGCAATCTGCGCATTTCTTATCATATGAGAAGGAATTATTTCTAAGTTTTCGGGCAACCTGAGGCTTTCTAAATTACGGCAGTCGTCAAACGCATACGAACCGATTTTCACAATAGAATCGGGCAGATAAACGCTTTTGATTTTTGTTTCCGAGGCAAAAGCACGTTCGCCTATTTCGGTTACCGGAACGCCCCGATATTCCGAAGGAACAACCACTTCTCCGCCGTAAATCTCTTTCATTCCGGATAACCTGTATTCCTCTTTCCCTTCGATAAGCGTAAAATCGAATTCATTCTCCCTTTTGCACGCGCCGCACGGCGCCACGAACAAGCAAAGCAACAAAAATACCAATATTTTTTTCATAAACAACTGTATTCCAAAAGTCGGAACCCGACTTAAAAAAGCCGAGTTCCGGAAACATTGCGCTCTTTTACATAAAAACTACAATCTGCCTGCGCCTTTTTACGGCTGATTTTCCGCTCAGTGCGTCAGGAAGAACATCGCAAGGAACAACGCGGTAATCACCCACGTGCCCGCCTTCACTTCTTTTACGTGTCCCGTAAACGTTTTGATGACTACGTACGAAATCAGGCCGAACGCAATACCGAACGAAATGTTGTACGTAAACGGCATCATCGCCATCGTCAGAAACGCCGGTACCGCCACGGAAACGTCCGACCAGTCAACGTCTTTCACGCTGCCGATCATCAGAATGCCCACATAGATGAGCGCCGCGCCGTAAGCGTACGCGGGAATCAGTTTCGCAAGCGGCGCAAGGAACAGCGCCAGAATAAACATGCCCGCGGTAACCAGCGAAGTCATTCCCGATTTACCGCCCGCGGCAACGCCCGCGGAAGATTCCACAAACGTGGTAACGGTGGAAGTACCCAGCGCCGCGCCCGTGCAGGTGGCAATCGCGTCGGCAAGCATGGCTTTGTTCATATTCGGCACTTCAAGTTCGCCGTTTCCGTTATCCACAAGCAGGTTGCCGCCGCGGCAAGCGCCGTACAGCGTACCCATCGTATCGAACATATCCACCATGCAGAACGCCAGCGCCGTGGTAATAAACAGCATCACCAGTCCGCCTACGGAGTGATTTTCGCCCGCAAGATACGCCGAAAAATCGAATCCTTCGGTAAACACTTTGCCGAACGTCTCTTTGGCAAACGATGCAAACGGCTTGAACGGGTTCAGAGAAAGCGTCTCCGAAAATCCCGCGTAGAAATCTTTCACCGTGAAGCCGAGCAGATAGTAAAGCACCGTGCCGCCCAGAATCCCGTACAGAATCCCGCCCTTTATTTTCTTCTGCGAAAATACCGCAATCAGAAGCAGCGAAATCACCGCCACGATCAAGGGCATTACGTCCGCCCATTTCGCCCCGCCGAACAGGTTGAACGAAGCGAGCGTTACGCCCGTGGAAGAATCGGAAATCACCAGTTTCGCGTCCTGTAAACCGAGAAACGCGATAAACAAGCCGATGCCCGCGGGAATCGCTTTCTTCACTGCGGGAGGAATCGCTTCGAATACGATTTTGCGCAGTCCCGTTACCGTAAGCAGAACGAAAACAATACCGTCAAGCAAGACGAATACCAGCGCGTTCGCATAGGAAAATCCCAGCGTGAAACACACCGTGTATACGAAAAACGCGTTCAATCCCATGCCGGGCGCCTGCGCCAGAGGCAGATTTGCAAGCAGTCCGATTAAAATCGTGCCCACAATCGCCGAAAGCGCCGTGGTAACGTACATCGCGTCGAACGAAACGCCGTCCAGCGCGGAGAACATTCCCGAATTGACGATAAGAATGTACGCCATCGCGAGGAACGTGGTCAGTCCCGCCACCGCCTCGGTTTTCAGCGAAGAACCCTTCGCTACGTAGCCGAATTTCTTATCGAGAAACGGCTTTTTTGTTTGTGCTTCGTTGTTTTCCATTTTTTCTCCTTTGTACAAAAAATTTTTTTCCGGCTCCCCCGGAAAGGGAAGCCGGTTATTGCTTTATTTCTCCTCGCCGTCGTCGGGAGTTTCGTTCTCCTCGCCGTCGTCTGCGGGTTCGAACGTAGCTTCTTCGCCCGTTTCGTCCGCGTCGTCGGCTATGGCGTTGCGCTCCTCTTCGGGCAGTTCGGTTTCTTCGGGTTCGGCAACTTCCGCGTCGTCCTCGCGCTCCGTTACGTCAACCGTAGCCACCAGCGAATCTTTCACGTTCATCACGCGTACCCCGCGCGAAGCTCTGCCGATTCTGGAAATGCTGTCCGCATGCATGCGGATAATGGTTCCGGCGGTAGTGATAATCATAATATCGTTCTCGTCCGTTACCTGCTTCATCGCCACAAGCTCGCCCGTCTTTTCGTTGAACGTGCCCGCCTTGATGCCCTTGCCGGCTCTGCCCTGAACGCGGTAATCTTCCACGTTCGTGCGTTTGCCGTAGCCTTTCGCCGTCAGCGTAAGAATATCGTAATTCTCGTCCACCACCAGCATATCCACCAGCTCGTCGTTCTCGCCGAGGCGCATTGCGCGTACGCCCGCCGCGGTTCTGCCCATCGCGCGGATGTTGCTTTCGTGGAAGCGGATGCACTTGCCCGAACGGCTGGCAATCAAAAGTTCGTTGTCGCCCGTGGTGAACTGCACGGAAATAATTTCGTCTCCCTCATTCAGCTTCACCGCAATCTTGCCGTTCTTCATGATGCGCGAATATTCGTCCGTCGTCGTCTTTTTAATCAGCCCTTTCTTGGTGGCGATTACGATATACCCGTTGCCGTTTTCTTTCTTCGGCAACACGGCGGCAATCTTTTCGCCCTGATCCAGCCCCACAACGTTCACCACGGCTCTGCCGCGCGAAGTGCGGTTCGCTTCGGGAATCATATACCCCTTGATGGAATACACCTTGCCGAGCGACGTAAACAGCAGAATATCGTCGTGCGTGCACGCGATGAACATTTTCTCCACGTAGTCCTCGTCCTTGGGTTTATGCGCCGTAACGCCCATGCCGCCGCGGTGCTGCGCCTTGTATTCCGTTACGGGCAGCCGCTTGATATAGCCCGAATGCGTCAGCGAAATCACCACGTCCTCTCTGTCGATTAAATCTTCGTCCTCTATTGAACCGAAGTCCACCGAAATTTCCGTCTTTCTCGGCGAAGGATAGCGGTTCTTGATGTCCGTGAGGTCGTTTCTGATAATCGCCATCACGCGGCTTTCGTTGGCTAAAATATCCTTCAAATCGAGAATCGTCGCTTCCAGCTGCGCCAGTTCTTCTTTCAGCTTCTCCACTTCGAGGGAAGTCAGACGCTGCAAGCGCATTTCCAGAATCGCGTTCGCCTGCTTTTCGTCCAGTTCGAACGTCGCCGTCAGGCGCTCCACCGCCACGTTTTTATCCGCCGATTCCTTGATGACCTTAATCACTTCGTCGATATTCGCAAGCGCCAGCACAAGTCCTTCCACGATATGCGCGCGCTCTTCCGTTTTGTTGAGTTCGAAGCGCGTACGGCGGGTGATGACTTCTTTCTGATGCGCCAGATAATATTGCAGAATTTCGCGCAGATTCAGCGTTTTCGGCTCGGTGCCGTTTTCCACAAGCGCCAGCATAATCAAACCGTCCGAAACCTGCAGATTCGTCTTTTTATACAGCGTGTTCAAAACAACCTGCGCGTTCGCGTCTTTCTTCACTTCGATCACGATGCGCATACCCGTTCTGTCCGATTCTTCGCGGATATCGGAAATACCTTCCAGTCGCTTGTCGCGCACCATATCCGCAATCGTCTTGATTAAAACGGCTTTGTTCACCTGATACGGGATTTCCGTTACTACGATGCGCTGGCGGGTATTTCCGCCCGTGCCGTATTCTTCGATTTCGCACTTCGAACGGATGATAATTTTTCCCTGCCCCGTCTGATACGCTTTTTTGATGCCGCTTCTGCCCATAATCACGCCGCCCGTAGGGAAGTCGGGCGCCGGGATATATTCCATCAGCTCGTCCACCGTAATATCGGGGTTGTCGATCATCGCGATGGTACCGTCGATTACTTCGGCAAGATTGTGCGGCGGAATGTTGGTAGCCATACCCACGGCGATACCGTCCGAACCGTTTACAAGCAGGTTGGGGAAGCGCGAGGGAAGCACCACGGGTTCTTCTTCGCTGCCGTCGAAGTTGGGAATGAAATCCACCGTCTCTTTATCGAGGTCTTTCAGCATTTCCGCGGCAAGCTTGGTAAGGCGCGCTTCGGTGTAACGCATAGCCGCGGCAGGGTCGCCGTCCACGCTTCCGAAGTTTCCGTGCCCGTCCACCAGCGGGAAATTGATGGTGAAATCCTGCGCGAGGCGCACCAGCGCGTCGTACACCGAGGAATCGCCGTGCGGGTGGAATTTACCCATACAGTCGCCCACGATACGCGCGCACTTTCTGAACGCTTTGTCGTTATACAAGCCCATTTCGTGCATCGAATACAGAATTCTTCTGTGCACGGGCTTGAGACCGTCTCGCACGTCGGGAATGGCGCGCGATTTGTTTACCGCCATCGCGTAGGCGATGAACGAACGTTTCAGTTCGTCGTCCACCTCCATATCGATGATTTTCGTCATTTCGAGAGTCTTTTTAAACTCTTCGGTCAATTCGGGACTCGTTTCTCTTTTAGCCATTTCTTTTTATCTCTCCTGTGCCCTTAAATATCGAGGTCGGTTACCAGCGACGCGTTCTCTTCGATGAACTTTCTGCGAAGTTCGGGGCTTTCGCCCATCAGCATCGCAAACATCTTGTCCGCTTCCGCCGCGTCCTCCATGGTAACGCGCACCAGCGTACGGGTGGAAGGGTCCATCGTCGTCGTCCAAAGCTGCTCCGTACTCATTTCGCCGAGACCTTTATAACGCTGATATTCCACTTTCGAAGTCGCCTGCGCGTCGAACGCCACCTTTTCTTCTTCGGAATAGAGGTACGAATCCTTGCCCTTGTAGGTTGCCTTGTAAAGGGGCGGCAACGCCGAATATACGTGCCCGTGTTCGATTAAGGGGCGCATATAGCGGAACAGGAACGTGTACAGAAGAATACGGATGTGCGCGCCGTCCACATCGGCATCGGTCATCGAGATGATGCGGTCGTAGCGGAGCTTGCTCTCGTCGAAATCGTCCAGAATGCCGCAGCCGAACGCCGTAATCATCGCCTTGATTTCCTCGTTTTCGAGAACGCGGTTAAGCCGCACTTTTTCCACGTTTAAAATCTTGCCGCGAAGGGGCAGAATCGCTTGGAATCTTCTGTCGCGCCCCTGCTTCGCCGTGCCGCCTGCGGAGTCGCCCTCTACGATATAAATTTCGCAAAGTTCCGAACGCCTGTCAGAACAGTCGGCAAGCTTCCCGGGCAGCGTGGAATTTTCCAGAACGCCCTTTCTGCGGGTTAAATCACGCGCCGCACGCGCCGCGTCGCGCGCCTTCTGCGCCGTTAAACAGCGCATAACAAGCTCTTTCGCCGCGCTCGGATTCTCTTCCATAAACGCGCTTAAATGCTCGGTAACGCATTGGCTCACAAACGAACGGATAAACGAATTGTTCAGCTTGTCTTTCGTCTGCGATTCGAACTGCGCGTTCACGAGTTTTACGGAAACCACCGCCGTGATGCCCTCGCGCACGTCCTCGCCAGAAAGCTTGTCCGACTCTTTCATTAAGCCCGCTTTCTTGCCGTAATCGTTAATCACTTTGGTGAGCGCAAGCCGCAAGCCTTCCACGTGCGTGCCGCCGTCTATCGTGTTCACGTTGTTCGCATACGAATAAATCACTTCGTTGTACGATTCGTTGTACTGAATCGCCACTTCGCACATCGTGTCGCCGTCCGTCTCTTCGAAATACAGCGGTTGCGGGAATAACAGCTGTTCGCGCGAAGCGTTCAGATCTTCCACAAACGAACGAATACCGCCCTCGTAGCAGAACGAATCTTTCTTTTCCTGACCCGCGCGCTTGTCTTCAAGGGTAATGCGAAGCCCCTTGTTGAGATATGCCAGCTCGCGCAGACGAATTTTCAGAGTATCGTACGAAAAATCGGTGGTTTCGAAAATCTCTTTGTCGGGCAAAAACGTAACTTTCGTGCCCGTTTCCGTCGTGTCGCCCACAATCTGCACGCTGCGTTGCGGCACGCCGCGGTTGTACACCTGCTTGTAAATGTGCCCGTCCTGATATACTTCCGCTTCCAGCCATTCCGAAAGCGCGTTCACCGCTTTCACGCCCACGCCGTGCAAACCGCTCGATACCTTGTACCCCGAATCGCCGCCGAACTTGCCGCCCGCGTTCACTTTCGTGAACACCACTTCAAGGGTTGAAATGCCCTCTTTCGGGTGAATCGCCACGGGAATCCCGCGCCCGTTATCGCGCACGGTGCAGCTGCCGTCGGAATTGATCGTAACTTCGATATGCGTGCAGTAGCCCGCCAACGCCTCGTCGATCGAGTTATCCACCACTTCGTGCACGAGGTGATGAAGCCCTTTCGCGTCGGTGGAAGAAATGTACATTCCGGGGCGTTTTCTGATGTGTTCCAAGCCGTCGAGAACCTGTATTTGTTCTGCGCCGTACTCGTTTTCTACTTTTTCCGCCATAGTCGTTTGTTTCTCCTTATGCTTGTTTAATTTTTCTTTTTTTGGTTTCGTTTGCCTGCAAAATAATTTTTCGCGCTATTGCCCGCGAAAATTCCGTGCTCTTTCTCACGCAATTTTTGTGCCGTTTCGCGCGCATACACGTATACGCACATACGCACGCACATACGCACACAGGCGCGCGCGACAAATTATATATGCCGATAATACAATTATACCATATTCCCGAAAAAAAGTACAGCGTTTCAGCGGATATTTTCGCCCTTCGCGACAATTTTTTTCTTTTTTTGTAAAATTTCACCGCTTTTATCGTTTTCGCCGCCTTGCAGCTCACCCGCCCACCGCGCAAAACAAGGTTGCGAATCTATCCGAAAAGACAGAATCGCAACCTTGTTTTCTTATTTCGTGGCTTCCCCTTGCCTCATTTTGCTTGCGCAAAAATCGGCAAAAATGGTCAGCCTTGTTCCAAGGCTTCCCCTTGCCTCATTTTGCTTGCGCAAAAATCGGCAAAAATGGTCAGCCTTGTTCCAAGGCTTCCCCTCGGGGGGCTTTTCTCGCCAAGTTGCCGCCCTACGGCAACTTCGGCGGCTTGCTGTCAACAAAGTTGACTGATGAGGGGCGTAGCCCATTTTTGATTGAAATTTTCCGTCAGAAATTTTCAATCAAGGGGCTAAACTTGTTTTCTGATATTTGCATTTCAAACAAAAAAGCCCCTTGCTTTCCCCTTGCCGAGTTGCCGCTCAAAGGCAATCTCGGCAAGTAGAGTGGCGCGGCGTACAGCCGCGCCGAGAGAGGTCAAATTAAAATTTCGCCTTATTTATAGCCTTCCCCTTGGGGGGAAGGTGTCAAGGCATCGCCTTGACGAATGAGGGGCGTAGCTTGTTTTCTACCCCTCTCATTTCCAACGAAAACGCCGCCGTCCTCAATTTCTCCTCTTGCTCAACTTCCCCTCGTTACTTCTTCTCATACCCCGCCATATTGCGCGGCTTGCCGAAATAAAACGCCGCCACCAGCCCCGGACCGCAATTCGCGCCGATAATCGTGCCGATATACGTATAGTACACGTCCTTGAATCCCGCTTCCTTTTTAAGCGCCTCGCCAAACTCTTTCGCCCGCTCGGGCACGTCGCTGTGGCACACGTAAAGCGTCTGATTTTCCGCGTCGGTTACCGTATCTTTCACAATCTCGAAAATACGCGCCACCGTCTGCTTGTAGCCACGCACCCGCTGTTGCACAATCAGATGTCCCGCAGAATCGAGGTTGAGTATCGGGCAGATTTTAAAAATGCCGCCGATCAACGCCGCCGCCCGCGAACATCTGCCGCTTCTTCGAAGATACAAAAGCTCGTCTGTCGTATACCACGTGTTCACGTTGATTTTTATCTTTTCCAGCTCGGCAAAACACTCTTCCGCGTCCGCGCCGTTATCGCGCATTTCCGCCGCGCGAAGCGCAAGCATACCGTACCCCGTGGAACACAGCGTAGAATCCACCACGTAGATTTCCGCGCCGCACTTTTCTTTCAATGCCTGCGCCGCGTTCACCGCGCACTTGTACGTGCCCGATACCGCGCTGCCCAAGCTGATATGTACAATCGGCTTGCCCTCTTTCAGAAGCGGCGTAAAAAATTCGATGAATTGCGTTTCGTTCGCCTGACTCGTTTTCGGCACTGCGCCCTTGCGCATTTGTTCGTAAAATTCGTGGCAGTCCTCCGCTTTCATCGTATCTTCGTAAAGCTTGCCGTCCGCCTCGTAGCATAAATGAAGCGGCACGATTTCCCGTTCTTTTAAAAGCTCCGCGGGCAGGTCGCACCCCGAATCCGTCGTAACGATAAATTTTCCCATATCCGTTCGTCCTCCTTGTTGCAACCGTTTTTCGATTTCATAACGATTGACAGTTATCGATACTCGTGTTATAATAATTATAAACCGAATCGGCAAAAAAGACAAATACGGTTTGCAAAATTCGGTAAGTTATCGATACAAAATAAAAAAAGTGTTCAAAAAAGGATAATTATGGATAAACGGATCATCAAAACCAAGCGGAACATCAAAGAAACGTTCATAAAAATGCTTTCAACGTGCGCGTTCGAGAAAATCAACGTTACGGAACTTTGCCGCCGCGCCTGCATCGGCAGAATCACGTTTTACACGTATTACGACGACAAATTCGCGCTTGCCGACGAGCTTATGGACGATTATATGCAAGAAGCGCTCGACGATTATCATCGTTTGCAAAAGCAAAACAACCCTGCCACATTGCCGTTCGAAGGGTACTTGAATATGCTTACGGCGATACTCGATTTATATTTCGCGCACGCGGAATTTTTCACGCACGCGAATATCGAAAAGAACCCGTATCTGTACACGTCGTTTTACAACCGGGTGTTCGGAAACGTGCTTTTATATCTTCGCCGGCACCAGCAAAGCATGCGTCCGCGGTATTCCGACAGGCGCACGGCGGTACTTATCTGCAACGGATTCTGGGGCATTGTATCGGACGCACTGACGGATAAAAATTTATCCGAAAAAGCCTTCCGTCAGACGAAAAAAGAAATTTTCGAAATGTACCGTACGGTGTTATCCTCGGATTTATTCATCCGCTGAATTTTCGCCTTTGATATAGGCTTCCCCTTGGGGCGGGCATCGCCCGCTTCATAACGGATTGCAACAAGCCGTTTGAAATTTTAAAATATTGCCTTTGATATAGCCTTCCCCTTGGGGGGAAGGTGTCGCCGAACGGCGACGAATGAGGGGCGTAGCCCATTTTTGATTGAAATTTTCCATCGGAAATTTTCAATCAAGGGGCGTATCGTATTTTCTACCATCCCCATTTCAAACGCCCCAAAAAACAACCGAAAATTTTTTACAGACTGCTCAAAAAATCGTCGAGCAGTCTTTTTTGTTTTTCGTTCAGGCTTTCGAGCGATTTTCCCGCGGCAACATTCCGCGAATGTTCTTCGGCAAAAAATTCGGCAAGCGAGATATTCAGCCCCGCGCAGATATAACCGAGATAGTCCACCGTAGGACTTTTCGAGTCCGACAGCTTTCCGAAAAATTTACAAGAAATTTACAAATTATTTACAAAATCCCGTTGACTTTCTTTGTGCCTTGCGATAAAATACTGTTTAATCTTTGTTGTTTCTTGCGGAGAATAGAGTAATGGATGTTAAAAAGTTAGTTTCAAAATCTGTAGATTTCAGATATTATTGTTCCGGATTGTTGTGCTACGGTATTTTTATGGTTATATTCCTTACTCTCGCCATTGTGTCTGTGAATGACAGTTTAGTCTCCGCGCGATTGGCGTCAATTACTGGTTTTATTCTCCTTATCCCCTTTATTTTTTACTGTGCGATAAGAATTATTCTTTTGTTTGCAGGGTCAAAAAATTATTATATTTATACCGCCGATGTACTTGAAGTACATAACGAACATTTCGCTTTGTTTCGCCACTCTTGCTCTTTCACTCTGACGATACATAAAGATGACGGCTCTGATTTTACCTCCGGAACCTCCGGTATTTTTAAAGCCTCGGATTTTAGTTCCACGTATTTCGGCAATTATGTGAATAAAACTTTGAAAGTTTTATATAATCCAAAAAACAAAACCGTTATTGTTGTCGGAACACTCGATCCGGAACAGTCAACTTAAATTTTATCTTTTCAAGAGAATATCGCTTGTTGCCGATATCCTCTTTTTTGTTACGGTAAATTATACTATCCCGGTACTCAACGTCCCCCATTCCTCGTTTGCCCCCTTAGCATTTCTCCGCAAAAACTTCACTCAAAAATTTCCTGCGCCAGCGAAATGACTTCCGTCGGCGTTTTACATTCGAAAAGCCGCGCCTTATACGCCGCCGCGCCGCGCTTTCCGCGCAGATAAAACGCGCACATTTTCCGCATAAACACCGTGGCGAACCGCTCGCCGAACAGTCGTTCCGTCTCCTCCGTCTGCCGCTTCACTATTTCAAAAAGCGGCTTTCTTTCCACTCCCGAAAAATCGCAGAAAATCTGCGGATCGTACAGCGCGGCGCGCGCGATTTCCACGCCGTCCGCGCCCGTTTTTTCCATCATCGTTTCCGCGTCCCGTACGGAAAAAATCCCTCCGTTTGCAATCACGGGCACTTTCACTGCATTTTTCACCGCC
Source organism: Christensenella sp. UBA7597 (assembly GCA_002474405.1). GTDB lineage: Bacteria > Bacillota > Clostridia > Christensenellales > Borkfalkiaceae > Scatosoma. The sequence continues at coordinate 4,887 of DLQW01000042.1, read as the reverse complement.
GCAATCGCCGCATAATCCGGCTCGCCGGAATACATTTCGTCGCGCGTTCTGCCGTGCACCGTAATCGCCTGCGCCCCCGCGCCTTCCATCCGTTTGCCAAACTCTTCCGCTACGATTTTTCCGCGGTTTACGCCGATACGGCACTTCACCGTTACGATTTTCCCGCTTTTCGCCGTTTCCGCCACGATTTTTTCCGCCAGCGACGGATTTTCCAGCAAAGCGCTCCCCTCGCCGTTTTTGAAAATTTTCGGCACGGGGCACCCCATATTGATATCCACGATTTCAAACGGCGCCAGTTCTTCGCTTTCCGCCGCACGGCGCATAAACGCGGGGTCGCTCCCGAAAATCTGCACGCCCGCCGCGCCGCGCTCGTTTTCCGCCGTGTATAAAAGCTCCTTCGTGTTCTCGCTGCCATAGCAAAGCCCTTTCGCGCTCACCATCTCCGTAAACACAAACCCCGCCCCGCTTTCCAGCGCGATTTTCCTGAAAGGATAATTCGTATACCCCGCCAAAGGCGCCAGCCATACGTTGTTTTTTATTTCAAATCCCCCTACCTGTACCCGATGTAATCGCATTTATGCCTTGCCCTCGTCGTCGCTCTTTACGGCTTCTTTCGCTTTTTCGTAATACTCGTCGCGCTCCGGCTTCTCCAGCTCATTCACGTCTTTGCCGTCCGCCAGCACAAGTTTTTCGTATTCCGTATACCGCCGCTGCACCTTTTTCACCGTATCGAGCAGCGCTTCTTCCGCGTCCGCGCCCACCGCGCGCGCCATCGTCGCCATACAAAAGAGCGCGTCGCCCAGTTCTTCCGCCGTTTTCGCTTTATCGCCGCACCCCGCCGCAAACTTCTCCGTTTCCGCTTTCAGTTCGGCAAGCTCCTCTTCCAGCGCCGCTTTCGCGCTTTCGAACGTGGGCTTGTCCCAGCCGCCGCGTTCCACGCGTTTCGCCACTTTCTGCGCCTGCAACAGCGCGGGGAAGCACTTCGGCACGTCGTTCACCGCCTTGGCGAACGTGTCCTGATGCTTTTCGATCATCTTGTTTTTATCCCACACTTTCAGCGCGCCGTCGGCGTCGAGCGCCTTATCCTTCCCGAACACGTGCGTGTGCCGCGTAATCAGTTTTTCGCACAGCTCCGTGGCAACGTCCGTAAAATCGAACGCGCCCGCCTCTTCTTTCAGCGAGGCATGAAACGCAACCTGCATTAAAAGATCGCCCGTCTCCTCGCGGATTTTGTCGTCGTCTTTCAGGTTAATCGCGTCCAGAAGCTCGTACGCCTCTTCGATGACGTTCATGCGGATGCTTTCGCTCGTCTGCACTTTATCCCACGGACACCCGCTCACGGGGTCGCGCAGGTAACGCAGAATGGTTAAAACGTCGTTCATCGTAAACCGTTTTTTATCGAGCAGATCTATTTTTTCCACCGCCGCCGCGCAGCCGCAATCGTAGTTTTTCTGCCGGTCCAGCTCGTAAATTTTAATTCTTTTCACTACGGGCGCGCCGCCTTTCCCGCCGTCCTTATCGCCGCTTTTTTTTCTCCCTCCGTTTCCGCCGTTCAGGCGGATAAACAGAATTTCCGTTTCTTCGCCGAACCGCCCGGAAAGCGCCTGTTTCACGTCCGCCGCCATATCTTCGCCGTCAATATCGTATGTAATAAGCGGCGCGGAAAGCCCCTCTTCCCGCAGAGTCTCCGCAATTTCGCATGCCGACACCGCCTGATACGAGCAACCTTTGAAATGTGCCGCGGCGGCGATTTCCGCAATCTTCGAAACGCCGTTTATCACGCGCACGTTTTTCTTTCCCGCGGCGCGCAGAATCGCTTTCACCGAATTATCCTCGCTTGCCGCGCCGTCCACAAGGTACGCGACGTTTTCGCCGTACTTTCTCACCTCGCGGCACAAATTTTTATTCAGCGTAGCGAACGTACGGCTTTTATCGTACACGAAATCCAGCGTTTCGTGCGGCACGTTCAGCTCTTTCACGCTTCCGTACGACGGCGTTTTCGCCGTCCGCACCAGAATTTTTCCGCCCGTCGCCGCCGTTTTTAAAATCGCTTCTTCGCCCTCTTTCGTCAGATCGCCCGTCTTTACGCCCAAACCGATTACCGTAATCATGCTTTCGCCTCCGTAATGTTTCTTTCGCTTTTCATACACGCCCTATTATACAATAAAATCAGCAAAAAAGCAACGAAATAGCACAGACTTTCGGCTGCAGCCGCGCCTTTCGCCGAAAATTTCAACACCCCCGCAAACGCCAGATCGAAAAGTATCCGCGAAAGACACGCCACTCCCCAGCACGCCGCCGCGCCCCGCTGTTTTCCGAGCGCCGTCAGGCAGGAAGAAAGCGTCTGCGCCAGCGACAAAAACACCGCCCCCGCAGCCGAAATCCGCACGCACGCCGCCAGCATCGACTTTTCTTCCGCCGCCAGAGAACGGAACAGCAGTTTCGCCGCCAACGGAGCGAACAGATACGTCAGCGCCCCCGCGGGCACCGCCACGGCAAGCGTTAAAAGGCAGGCGTATGCAATTTTTCCGCCGCACCCCGCCGCGCCGTTTTTTCTGATTTCCGCCGACAAATCGGGAATCGCCGCCGCTCCCACGCCGCGGCAAAGCGTTACGGGCAGATGCGAAATGCACGCCGCGCCGCCCGCAAACAATCCGTACAAAGCCAGCGGCTTATCGGAATACGCCTTGAACAGCGACGGCAGAAGCATGCTTTCCGCAAACGCCGTCAACGGCAGTACCGCCGCCGAAAGCGTTACGGGCAGCGTGCGGGAAAGAATTTTTCCCGATTTTTCCGTAAACACTTTCCCCGTCAGAAGTCCGCCGCTTATCGGCGGTTCCGCGAAAAAATCCCCGTTCGTTCCGCCCATGCCCCGTCGCTTTTTGCGAAAGACTATCAAAGCGCCCGTCTCGGCAACCGCGGCAAGCGTTGCCGCCAGACACAAAAAAGCCGCCGCCTTGCTTACGTTTTCTTTCAGCGCCGCCGCAAAAATCAGTCCGAACGCAATTTTCGCCGCCTGTCCGCAAAGCTCCGAAACCGCCGTCGGAAACATATCGTCCGCGCCCTGAAACGCACCGCAATACACCGCGGCAACGCACGAAAGGGGCACGGCTGGCGCCAGAAACAAATACGCCGCACCGGTTCCCGCGCCGTGTAACGCATGCGCCGCCACCGCCGCCGCGCCCAACAAACCTATCCGCAGAAACAACCGCAGATAATCGCGCACAAGCGGCGCGGAATTGAAATTTTTCGCACGGAAATCGGCAACCTGTCCGGAAAGCGCCGCCGAAATTCCCGCCGAACAAAGCGTAACGATAAACGCGAAAAACGCGTAAGATTTCTGATAAATTCCCAAGCCGTAACAGCCTATCAGCGCCGCCAGCGGCACGCGGTACAGCGCGCCGAGGCATTTCACCGCCGCGCCGGAAATCCCCAGCGTTGCCGCGCCGCGCAAAAACGTTTTTCTTTTCATACCCCTATTTTGCGCCTTGCCCGCCGTAAATATGTGCGCAACCGCTTGCCGCGCGGCGGAAAAAGTGCTATAATTAACCCAAAACTTCTTTGACGGGAGAATTCCTATGAACGCACCCTCGGCAACCGAAAAAAAGGCGCTGGCGAAACGCTCTCTCACCCGCCCGATTCTATTTTTGCTCATCGGCACGGCGTTTCTCGGCGGAGCGATTTACTATATCGCGCAACTTTCCATCACAAGCGAAAAGGCGTTTATGCTCGGAGCCATAATCGCCTACCTTGCGATTGCCGCTCTTTTAATCGCAGGCTCCACGTTCGCGCTTGCAAAGCGTAGAGTCGCCGTAGAATCGGACGAAACCTGCGTGTATCTCTATTTCGGCGGCAATAAAAAACCGCCCGTTTCTATTCCGTATACAAAGCTCGCCGATTGCAGAATGAAACGCACGTTCGCGCAGAACGGCGGTATTCCCGCCGCAAAAATGCCGCCGCTGTACGCCGCGTTTTCGTTCGGCACGCTGTACCTGTACACGGCAGAAAAGACTTATAGTATACAGAATATCGCGTGCGTGCGCGACGCGTGTATCGCTGTCCGCGAAGAAATGGAAAAGCATCGGGAAAAAGCGCAATAAAAATTCGTTTTCGGCGCGAATATCGTTGACAAACCCGCACGAATAGCTTATAATTGAAATACTTCGGCAGGGAGTAGTCGGGGAAAAGCATGCGGCGACGCGAAAAGGCGCGGCGGGCTTTCCCGTCTGATAACGGTAACACGGCTTATCTTTGCGGCACGGCGGAACGCCCGAAACCGCAGAATAGCCCGGATCAGAATGAAACGACAAGACTGTTTCGAAAACGCGCTTTTTTAAAAAAGCGCGTTTTCGGAGCAGTCTTTTGTTTTTCCCATATATAGCTCTCCCGCGGGCGAGCTTCGCCCGTTTCGCAACAGACTGTTGCAAAGCGTCTGAAATTTTGTTGATTTCCTTTGATATAGCCTTCCCCCGCGGGGGAAG
>DLQW01000042.1:0-388 GCA_002474405.1 Christensenella sp. UBA7597 | reverse complement strand
GATAGCAGACGAATGAGGGGCTTCACTTGTTTTCCGCTCCCCTCATTTCAAACGTCCCCTACTTAATTTTTTCAAACTCGTCAATAATAAAAAAATCAAACCCGAAAACGGAGGTTTTTATGGACTTTTTAATCGAAACGCTCAGGCAGGTAACGCTGCCGCAGGTGGCGATGTGGATAATCGGCGGCGTGCTGATTTTCCTCGCCATCAAAAAAGACATCGAGCCCGCGCTCCTTCTGCCCATGGGCTTCGGCGCAATCCTCGTGAATATCCCGAACTCCTCGGTCATCGCCGAAGACGGCATCATCGCCTCTTTATTCAGAGTGGGCATTCAGGCAAGCGAAGCGATGCCGCTGCTCCTCTTTATCGGCATCGGCGCCATGATCGA
>DLQW01000082.1:11286-12115 GCA_002474405.1 Christensenella sp. UBA7597 | reverse complement strand
GCTACCGTAGGTTTTTTCGCGTTTTTCTCTTCTAAGAGAAAAACGCGAAAAAGGGGAAAGCAGGAAAAACAGAGAATAAAGCCCTCTCCGAACAGTCCGTTGCAAGGCGGACGATGCCCGCAAGGCAAGTTAGTTCAATTTCAAACGTCAAGGCAACAGTCCGTTACGAAGCGGGTGAAACCCGTGCCCGGAAACGCATACGACGTTTTTTGCAAGTCGATTTTTCGCGGTTGCCGTCGGATTTTCATGTATGCGGGCAGGGGCACTTGCGCCAAGCCGCATAAAAGCCGGAAAACGCCGTTTTTTCGATAAAATAAAAACCCCGCCGCGATTTCCGGAAAATCGTTGCGGGGGAATTTTTATGCGGGAGGGGCGTTACAGTGAAAATTCGTCGAACGGTTTGCCCGTAGCCAGATCTATCCAGACGAAGCGCCCGCCTTGCAGCAGTACGAACGAGTGCGGCGAATTTTCTTTGGGCAGCGATACCGAGCCGCAGTTCAGATAATACGCTCCGTTTTCCAGCCGTTTATGGCAAGGCACGTGAAAATGCCCGTTGAACAGCACGTCGCCCGCGTTCAGAAGGGGCGGTTTTTCCGCCGAATACAAATGCCCGTGCGTTAAAAACAAATCCGAAAACTTTTCGCCGTTTTCATCGCCGTAAGCATAAGGAAACAGCGCGTAATTGGCAAGGCAGGGGAAGGGCAGCACCATCTGATCCACTTCCGCTTCGCAATTGCCGCGCACGCAGACGATTTTGTCTTTCACGGCGGAAAGCAGTTTTACCACCTTTTTCGTATCGTATTCTTCGGGCAGATCGTTGCGCGGACCG
>DLQW01000082.1:9822-11230 GCA_002474405.1 Christensenella sp. UBA7597 | reverse complement strand
CCCCGCTTTTTCGGCGGCGGCAAGAAATTTTTCGCACCATTTCGCCGAACCGTGAATATCGGAAGCAATCGCATAAATTTTATCAGACATAATTTTGTACCTTATATTTAAAAAATAAATTTGAAGATGTTAAATTCCTCGTTCAGAACCGACGTGTCGCCCGCGGAAAAGCGTTCGAGCGCGGCGGGCAACGCCTCTTCGGAGGACTGATTGAACGTAAATTCGGAATAATTCACCGCTTTGTTCAAAAGCACGTTGATGGCACCCGAAACGTAATCGCGGTTATTGGAAACGCATTGCACGGATACGTCGTTTTTCATGGCGTTTTCGAGGTTTACGGCAAGGCTTTTTTCCGTTCGGGAACAAAATACCGCCGTGGCGCCGCGGCGCGTGAGCGAAAACACGCGCGAAGGCTCGCTTTTGTTGGAAAACGCGAAGTACACCGCCGCGTCCGCCAGCATGCCGCCCGTGATGCGGAGAAGATTTTTTTTCAGCGTATCGTCGTACGGGAACGTGTAGTAAATGCCGCATTTTTTGGCGAGTGCAAGCCGTTCGGGGTTGTTATCCGCAAGAACGGGCACCACTCTGTGCCAGATTAAAATCTGACACAACACGTTGGCGTATAATCCGCCGCCGACGACGAGCACGTGCTGCCCGACGTCCGCGCCCGTTTCGTCCACGATTTTTTCCGCGGTAGCCACGGCGTCGATTAAAAACGCCGCGTCGTCGGAAACGGAAGGGGGCAGAACGTAGGCTTCCTGTGCGGAAACATAGGCGAAATCGCGGTAGTAGCCGTCGCGGGTTTCGCCCGCGATATCGATTCCGCTTTCCGTTTCGTCGTTTTCCACGCAGTCGGCAAGATAAACGCGGTCGCCCTTATTGAAATAGGCGTCGGCGCCCGTTTCCACCACCTGCCCCACGGCGTATCTGCCGGGAACGACGGGGTATTTTACTTTTTGCGCGCCCGAATACACAGCCGCGTCGGCTTCGGATAAAAGCGCGCGGGTGATTTTCACTTTGGCGTAGCCTTCGGCGGGGGGAGGAGTTTCCCGATCCGCGCGGGTTAAGTTTTTAGGGGAAAGTAATTGCCAGATTTTCATAAGAATACCTTGATTTGCACGGCGAAAAAGCGCCTGCATATTGATAGTATAGCTTATTCGGGCGAAATTTGCAACTATTTTTCGTAAATTCGTGCAAAAACAGTTGACGAAGAGAAGAAAAAACGCTATAATTGAAAAGCATCTGATACAGGAAAGCACTTTTGAGCGAGGTGAGAGATTATGAAATCCGATATTCATCCTAAATATCACGAAGTAACGGTTGTCTGCGCCTGCGGTGCCACATTCAAGACGGGAACCACGAAAGAGGGAGACGTTCTTAAAGTGGATATTTGCAGCAGTTGCCACCC
>DLQW01000082.1:9264-9795 GCA_002474405.1 Christensenella sp. UBA7597 | reverse complement strand
TTCTTTACGGGCAAGCAGAAACTGGTTGATACCGGCGGACGTATCGATAAATTCAAGAAAAGATACGGTATGTAAGGAAAAAGAAGAAACGGGCTTTAAGGTGCTACTCATCTTAAAGCCCTTTTTTCCGTTGCTTTGTTTTCCGGAAAGCGCGGCGCGCCCGGAAACCAAAGCGGGAGGCAGCCTGAACAGGCGCAAATCGATTAAAAATAAGGAAATTTTCGGGAATTGAAAAAACATACGAAAAAGACAAACCGCACGTATATCGGCGGGCAGGCGGTGCTGGAAGGCGTGATGATGCGCGGAAAAACTTCCATGGCTACCGCCGTGCGCGATCCGCGCGGCAAAATTCAGGTGGAAAGCGAGCGGCTGGTTCCGCCCGAAAAGCGCAACAAATTTCTGCGTCTGCCGCTGGTGCGCGGCGTGGTTGCGTTTATCTCTTCTTTAATCGTGGGCAATAAAGTGCTGCTGCGCAGCGCCGCCGTTGCCGAAGAAGAGGACGAAACGCCTTCGAAAGCCGAAAAATGGCTG
>DLQW01000082.1:6086-9237 GCA_002474405.1 Christensenella sp. UBA7597 | reverse complement strand
AAAATGGCTGGCGGAAAAGCACAAGATAGATTTAAGCGGCATTTTCAATTTTATTTCCGTGCTTCTCGGCATTGTGCTTGCCGTGGGGCTGTTTGTGGCGCTGCCGCAATGGGTAACGGGGCTGACGAATTTAAGCCGCACGGAACACGGCGGAATTCTGTTCAACCTTGTGGAAGGCGGCGTGCGCATCGGTATTTTTATTCTGTATCTGGCGCTGATTTCGCTGGTGCCGTCGCTCAAGCGCGTATTTATGTGCCACGGGGCGGAACACAAGACGATTACGGCGTACGAACAAGGGCTGGAACTCAATGTGGAAAACGTGCGCGGCTGTTCGCGCGTGCACGACAGATGCGGCACCACCTTTTTGTTTCTGGTGATGCTGGTGAGCATTCTGGTGTTTTCGCTGGCGAATTCGCTGGTGGGCGGCTGGCTGTACGTGGGCAACAAAAAAATAGACGCGGTGCTGCGTTTTTGTTTCAAGCTGCTGCTGTTGCCGCTGGTGGCGGGCGTTTCTTACGAAATTCTGCGCGCGCTTTCGAAAACGGACGGGAAAATCATGACGATTTTCAAGGCGCCGGGGTTGCTGTTGCAATTTTTGACGACGCGCGAGCCGGAGGACGGCATGATCGAATGCGCCATCGAGGCGTTCCGGCGCGTACTGCTGATGGATTCCGACGAGAGCGTGCCCGAAACTTCGTTTGCGGTGGCGGGGGAGATGAGCAAACTGCTTGCCGCCACGAAAAAGCGGTTTGCGCGCGCGAACATCGACGGCGAAGAGGCGGAATGGATTTTCGCGCTGACGCTGGGGATTCAAAAAAGCGCGGTGAGCAGCGAGGAAAGACTGCTGAAAAGCGAACAGGTGCGCGAAATTCTGGATATGGCGGACGAGCGCCTGACGGGCAGACCGCTGTGGTATATTGTGGGCAACACCGATTTTTACGGCTACGAACTGGCGGTGGACGAAAGAGTGCTGATTCCGCGCCCGGAGACGGAAGGACTTACTCGGCTGGCGCTTTCTTCGGCGGAGCCCGGCGACAAGGTGCTGGATTTGTGCACGGGCAGCGGCGCGATTGCGATTGCGCTGAAAAAAGAGAGCGACAAGAAAAACATGAAGCTGCAGGTTACGGCGTGCGACATTTCGGAAGGCGCGCTGGAAGTGGCGAAAAACAACGCCGCGAAATGCAAGGCGGAAGTGAAGTTCGTGCAGTCCGATTTGTTCTCGCGCCTGCGCGGGCGGTTCAATTTAATCGTTTCCAACCCGCCGTATATTCCGACGGACGTGATTCCCACGCTGGAAAGAGAGGTGAAAGACCACGAGCCGCATCTGGCGCTGGACGGAGGAAAGGACGGACTGGATTTTTACCGCAGAATCGCAAACGAAGCGGGAAAGTATATGGAAAAGGGCGGCTCGCTTCTGATGGAAGTGGGCATCGACGAGGCGCAAGCCGTTGTGAAGTTGTTTAAATACTGCGATTATTCGATGATTTTAAAGGACGATTTCGGCGTGGACAGATACGTGAAAATCGTATTTTAAGGCGGGAAGAACGGGAAAACGAGCGGAAATATGATAGATAAACTGGATAAAATCAAAGAAAGATTCGAATTTTTGAACGACGAACTTTCGAAAGCGGAAGTGTGTTCCGACGCGGAAAAATACGGAAAATATTCGAAGGAACGCGCCGAACTGGAAGAGACGGCGGAAACGTATGGAAAATACCTCGCCATGGAAAAGGAAATGAACGACGCGTTTTCTCTGGCGGAAGAGGAATCGGATAAGGAGATGAAAGATCTGCTGCTTTCCGAGGGGTACGAATGCAAGGAAAAACTTGCCGCGCTGAAAGAGGAACTGAAAATTCTGCTGCTGCCCAAAGACGAGAACGACGAGAAAAGCTGCGTTCTGGAAATCCGCGCGGGGGCGGGCGGCGAAGAAGCGGCGCTGTTTGCGGCGGTGCTTTGCCGTATGTACACGGGGTATTGCGCGCGCAAGCGCCTGAAAATGGAAGCGGTGGACGTTTCTTCCACGGAGCTGGGCGGCGTGAAAGAAGCCGTGTATCAGGTTTCCGGCAAGGGCGCGTACAAGCTGTTGAAATACGAAAGCGGCGTGCACAGAGTGCAGCGCGTGCCCGAAACGGAAACGCAGGGGCGGATTCACACTTCCACCGCCACGGTGGCGGTGTTGCCCGAAGCGGAGGACGTGGAGGTGGAAATCAACGATAAGGACGTGCGCATCGATATTTTCCATTCCGGCGGCGCAGGCGGGCAGAACGTGAACAAGGTGGCGAGCGCGGTGCGGCTGACGCACTTCCCCACGGGCATTGTGGTAACGTGTCAGGACGAGCGTTCGCAGCTGAAAAACAAGGAGCGCGCGTTTCAGGTGCTGCGTTCGAGGTTGTACGATTTGTACCGCGGCAAGGCGGGCAGAGAACGCGAGGAAAGCCGGCGATCGCTGGTGGGCTCCGGCGACAGAAGCGAACGTATCCGCACGTACAATTATCCGCAATCGCGCATCACCGATCACCGGATAGGGTTCAGCGTGTACGATATGGAAAAATTTCTGGCGGGTGATCTCGACGAGATGGTGCAGGCGCTTGCCATTGCCGACAGAGAGCTGCTGCTCGCTTCGGAAAATTAAACCGGGCGAAAGCGGTTTTTTGCGATAGCGCCGCGGCGGAAAAAGGGTTGCAGGACGGAGCTGCGGAAGAAAAAACGGGCTTCGGACAGCGGAAAGAAGAAATTTGTCTGACGAAAATCGACTTATAAAAGTCGATTTTTTGATTTTTTCGGAAAAAAGTTGCGAAAGTTACAAAAAATTTTCACAGAAAGCCTTGAAATTAACGGGAAAATCTGTTAAAATATATATACCTCGGAAAAACGTTGCCGCTCCGGCGCGGCGCGAAAGACGCGGAACGCGGCGGGCGACGGAACGCGGGGAAAGAGAACTAATTTTTTTCAGGGAGGATTTTGCACAATGATTAAAGTAATTTACGGCGCGAAAGGTACGGGCAAAACCAAGCAGATGATCGACGCGGCGAACGAGGCGGTGAAAACGGCGAAGGGACACCTTGTGTTTATTACCGATACGAAACGCGGCATGTACGATCTGGAACGCGAAGTGAGATTCATCGACGTAACCGATTTCGACGTGGCGGGC
>DLQW01000082.1:0-6059 GCA_002474405.1 Christensenella sp. UBA7597 | reverse complement strand
CCGAAGCGGCGCTGTGCGGCTTTATCAAGGGCGTGATTGCGGGCAATCACGATAACGAATACATCTACATCGACGGCGTGATGCGCATCGCCGGCAAAAAGGCTTCGGAACTCGGCGCGTTTTTCTATATGCTGGATAAGGCGGCGGAAGAGAATAATCTGACGGTTACCGTTTCGATTTCGGCGGCGAAGGAAGATTTGCCCGACTTTATTTCGAAGTATCTTTAAGCTTTCAGCGCAACGGCGCGTTTAACGGCGCGTTTTCGGCAAAACATGCTTTTGCACGTTTGTTTGCGCGCGGGCATTCGGCGCGCGGCGGGAAATAGGTATTGAAAGCGCGCGACGGAAAAGATTTTTATAGAACCTGCTGTTCGGACTTTCCTTCGGGAAAGTCCGGATACGGTTTTTCATTTCATTGATTTGAACGGCGGCGCGCGGCGCGGGGCGGTTCAAAAACTTTCGGAAGGTGTTTTTTATGCAATTTATCGGAACGAGGTCGGGGGAGAAGGTATCGGCGCCGGAAGCGGTGTATAACGGATTATCGGCGGGCGGCGGCTTGTACGTGCCCGAATCTTTTCCGCTTGTGGGAAAAGCCGAACGGGAAAAAATGGAGGATATGAGCTACGCGGAACGCGCGAAGTATATCCTTTCGCTGTATTTCGGCGAATTCGGCGACGAATTTTTAACGTCCGTTTCGGAAAGCGCGTTTAAGGGCTTCGAGGGAAAAGACGAAGTGCCGCTGGTGAAAATCGACGACGGGCGGTACGTGCTGGAACTTTTCCGCGGGCAGACGTGTTCCGTAAAAGACCTTTCCGTAAATATTTTCGCGCCACTTTTCAAAGAGGCGAAAAAACGGCTGAACAAGACGGAAAAAACGCTGATTCTGGCGGCGACGTCGGGCAATACGGGCGTTTCTCTGATTGATAATTTCAAGGACGACGAGGACGTTTACGTGGCGGCGTTTTACCCGGAAGAAGGGCTTTCCAAAATGCAGCGGCTCAACCTTACGGTGATGAGCGGCGAGCGGGTGTACGCGGCGGGCGTTTCCGATAATTTCGACGTGTGCCAGCATCTAGTGCACAGGATTCTCTGTTCGGAAAAATTCGGCGGAGAACTGAAAAAACGCGCGATTTACGCGGCGGGCGGAAATTCTTCGAACGTAGCGCGGCTGATTCCCGAAATCGTCTGGTATTTTTCGGCGTATGCCGACCTTTGTTCTTCCGGGCAGATCGAGGACGGCGAGGAAGTGGATTTCTCGGTGGCTTCCGGCAATCTGAACGCGGCGGTGGCGGGGTGGTATGCCAAAAAGATGGGGTTGCCCGTCCGCAAGCTGTTTGTGCCGTTCAACCGCAACAAAGCCGCGCTGGATTTGTTTACGAAGGGCGCGCTGAACGAGGATAAATCGTTCCGCCGCACGATGGCGAAAGGGCTGGACGTTGCCGTGCCGCTGAATGCGGAACGACTGGTGTTCGAGCTGAGCGGAAGAAACGCCGCAAGCACGGCGGAGAGGATGCGGCAGTTGGACGAAACGGGCGTTTTAAGCCTGACGGAAAGCGAGCGCGCGGCGCTTATAAAGGATTTTTATGCCGAATACGCTTCGGAGGACGAACTGCTGGAAACTTCGTATTCTATTTTCGAAGAATACGGCTACGTAACCGACGTGGAAACGGGCGTTGCGGCGGCGGTTACCGATAAATACCGCGCGGAGAACGAGGACGACGAGACGCCGCTGGTGCTGGCGGCTACCGTGAATCCGTTCAAATGTCCGCAGGACGTATTGTACTGTATTTCGGGCAACGACGTGAAAGACAGTTACAAGGGCGTGAAGCGGCTGAATCTTTTAACGGCGATGAAACCGCCGAAGTTCATTACGGAACTTCGGTATATCGAGCCGCGGTTCAAGGACGTACTTCCCTCGGAGGGCAAGCGGCTGACGGCGGCGTTGCTGGATTTCGTGGACGGAAATTTCGTGCCCGAAACGAAAAAGAAACGTTAATGTAAGAAAAGCGGCGCGGAGTCTGCGGCAGGAAGCGGACGTCCGCACCGTTTTTTATGTTGAAAACGGCTGATTTTATGCGCGGTTAGGAGTGAAAAACGCTTATCGATTTGTGAAAAACGTGATAAAATCGGTGTTTTTAGGTGTATTTATCGCTTTTATGTGCAAAAAAGGGTTTGCAAAGTTGCGTTTTTCGCATAAAAGTGGTACAATATTCTGTGAAAAACGGCGGCGGAGGCAAGCTTTTGCGCGCGGCGCGTTTTAAAGGACAAGGAAACGAAATGTTCGGTTACGTGCGGGCGGATACGCCGTATCTTTATATTAAGGACGAAACTTTGTACAAGGCGGCGTATTGCGGCGTGTGCAAAGGCATCGGGTTATCCTGCGGCATGCTTGCGAGGATGGGGCTTTCGTACGACGTTACGTTTTTTTCCGTTTTATTGCACAATATAAGCGGGGAGGACCTCGAAATAGAAGAATCGCGCTGCGTGGCGCATTGTCTGGGCAGAAAGCGCAAGATGGCGAAAGCGGACGAAATGACGAAAACGCTGGGCGCGCTGAACACGATTCTCGCTTATCTGAAATACGACGACGACGTGCAGGACGAGAAAAAAGGCAAAGGAAAGCGGCTCTGGTTTAAAAAGGGGTATCGCCGCGCGAAGCGCGATTATCCTGAACTGTTTAAAATTGTTACGGGGGATCTGAGCAGGCAGAAAGAAGCGGAAAAAGACGGCGGCACGGAAAGCGTGGATTTTGCGGCGGACGCCACCGCGCTGATGCTGGCGGACGTTTCCGATTATATTTTAAAAGACAAAGCCACCGCCTGTACGCGCAACCTGTTTTACGCTTTGGGCAAGTGGATTTATCTTACGGATGCGCTGGACGATTACGACAAGGACGTGAAAAGCGGCGCGTACAACGTATTTTACAGGGCGTTTAAAGAAAAGAACGGCAAGGAGCTTCTGGAAAAGCACGGAGACGACACGGACTATATTTTCAACAGTCTGTTTTACGACATACGCGAAAACGCGGCAGGCATCCGGTTTTATTTCAACCGCGATTTAACCGACAATGTGTTGCTTCGCGGGTTGCCGGCAAAGACGAAAGAGATAAAAAACAAACTGATTGCGGCGGCGGATAAAAAATGCAAAGGCTGCAAGAAGGCGAAACAAAACGTTTGAGAGAAAAAGGAAGGAAGAAAAACATGAACGAGTATTACCGTTTTTTCAATCTGGACGAAACGGCGACGGACGAAGAGATCGAAGCCAGATATAAGGAACTGAAAAAGAAGTACGAAGAGGACCGCTGGCTGGACGGCGAAGCGGGCAACGAGGGCGCGCAGAACCTGACGAAACTGGAAACGGCGTATGCCGAAATCAAGGCTTCGCGCGCGCAGAAAGAAACGGACGGTTCGAGCTCCGCGCTGGAAGAAGTGGCGAATCTGCTGCGCGAAAACAAGCTGAACGAGGCGCAGGCGAAACTGGATTCTTTCAACGAGAGAAACGCCGAGTGGCATTATCTGCAGTCGTGCATCTTCTATAAGAAAAACTGGTTTAACGACAGCAAAAAACAGCTGGAAATCGCCATGGAGCTGGATAAGGACAACAAGAAGTACCGCGAGGCGTACGGTAAGCTGAATGCGAAGAACGATTACGAAAAACGTTCCGCGAAAAACGAGACGGAAAGCGCGCCCGCGTACGACGAGGGGCAGCAGATGGGCGGAAACGCCTGCACGCAGTGCATTTCCTGCTGCTATACCTATCTTTGCGTGGATTGTTTGTTTTCGCTTTGCTGCGGGTGCAGATAAAGCGCGGAAAAAACGCGGTTGAAAATGAGAAAAAATTCGAAGGAAATCGCACTGTCGGCGGTGGCTTGCGCTCTCGGAACGCTGGGCTTAACCGTCGGCACGTTATATTCGCCGATGCTCTTCACGGGGTATCTGTTCGCGTGCCTTTGCATGATGCTGCCGTTATCGCGCGGCTACTTCAAGGGTGCGGCGCTTTGCTTTGCCGCGATTAACGTGCTTACGCTGCTTTTCAACGGATTTAATTTTTTCGATACGCTGCCGTTTACGATGTTTTTCGGGCTGCACCCTCTGGTGAACGAGTGGCAGGCGCGTCTGCATGAGGCGAAGGACGCGGCGAAAGCGAAAACCGCGGGAAACGCGGCTTGCGGCGGCGAGGAAAGCGGAGAAAACGGCGCGGAGGACGGAGATGACGCGGCGCGGACGGGGAAAACGCCGGACGACGGAACGGCAGAGAAACGACAAGACGACGGACAGGTCTGCGCTTCGCGAAAAAAAATGGAAGAGTTCGTTTTCGATTTTTCTCAGCCGATATTCACGGAGGCAACGCGGCGGAGCGGAAAGAACCGAACGAACAAAACGGGCGGTAAAAAACGGTTTGTCGCGGCGGACGTACCGTTTCTGCTTCTGAAAATCGTGTGGTTTGACGCGGCGATGTTTTTCGTATGGAAGATCGTGTTTTCGGCGCAGACGGCGATACCGTTTATCGACGAGCATATTTTTCTTGCGATCGCGTTGGGCGGAAGTGCGTTTTTCATCGTGTACGATCTGATTATGTTCCGCTTGCGCAGAAGCGTGAATTATCTGATAAAAAAATACGTCGGAAAAAAATGAAATACAACAAAAATCGCGTTCGCGCGCGCTATGGGTGGGCGAAATGATTGAAAAGAACGATATTTTAACGGGAAAAGTGCAGTCTTTCGGGAGCGACGGCGAGGGCGTCGTCTGTGCGGAAGGGTGCGTTTTTTTCGTGCCGTATGCGCTGCCGGGCGAAGAGATTTCGTTTAAGGTGCTGAAAATCAAGGGAAATACCGGCTACGGTAAAACAGAAAAGGTGATTGTCCCCGCGAAAGGGCGGGTACAGCCGAAGTGTCCCGTGTTTTATACGTGCGGCGGGTGTCAGTTGCAGCACGCGGACTATGAAACGCAGCGTGAATTCAAGCGGGAAAAAGTGAAAAACGCGCTGCGAAAAATCGGCGGGGTAGAGGCGGAAGTTTCGCCCGTTGTGGCGTGCGAAAGCGAATACGGATACCGCAACAAACTGCAGATTCCCGTGGGGGTGGACGCAAACGGGCATACGGCGCTCGGATTTTATGCGGAGCGCAGTCATCGGCTGGTGCCTGCGGAAAAATGTTATATTCATCCGGCATGGGCGGAAGAACTGATGGCGGCGTTCAGGGAATACATAGCCGTTTCGGGCGCGAAAGGGTATGACGAACGGACGAAAAAAGGGCTTTTGCGGCATCTGGTGGCGCGGGAGATTGACGGAAAATTGTTGATTACCGTGGTGGCGACGGCGAGAAAACTTCCGTGCGAGGCGTGGCTGACGGGAAGATTACAGAAGCTTTTTCCCGGCTGCGGCGTGTATGTGAACGTGAATACGGGCGATACCAACGTGATTTTCGGCGATAAATTTTATCTGTTGTGCGGCGCCGCGCGGCTGGAAGGGCGCACGGGCGGCATTGTATACGAAGCGGGCGCGGAAACGTTTGTGCAGGTGAATCCGGAAATACGCGAAAAATTGTACGAACGGGCGATGGAGGCGTGTTTTGCGGGCGGTGCGGAGACGGTGATAGACGCGTATTCGGGCGGCGGGTTGATGACGGCGATGGCGGCGAAGCGGTGCAGACGTGCGTACGGAGTGGAGCTGAATAAAGAAGCTTCGGCGTGCGCGGAGGCGCTGAAAGCGAAAAACGGGCTGCAAAATATGACGAATATCTGCGGCGACGCAGCTGCGGAAGTGCCTGCGATTATGGAGCGGGAACGGGCGTTATGGCAGAAAAATTCTGCGGAAGAAGCGGTTTCTTCGCAACGCGGGTACGAGGAAAAGGTGGCGCTGATACTTGATCCGCCGCGCGCCGGGGTGGCGAGAAGCGTGCTGCAGGCGATTTTAAAATCGGGCATCGAACGGTTTGTAATGATCAGTTGCAACCCCGCGACGCTGGCGCGGGATCTGGGGATTTTAACGGGAACGCTGCGCGAGGAAAACGGCGTTCTGGTGAAAGCTCCGGCGGGGGCGTTGAACGGCGGTTCGGCTGAG
>DLQW01000046.1:4987-10791 GCA_002474405.1 Christensenella sp. UBA7597 | reverse complement strand
TATGTAACTTTTTCATTGTTTTACAGTACCTCTGATATAAATTCCTTCGCCTTCGTCAAGCGTCAGCATAATTTTTTCGTTTGTATTTATTTTTTCGTTTTTGCGGAAAATTTCATATTCGCCTTCGGGCAACCGCAATTCTACCGTATTTTTATATATCGTAGAAAGATTCACCGCATACCAGCGCGGTTTTCCGTCTTTTTCGAACGTGGAAACCATCGTTCCGTTTGAAGATTTTACAGAAATCGATTCGTCTTTATAGCGGTAAAAATCCGGAAGATTTCCGCGGAAAATACATTCGTTGTCGGGCAGATTTTTGATTTCTTTTTCACTGAATCCGTTGTCGTAAACGCCGTATCCGTACGCGCCCTTACACTCGCTTTGCAGAATATCGTCCGCAATCGCCGCAAAAAATGCGTTCAATTCTTTCACATATCCGAATATTTCGCTTTTGCGCCCGTAGATATCGATGAGTCCGCCCGCGCCTTCCATCGCATATTTTTGCGCCGGGTCGAACGTATAATCTATGGGATAGCACCCCGGAAACCACGCGAAACCGTCGTTGCCGTACGCTGCCGTAACGTGCATCTGCAAAGCGACTTCCCCGCACGACATGTGCTTTCTGTTTGTACCCGTTCCCCATTGTCCCGCTTGCATATAATTATAAAATTTGTTGCCGTATTTCTTCTTTTTCAAGGCAAAATACGCGTTCAGTTCGAAGAGCGCTACGTGTACCGAAGTCGGCACGCTTTGCCAGAAACTTTCGAAAGGATATTTATCCTGCGAAATAAAGTCGAAACGAGTTTTGGAAAGAAGCCCTTCTACAAGTTTATCGTAATAATTGAAACGATTTGCAAAAGTTACGGCAAGATCTCCCGTCAATTCAAACGGCTTTTTTCCTTTGGGAACGCCATGCTGCGAACCCGCCATGCCGCCCCAGAAAATCGCGTCGTTTATGGAATAGGAAAAGAAATTGAAATGAAATTCTTTTCCCGGAAAATTCTCATCGAATACTTTTTTGGCGTGCGCTACGCCGTCAAACGACAGATAACCCGCTTCGTCGCCGAAAAATACGCCTGCAAACGAGGGGTACGAAACGTATGTGTTTACCTCGGCGATAAAAGTTTCGTCTAATTTGCGTTTTTCTTCCGCCGATAGTGTTGCCCAGCCGAATTCGATATATTTTCCGAACGAGTGCATCGTCGGCAAATATTTTATGCCGTATTTTTCGCAAAGCCGCAGCGATTCTTCCTGCGTTTCGCGCCGGATATCGTATCCGAAGCCGAATATGCGGTTAATGCCCGCTTCTTTCAAGGCGGAAAACACTTCGTCCGTCAGTCTCGAAGGATAAGGTAAATCATCGAATTTTCCCGTGGGCGCACAAAAAATCGCCTGTATATATTCTTTCATATTTTCATTATATCACAAGTTTTTATTTTTGCTTTGCTATTTTTAATTTATTTTTTGCTTTTTTTAGTCATACAAAAATCGTGCTTTTTTGGAAAAATCTTGAAAACAAGCATTTTTTGTTTAATTTATCGCGTTTTTTAAATGTTTTTTCAGACTTTTCCTTTCTTCATCTTATTTTTAATAATTATTCTTTTCATTATTTTTTGCTTTTTCTCTTGACTTGCGGCGCACAGGGTGGTACAATGGAATTATGGAGAATCCGAACAAAAATACTACGCAAAATCGCCCTGCCAACCAAGCCGATATCGAGCGGAAAAGCAGGCTTACGGAAACGACTTCGCACGACTTTTTTCCAAACGTAAAAAAGACGAGGACCTCGGCTGTGCTTCAGGCTGAGAAAGATTTTTCTTTTCATATCTGGACCCGCCCCACAACGTTTTACCATGCGCACAGCAACTACATTGAAATCTTTATCGTAACGGAAGGGAAACTTGTTCATCACTTCAACAAACAGCAAACTGTATTGAAAACGGGCGACGCTTTCATTGTTTTTCCGGGGCAATATCATAAACACAGTCCGTATAAAAACTACGAATCTCAGCATATCAATCTTACCTGCCGTTTGCCATTCTGGAAAGAACAATGCGGCATTTATTTCGGCGAAAAAGCTTCTTGCGGAAAACAGCTGGTACACCTTAATTCGATACAATTCGAAACCGTTTTAAATTTTCAGAAACTCATTCTTGAAGCGAAAAGCGAACTTTCGGGAACGACTTCTTTAAAAACGTTGCTCTCTTTCTTGTTCGGTATTTTCTACACGCAGGACGAAAATCCCGATATGCCGGAATGGCTTCGGGATTTTGTGCAGAAACTGAACAATATCAACTTCGGCAATGATTTCAAGCTTTCGTACATTTATTCTTATTCGAATTATTCGCAAACGACGCTTTGCCGCGAATTTAAAAAGTACACGGGGAAAACGCTGGTTTCTTACGTAAACGATTTGAAATTGAATTATTGCTGCAACCTTTTGCGAAACACGTCTTTGCCGCTTTGGAAAATAGCAAATTCGGTAGGCTTTTATTCGCAGTCGCACTTTACGCGCCTTTTTAAAGAAAAATACGGCATTACGCCGCTACAATATCGCAAAAATTAAAGTTTTCAGCGATAATACGTGTTTCAATCTTACTGCGACTGCCGCTCGCAAACTTAGTAAATTTACTTTATGTCGCCTCGCTTAAAAAGCGGTATATAAAAAAATCGGAAAAGAAAACCCTCTTCCGACGTCGAATTTGCTGTTTATTTTTTGCTTTGATTTATCCCCAATGATAATTTGCTTGTGCTAAACTGTTTATGTTATTCAAAGTTTCCGACATTGAATTTCCTCCGATTGTATTTTTTTCGTTGACTGGCAGGTCATACGTTTTCTTTAATACAATCGGAGTCTTTTTTCAACTCATCGGTAAACCTTTTTTCAACCACGCGACTATCGCGTGGTTTTTCTTTATAGGTGAATTATACTATTAAGTGCAACAGGCGAAATAAAAAAAGAAGTTCATATAAATCTATGGTATAATGTTAATAACGACAAAAACTTAAACCAAGGAGAAATATATGAACTACTACCATTTTACCATAGAAGAACGCTGTTGTCTACTTCCCATAAGTATACAAAAAATCAATATTCAGTATATCCCCTCACCATCTTCTCTGTTTTTGCTTTAGAGAGCCTGATTGCTTAGCGGCACTCCTATTCATTCAATTTGCCGTATTCTATACCCATTAATTTAATAATACGTGTTTCCCGGATTTAATTACATATATTAAACAAAACATTCGATAGGTTTCCAGACGTTTCGATTTGTAACGTCTTCCTCCCAAACGGTATTCGACAAATAGAGTTGCGCGCCGACAGCACGAACAACGATAGAAAGAGCAAAAACACTTTTTCTTTTAATTCATGTTCGACTATTTTTTCAAGTCTCCACCAGATATTAACTATCCGAACCGCATACGGCAATCTCCGCTTTGCTGTGCGGATTTTTTTATATATTTTCTTAAAAATACAGGCGAATACGGTATTATGACAGACATTTTTCTTGTTTTATGCTATTATGTCTGACATTTTTTAGCGTATAAGTACTATGTATATCATAGTTATTATACCAGACATAGTACTTGTAGATATGCCGAGCTTTCTTCTCCTCCATGTATTTTCGCTTGAAAACAGGCTTTTTACAGCGTATTTTCCGATAATCCGCCGTTATACTGAAAAAATAGCAGAACTCAGGCTTTATATCTGTACCCTAAACAATTTTTGCCCTTTCTTTATTTTTTTTCCATTATAAAGCCGTTGTTTTATACGTTTCCGCTGAATAAATTCTGCTCTTCACCCGTTCCGTCATTACACAAAAGAAAAAGTGGCGGAAAAAGTCCGTCGCTATTTTCATAAAGGTATATTCGCTCTCACTTCTGTGTTTTACTTCTTGCTGCGGTTATTTTCTTGAATATCCCAGACGGTTTTTAACGCAAAGCCCGTCCTCCGCATCTTCCGCCACTTCCGGCAACGCCGTTACGTCCAGCGTCGGGCGATACATCCACTTTCCGCGCGTGAAATCGGGAATCGCCTGAGGCATACCTCCGTGCGCGACAGATTGTTCGGAAAGCGGCGTAATCGCCATCCACGCCGCCATATCATACACGTCAATCGGCATTTCTTCATTATTTAAAATCGCATGGAAAAACGCCTTGAATTCAAGATAATCCATGCCGCCGTGTCCCAAGGTTTTCTCTTCTTCCGTCATGTCGCGCCAGATTGCAGGCAGATACCGCGCGTACTCTTCCGCACAGTTCATATGCTTTTCAATCGTTTTAACCGCTTCGAAATCGTCATGCAGAAACTTATCCGATTCCAGAAGCACCATATTCGTATCCTGCATGCAAAGTCCTTTCGTTCCGCGTACGGTAAATTCGCGCGAATAACAACGCGGCAGCGACGTATCGAGGCGTAGCGTAATCACTTCGCCGCCCGCACAGGTAATCGTAGTTACCACAATATCGCCCTGATTGAATTCGGTATCTTTCAACGACGGATCGGGCGAACGGTCGCTTTTAGCGCACTCCGTCAGCCCCCAGCTCTTCGTTGCCACGGAAGTCAAAGAAAGCATCTTGTTTCCGCGATTGATATTTAAAATTTTTGCAATCGGTCCCAGCTCGTGCGTCGGATAATTTTCGCAGTTTCTCAACTCGTAATTTCTCAGGCGATAATGCCTGTTTACGTTTCCGCCGAGCACTTCCCCGCGCAGCTCATGCGCATACGCGCCGTGGCAATACACGATTTTTCCGAGTTTTCCCGAACGCACCAGCGAAGTGGAAAGCAGTTCGAATTTATCGAAACAGCAATTTTCAAGCATCATAATCGGCGTTTTCGTTTCTTCGTACGTGCGCACAAGCTGCCAGCAATCCTCTATGTCGTACGCGCCGGCAACTTCTACGGCGGTATATTTTCCCGCTTTCATCGAATCGATCGCCATGCGCGTATGCTCGTCCCACGAAGTGGCTATCACTACGGCTTCTACGTCTTTATCGTCTATCAGTTCGTGATAGTCGGCGTATTGTTTCACGTCGTTCCCGCTCTTGTCTTTCACAAGCTTTGCGCCATCGGCGCGACGATCCTCGTATTTGTCGCACACCGCCACGATTTCGGCTTCTTCACACGCCATAATCGAGCCCAGCAGCCCTGTACCGCGTTGTCCTAACCCGATTACGCCAACTTTAACCTTTTTCATAACGAACATCCTCGTTTGTTTATTGCCCCGGATAACCCAAATACCGATTTCCGAAACTGTTTCTATTATAATATATCGGGAATCATATGTCTATACGATTCCCGATACAATTTATACTATTTTCGATATTTATCGTTTTCAAAGAAGCAAAAAAGTTTCCTGATACAACCTGACTACGGCTTGTCTCCTTGCGTCTTTATAAATATTGCGATACGGCATACGAAAGCCTGTCTATCACTTCGTAAATATCGCCGCTTAACATACACCCCGCCGCGCGGACGTGCCCGCCGCCGCCGAACGTAGCCGCCAGCCGGTTTACGTCGGCATACGATTTCGAACGCAAAGAAATTTTATACTGCCCTTTTTTTACTTCCATAATGGAAGCGCAGATTTCTACGCCGTCCACCGACAAAGGGAAGTCCACAAACCCTTCCGTCGCGCCCTGATCGGCGCCGTATTTTTCCAGCATGGCGCGCGTAATTACGATATACGCAAAACGGTCGTCGAAATCGAATTTCATTTTGCTCATCGTTTCGCCGTGCAGAAGCGCGCGCGTTTTCGATTGTTTCTTGAACAGCGTATACTGCAACGAAGCTACGTCCGCCG
>DLQW01000046.1:3118-4934 GCA_002474405.1 Christensenella sp. UBA7597 | reverse complement strand
CCGCCGCAAACGTCTCTTCCGTTACGTCGTCGTGCGAAAAATCTCCGGAATCGGTAAGCAAGCCTACCATCAGCAGATTTGCGACGTCCTTCCCGATTTCCGCGCCGAGCGTCAGAAGCAGCCCCAGCATGTTCATGCAATTCGCCGAACAAACCCGCACGAAATTTTCTTTCGCATAGCGCGTATTCGATACATGATGATCGATATTCCAGGTTATCGCCCGCTGCCCCGCAAAACGAAACGCATCGCATTCCGCGCCGAGCCGCGCCACGTCGGCGCTGTCTACGGCGATATATAAATCCGCATCGTCGGGCAGTTCTTTTTCCAGCCACGCCGCCTGAGATATAAACGTCAGATTCGACGGAAGTTCCGATTCGTCGCAGACAACGCAGTTTTTACCCATGTTTTTCAACGCCAGCGTAAGCGAAAGCGCGCTGCCCACCGCGTCTCCGTCCGGGCGCATATGCGTTATCACGGCAATTTTTTTCGCCGCTTTTATTTGTTTTGC
Source organism: Christensenella sp. UBA7597 (assembly GCA_002474405.1). Classification (GTDB taxonomy): domain Bacteria; phylum Bacillota; class Clostridia; order Christensenellales; family Borkfalkiaceae; genus Scatosoma. The sequence continues at coordinate 4,426 of DLQW01000046.1, read as the reverse complement.
CGCCCGCGCAAGCGTCGCACGCTCGTCGTCGGTAAAAAATTTCAGAATATCCGTCATCTTTTTCGTCTTTATTTTTCCGTTTCTCCGCCGTCTTTTCCGTCCTCGCCGGCGCTTTCTTCCACGTGAATTTTTCTGAACAGCTCGTCCATTTTCGAACCGTATTCCATGCTTTTATCCAGCCGGAACGTAAGCGCGGGCACGGTGCGCATACGCATCACCTGAGAAAGTTCGTGCCGTATAAACGGCGCATTCTCCTGCAGAATCGCAAAATCGCGCTTTTTCGTTTCTTCGGAAGAGGCATAGATACTCACGTATACGTTTGCCGTTTTCAAATCGGGCGCAACGTCCGCTTCCGTAACGGAAATCAATCCCGTGAGGCGCGGATCGCGATTTTTCAGTTTTCCCGAAATAATCGCGCTGATTTCTTTCTGATACTCTCCGTTCAGTCGCGAAGTTCTCGAAACCTTCATTCAGCTTTAATCTCCTCCGTTACGTAACATTCGATAATGTCGCCCACGCGGATTTCGTTGAAGCCGTTGATCGCGCAGCCGCATTCGTAGCCGTAATTCACTTCTTTCACGTCGTCCTTGAAACGCTTGAGCTGCTTCACGCCGCCCTCGCAAATCATAATGTCGTCGCGATAGATACGAAGCTTGCCGCCGCGTACAATCTTGCCTTCCGTTACATAGCAGCCCGCAACCGTACCGACGCCCGTAATCTGGAACGTCTGGCGAACTTCGCATTTGCCCGTAAGAACGTCCTGCGTTTTCGGCGTAAGCATACCTTTCAGCGCCTTTTCGATATCGTCCAGCAGCTCGTAAATAATGCGGTACATTCTCACGTCCACTTTCGAAGTTTCCGCAAGCTTTTTCGCTTTCGCGTCCGGGCGAACGTTGAAGCCGATGATAATCGCGTTCGCGCTTTCCGCCAGCATCACGTCGCTTTCGTTAATCGCGCCCGCCTGCGCATGAATCACTTTTACGCGCACTTCTTCGTTGGACATCTTTTCAAGCGACTGCTTCACCGCTTCCACGCTGCCCTGCACGTCCGCTTTGATAATGAGGTTCAGATTCTTCATCTTGCCCTCTTCCACCTGCGCGAACACGTCGTCGAGGGTTACGTGTCCCTGTTCCTTGATCATGCTTTCGCGCTCTTTGTTCTTGCGTTCTTCCTGCACCTGCTTCATCAGGCTCTGATCCACCGCCACAATGCTGTCGCCCGCGTTCGGTACGTCCTCTAAACCGAGCACGGATACCGCCATCGAAGGACCTGCCGCTTTCACGGGTTTGCCCTTATCGTCGAACATCG
>DLQW01000046.1:0-3076 GCA_002474405.1 Christensenella sp. UBA7597 | reverse complement strand
CTGCCCATCGTGGTGCCGGAAAGGATATTATCACCCGTATGCAGCGTACCGTTCTGCACGATGATGCTTGCCACGGGACCTTTCCCCTTATCCAGACGAGCTTCGATAATCGTACCTTTCGCCTCTCTGTCCGGGTTGGCTTTCAGTTCCTGCATTTCCGCCACAAGATTGATGGCGTCAAGCAGGTTGTCGATGCCCATACCCGTTTTCGCGGAAACGGGTACGATCATTACGTCGCCGCCCCACTCTTCGGGAACGAGATTGTTTTCCACAAGCCCCTGCTTCACCTTATCGGGGTTCACGTCCGGCTTATCCATCTTGTTCATCGCCACGATAATCGGCACGTTTGCGGCTTTCGCGTGGTTGATGGCTTCCACCGTCTGCGGCATGATGCCGTCGTCGGCAGCCACCACCAGAACGACGATATCGGTAACTTTCGCGCCGCGCGCACGCATCGAAGTAAATGCCGCGTGTCCCGGCGTATCGATAAACGTAATCTGTTTGCCTTTCGCCGTAACCGTATAGGCGCCGATGCTCTGCGTAATGCCGCCCGCCTCGCCTTCCGTAACGGAAGTGGAACGGATTTTATCCAGCAGCGAAGTCTTGCCGTGGTCTACGTGCCCCATCACCGTAACTACGGGCGCACGCGTTACAAGCTTGGTTTCGTCCTCGTCCTTCACCGTATCGAGAAGCACCTCTTCCGCCGTTTTTTCCGGCTTGTATTCAAGGTCGATGCCCATATCGAGCGCGATAAGCGCCGCGTTATCGTAATCGATCGAATCGTTGATGCTCTTCATAATGCCTTCTTTGAAAAGGCGCTTGGTGATTTCCACCGCGGAGATTCCCAGTTTTTCGGAAAGAACTTTCAAAGGAATTTCCTGCGTGGTAACTACGGCATGTTCGATTTTAATCGTAGGAATATCCGCCTTTTTCGCCTTTTTCGGCAAACGGACCTTTCTGTAACCCGTCTTATCTTCGTCGAAATCTTCCACCGTCATGCCCTGCTGCTTTTGAAGGGTGTAGCGGGATACGGGGCGTTTTTCTACGTATGTCTTTTCGAATTTTTTCTTGGAAGGGGATTTTGTATTCTCTTTCGGGAGAACGGGAGCGGCAACAGCTCCGGTTCTCGGTTTAAAAGACGCGGCGCCCGTACCCGTTCTCGGCGGGAACGGCTTATCGCCTCTCGGACGGAACGTACCTGCCGCGCCGCCAGAACGATAAGAAGGTTTATCGTTGTTTTCCGTGCCGGGCTTCGCTACGTATACGCCCACCGCCTGACCGTTCACGAAACGCATCGGAGGTCTCTTCGCCCCTGCGGGGCGGGTTACGGGCGCGGAAGGCGCGGGCGCGTCGGAAGCTCTGCGCACGATATACGAAGGCGTGGCGGGCTTTTCAGGCTCTGCCGCTTTCGTTTCGGCGGCGGGTTTTAAGTCCGCTTTTTCCGCAGACGGCGTTTTTTCCGCCGTTTCGGGCGCTTTTTCGCTTACGGGCGTTTTCTCTTCGTTTACGGCAACCGACGGAACCTCTTTCACGGTTTCCGTCTTTTTCTCTTCTGCCGTTTTTTCCGCGGCAGACTCTTTTTCCGCCGGTTTCTGCTCCACGACAGGCGCGGATTCCGCAACGGGTTCCTTTGCCTGCGCAGGCGCTTGTGCCTGCTTGCTTTCGGCTTTCTCCGCTTCTTTGTTCGCCTTCGCCGCGGCAGCTTCCGCCGCCTCGCGTTCGGCTTCCGCGCGCGCGTTCTCCGCAGCTTCCTGTTCTTCCGCTGCTTTTGCGGCGCGTTCCTGCTCTTCCGCATAACGCTGTTCTTCCGCAATTCTCTTTTCTTCCGCGTCTGCGCGATCGCGCTCTTCTTCGAGAATCGTCAGCTTTTTCAGAATGTCGGAAAGCTGCTTTTCCGAAGAAAGTAACCGCTCGGAAGCCGATTTCAAGCCGCCCGCTCCCAGCAGCTCCGTTACCTTTTCCGCGTTTTCGTATTTTTTTGTTGCCATAAGTTCAGATTTCTCCTTCCGAATATAAATTCCACTTTTCGCCCGCGCAAACAGCCCCTTCAGCCGCTTTCGCGAGATTTTTGTCTTTCAATGCCGCCGCTTTCACCGCGGGAATCGACAGCAATTCGCCCAGCCGCCCGTCGTACAGATAGAGCGGCGCGCCGGCTTCGTCCGCCGCGGCTTTCAGCCTCTTCAACGCCGTTTTCCCCATGTCCGAATCGGCAAGAATCAGTCGTACGCCCCGCCGCGTTTCCGCGATTTTATCGGCGCCGAGCACGATTTTTCCGCTTCTTAAAGAAAAACCGAGATACGCCTTCAATCTTGCCGCTTCGTCTTTCGCGGCACCGTTACCGTTCTTCATGTTCCGCCGCGCACTCCGCTTCGATTTTTGCGTATATCTCCTCGCTTACGGGCGAGGAAAACGCTTTGTTCAGCAGCCGATATTTTTTCATCCGCTTTACGCATTCCGCATTCTTGCACACGTACGCGCCGCGCCCCACCGCTTTGAACGAAAAATCGATTCCGATTTCTCCCGCCGCATTTTTCACCACGCGCAGAAGTTCGCGTTTGTCTTTCATTTCGCGGCACGCGACGCACATTCTTTTCGGCTCTTTCTTTTCCATTACTCTTCCGTCTTTCCGGTCTCTTCCGCCGTCTCTCCGGCGCCCTGCGTTTCATCTTCGGCAGCGGCTTCTTCGCCTTCCGCCTCTTCGTCCTCGTTCTCGTATGCCAGAAGTCCGAGTTTCTCCGCCGTGGAATAATCTTTCACGTCTATCTTCCAGCCCGTCAGCCGCGCCGCCAGACGCGCGTTCTGTCCGTCGCGCCCGATCGCCAGCGACAATTTTTCGTCCGGCACAACCGCCACGGCAGAATTTTCGCCCGTCTGCGTAACGGAAATCACCGTTGCGGGAGAAAGCGCTTTCGCGATAAATTCAAGCGGATTTTCGCTCCAGAGAATAATATCGATTTTCTCGCCGCCCAGTTCGTTCACGACGGCGTTCACGCGGCTGCCTTTGTTGCCCACGCACGCGCCCACCGCGTCCACGCGGGAATCGGAAGAGTAAATCGCCATCTTCGTTCTGTGCCCT
>DLQW01000052.1 GCA_002474405.1 Christensenella sp. UBA7597 | reverse complement strand
AACCGTGATAATGTCGTCGAGCATTTTATACGAATTGATCGGTCCTGCGATGGCGAAGCTTGCTTTAACGCTTTCGGGCGCGATACCGAAAGCGGGGGAAGTCGGCGAAACGAGCGAAACGAACGCCGCCGAAGAACAGCCGCTGAAAAACGAACGAGAGCTTTTAATCGAGCGTATGCGCGAAATACAAGCGGAGATTGACAGGAACAATTACGCCCGAAGCGAAGAAGAGCGGGCGTTTACCGAAGCTGCGGAAGGCGACGAAACGGAAGAGCTTGTTTTGAACAGTGAGCGGAACAGAAAATTTATCAATCGGAGGTAGAAAATGAAAGATATAATCGCGGAATTTTTAGGCGAATGGTGCATAGGTTTCAATGTATGGGGCGTGGTATTCAAAGTGGCTATCGTGGTGGTTATGTCCGCAATCGTGGGGTGCGAACGCGCCACGAAACGGCACGCGGCGGGCTTGCGCACGTTTATGCTCGTATCTCTGATTTCTATGCTTGCGGCGGCGGTGGACGGTTATATGATCGGCACGCTCGGCGCGAAATTTTCGTTTGCGATCGGCGCAACGATTATCGGACTTGCGATCGTCAGTTCGAATACCATTTTGTATAGTTCGAAAAGTCAGCTGAAAGGCTTGACGACTTCGGTTGCACTGTGGGGAATGTGCCTGATTTCGATACTGATCGGACTTGATTTATACACGGCGGCTCTGATTGCGTTTGCGGCGTTTATGTTGTGTTTAACCGGTTTTATGAAGCCCGAATATGCGTTGAAACGGCGTTCGAATCACTTTGAAATCCATTTGGAATTGACGAGCAAAAATTCGTTGCAGGATTTTATCGCGGCGGTGCGGAAGCTCGGTTTGAAAATCGACGATATCGAGCTGAACACGGCGTATATGAATTCGGGACTGTATGTGTATTCGATCGCCCTGACGATTGTATCGGGCGAATTTAAAAAGGCGGTGCGGCACGACGATATTATTGCGGCGATTTCCGCGCTCGAATACGTGAATTTCTGCGAAGAATTAGATTGAGTCGAGAAAAATAATTATAAAATCGGTTTATTCATAAGTGCCGCGAGGTGCAGTCGGTAATAAAAATAAAAAAATAAAGAGGTCAGTCCCGTAATAAAAAAAAACGAGGAAATACGGGACAGGCTTGGCTTATAATTCATTATAGTCAAGTAAAAACAGTTCCCTTTTCCGAGTTTTTTGGAGGAGGGGATTTTTTATGCGTTGCAGTATCGCTTTCATTAAGCGATAACCGAAATCTTGAAGTATCGGGGTAAAAAACGCGTGCTTTTCTTTTTATACAACGGAATATATTACGTCGTTCCGGCACATTCGCGGCCGAAACGATTTTTATTTTGCAGATTTTGAAAATCACAGAGCCAAAAGACTTGATAAAATCCGAAAAAAAGTGTATAATAATACCTGTAAAAATTTACTTATTTTCCGTAAATAAAAATCGGAAATCATACCGGAACCGCCGGAAATTTATGCGGCGGAACTTCTCCGGAATCGCTCAGAGGTTGTACATGCAGGGAAAATACTTTATCGTAACGTACGGTTGTCAGATGAACGTACACGAATCCGAAAAAATCGCGGGGCTTCTCCGCACGGCAGGCTACGAATCCGCAAATTCGCAGGAAGATGCAGACGTTATCGTTTTCAATACCTGCTGCATCCGCGAAAACGCCGAAAATCATGCTTTCGGCAACATCGGCGCGTTGAAAAAGCTGAAAAAGCAGAAAAAAGATTTAATCATCGCCGTCGGCGGCTGCATGACGCAGGAAAAAGGCAAAACCGACGTTCTGAAAGAAAAATTTCCGTTTATCGACGTCATTTTCGGCACGCTCAATCTGGAAGAATTGCCCGTATTGCTCGAAGAAAAACGCCGCGCGAAAAAGCGCGTTGTGAAAATCCGCGAAAAAGAGGGCGAAATCGTAGAAACGGTTACGCCGTTCCGCACCAGCTTTCCCAACGCATGGGTAAATATCGCGTACGGCTGCAACAATTTCTGCTCGTACTGCATCGTGCCTTATGTCCGCGGCAGAGAGCGTTCCAGAAAAGCGGAAAACATTTTAGCCGAAGTCGAATCGCTCGTAAAGCAGGGGTATAAAGAAATCACGCTGCTCGGTCAGAACGTCAATTCTTACGGCAACGATTTGTCGGGCGGTTCGAATTTCGCCGATCTTCTCGATAAAGCCGCGTCCGTCGAAGGCAAATTCCGCCTTCGTTTCATGACGAATCACCCTAAAGATTTCACCGAGGACGTCGTGCGGGTCATGAAGAAACACGAGGGCAAAATCTGCCGCCTCGTGCATCTGCCCGTTCAGTCAGGTTCGAACGAAATTTTAAAACAGATGAACCGCCGCTACACCGCCGAAAAATATCTCGGCGAAGTCAGAATGTTAAAAACGCTGATTCCCGAAGCGGAAGTTACCACCGATATCATCGTCGGTTTTCCGGGCGAAACGGAAGAGGACTATCTGCAGACGGAAGCGCTTGTAAAAGAAGCGGATTTCGCTTCGGCGTTCACGTTCGTGTATTCCAGACGCAGCGGCACGAAAGCCGCGGAAATGGAAAATCAAATACCCGAAGAGGTCTCGAAGAACCGCATTATGCGCCTTGTGGAACTCGTCAATTCCAAAACGCGCGAAAAATCGGAAAAATACGTCGGCAAAACGGTGGAAATTCTCTGCGAAGATTACGACGAAAAGAAAAAGACGTATCTCGGCAGAGACGAATTCGGCAGAATGGCATATTTTCCCTATCCGCACAATCTTATCGGCAAATTCGTATCCGTGCACGTAAATTCCGCCAACGGCATTTCGCTCACGGGCGACGTCGTTGCCGTCGAAGATTAAAGCAAGGGGCGTAAAATACGAAATTACGGGGCGCAGCAGGCAAGGAAAACGATCACATGGAAAATTCCAAAGAAGAAAAAAACAAAAAGCAGAAAAAACCGTCCGAGATGATGCAGCATTATCTTGCCGTCAAGGAAAAATATAAAGACTGTTTCGTTTTTTACCGTCTGGGCGATTTTTACGAGATGTTTTACGACGACGCAATCAAAGCGTCGGAACTGCTCGATTTAACGCTCACCGCGCGCGACAGCGGGCTTGAGGAACGCGCGCCGATGTGCGGCGTTCCGTATCACGCCGTCGATACCTACATCGCAAAATTGGTTTCTCTGGGCGAAAAGGTGGCTATCTGCGAACAGCTTTCCGATCCGAAAGCGGCGGGGGGCGGACTGGTGGAACGCGACGTCGTCCGCGTCGTTTCGGCGGGCACGCTCGTGGAAGATACGCTGCTCGACGAAACGAAGAACAATTATATCGCCTGCGTTTCCAAAACGGAGGAAAGCATCGCCGTCGCCTGGGCGGATATCACCACGGGCGAGTTTTTCGTTACCGAGTTCAAGGGAGACGGAGAAAAAGCGCTTACGGAAACGGTCAGTCTGCTTCTTCGTTATTCCGTGGCGGAAGTCATCTGTAACGACGACATGGCGCTTTGTTCCCGTAACATCAAAGAAATCCGGCACGGCGCGTTGCCGCCGTTTTCCTGTTATGTTCCGTGGGCGTTCAACGTGAAACACGCGGAAAAAAACCTTCTGGAACAATTCAAAGCCGCCACGCTGGCGCCGTACGGAATCGCTGGCAAAGAAAACTGCATTTCCGCCGCGGGCGCGCTCATCGAATACCTGAAAGAAACGCAGAAACGTTCGCTCGATAATGTTTCTTCCGTCGAACTGTACGACAGAAACGAATTTTTAACGCTCGATTCCATCGCCGTAAGAAATCTGGAACTGGTAAAAAACAACGCCGATGGCAAAAAATACGGATCGCTTCTCTGGGTGCTCGATCAGACGAAAACGGCGATGGGTGCCCGTCTGATGCGGCAATGGCTGTTGTCGCCGTTAAAAAGTGAGGATAAAATCAACGCCCGTTTAAACGGCGTGGAAGAATTGTATAACGCGTCCGTGCTTCGGGTAGGTCTGCAGGAAACGCTCGGCGAAGTAAAGGATGTCGGCAGACTTGCGGGAAAAATTTCTTACGGCAACGCCACGCCGAAAGATCTCGAAGCGCTGAAAAAATCGCTTGAAATGCTTCCGTCGCTTCGTTTTCGCCTCTCCGGGTTCACTTCCCCGATTTTAACGGGGCTTTTATCTTCGCTTCCAAATGTCGATGATCTCGCGTCGCTTTTAACGTCCGCCATCGCGGAAAACGCGCCCGCGCTCGTCAAAGACGGCGGCTATATCCGCGAAGGCTACGATGCCGAACTGGACGAACTTCGCGGCATGCGCGAACACGCCGCGTCGCTTCTCAAAGATATGGAAACGCGCGAAAAAGATCGTACGGATATCCGCACTCTGAAAATCGGGTTCAACCGCGTTTTCGGTTATTATATTGAAGTTTCCAATTCTTTCAAAGATAAGGTGCCGCCGGAATATATCCGCAAACAAACGCTGGCAAACGGCGAAAGATATATCACGGAAGAGCTGAAACAGCTCGAAGAAAAAATTTTAACCAGCGAAGAACGCGCGCTTGCGCTCGAAGCCCGTATTCTCGATTACGTGCTTAAACAGCTTTCCGCACGGCTGGAAGATTTGCTTAAAATCGCGGAAATTATCGCCAATCTCGATTGTCTCACCGCTTTGGCGACGGTAGCCAAAAACCGAAAATACGTCCGCCCGCAGATTGTTCCCGCCAACGGCGAATTAAAAATATCCGAGGGCAGGCATCCCGTGGTGGAAGCGCTTTCCAAAGAACGTTTCGTTCCCAACGATACGCTGATGGATGAGGACGAAAACCGCAGCCTGATTATCACGGGACCGAACATGGCGGGCAAAAGCACGTATATGCGGCAGGTAGCTTTAATCGCGATCATGGCGCATATCGGCAGTTTCGTTCCCGCAAAGTCGGCGCAGATTCCGCTGATCGATCGTGTGTTCACGCGGGTGGGCGCCAGCGATAATCTCGTATACGATCAGTCTACCTTTATGGTGGAAATGACGGAAGTCGCCGCCATTCTTCTCAACGCCACCAAAAACAGCCTTCTCGTACTGGACGAAGTCGGGCGCGGCACCAGCACTTACGACGGGCTTTCCATCGCGTGGGCGGTCGTGGAATACCTTGCCGAAAAAGTACGCGCCAAAACGCTGTTCGCAACGCATTATCACGAACTTACCGAGCTGGAAAACACCATCGACGGCGTGAAAAATTATAAAGTAACCGTACGCGAGCTCGGCGGCGGGGTGGTATTCCTTCGAAAAATCCAGCGCGGCGGCGCCAACCGTTCGTTCGGTATCGAAGTCGCTTCGCTTGCGGGCGTGCCGAAAGAAGTTACCGCCAGAGCAAAGGGAATTCTGAAAGTCCTCGAAAAGAACGACGTCGCCAAAAAAAGCGCGGTTTCGCTATCCGAAGTCGCCGCCGCCGAAGCGGAAGAACCGTCCGAAAAAGAGCAGGCGGAAGAAAGAAAACGCAGCGAAGTGGAAGAAATCATCGCGGAAACCGACGTAAACTCGCTTTCCCCGATGCAGGCGCTTTTACTATTGAACGATCTGAAAGAAAAGCTCGCAAATTAAAATCACGGAAAAAGAATTATGGGTAAAATCAACATACTACCTTCAAGCGTATACAACAGAATCGCGGCGGGCGAGGTAATCGAACGTCCGTATTCCGTCGTGAAAGAACTGGTGGAAAACGCCATCGACGCAGGCGCCACGGAAATCGAAATCGATGTGGAAGAGGGCGGCAAAAGCCTGATCCGCGTGCTCGATAACGGGTCGGGGATTCTTCGCGAAGATTTGCCGTCGGTATTCCTGCCGCACGCCACCAGCAAACTTTCCAAAGCGGAAGATCTCGAAAATATTTTAACGCTCGGTTTCCGCGGCGAAGCCGTGGCGTCCATCGCTTCCGTTTCCGAACTTACCGTAAAATCCCGCACGGAAGGCGCGAAGTGCTATTCGCTTTCGGCGGTCGGCGGCACGCTCGGCGAAATCGAAGAAACGTCCGAAGCCTTCGCTCACGGCACCGAGGTTACCGTATCCGGGCTGTTTTTCAACGCGCCCGTGCGCTTGAAATTTTTAAAAACCGACCGCGGCGAAGAAACCGACATCGGCGCGTTTGTCTCCCGCTTCATTCTTTCTCGCCCCGATATTTCGTTCCGCTATTTTGTCAACGGCAAAAGCGTTCTGCAATCGTTCGGCGAGGGTGAAGAAGAAGCGTTCGCCTGCGTTTACGGCGCAAACGTCCTTGAAAATTGCTATCGTATCGACGCCGACAAACACGGCGTAAAAATCCGCGGCTTTATCGGCAATCAGAACTACACGAAAGCCACAAAATCCTATCAGACGGTGTTTTTAAACGGCAGGTATATCTGCAATCAGACGATTTCCGCCGCCATTACAAACGCCTATGCGAACTATCTCATGAAGCGCCAGTATCCGTTTTACGTGCTTCACATCACCGTCCCGCCCGAAATCGTAGACGTCAACGTGCATCCGAACAAATCGGACGTGCGTTTTTCCGATAACAAAATCATTTACGGCTGCGTTTATCGCGTCATTTCCGATGTGCTTGACGGCAACGCAAGCGCGCTCGATTACGTCGTGCCTTCGAAAAACACTTCCGCACCCGTCCCGCCGCGCGCCGTCGATTCGTTGCCGCAGATTGAAACCGCGGTAACGGCAGCCGAGCCGCCGCGCCTTTCTTACGACGAAGCGAGAAAAGCTATGGCGGAGATGAACGAAAAGCCGAAAACCGCGCCGAAGCCGAAGGAAAACGACCTTCCTTTCCGTCTGAACGACGAGGAAGAATATGCGCCTTATGTTCCGAAATCCGCGCTTCCCGGCGCGCAACAACAAACTTCCGGGCAGATTTTTAAAAATGCGGAAGAGACAAAACGCGGCGCCGTTTACGATTTATTTCCCGATTTAACGCTCGGCGCGTCGAAAGTGTCGTTGCATGCTCCTTCGCCCGCTTCGGAAAAGAACGACGAAAAGAAAATTCAGACGGCGCGCGAAGCCTATGCCGCCGCCGTAAAAGAGGGCTGGGAGAGCGGCGCGCCCTCCGATGGCGAAAAATCAGAAAATTATCCCGAAGCCCCCGCGGCGCCGGAAACTTCGTCCGCGCCGACCGATGCGCCCGTCGATATTTTTGCCGAAAATAAAAAATTCCTGCTCGAAAAAGAAAAATCGGAGCGTTCGAAACAACAATATGTCGACGTTTCTTCGTTCGTATACGCGGGGAAACTGTTCAACACGTATCTTATTTACGAGCACGGCGACGAAGTGTATCTCATCGATCAGCATGCGGCGCACGAACGCCTGATTTTCAATCGCCTGAAAGCAAAAATGCAATCCCGTCAGACGGCATGTCAAGCAATGCTGGTGCCGTACGAAATCAGGCTGAACGCATACGAAGGCGCGTTTCTGCGCGAAAACCTCGGAAATATCCGCGCGATGGGCTTCGAAATCGAAGAAACTTCCGAAAATACGTTTTCCGTTTCCGGCGTGCCCACCGATTTGATGAATATCGATATGGCGGCGTTCTTCGGCGAAATCGTCGCCGAGGCGGATGGCTACCGCGGCATCAGATTAGAAGAATTGCTGCGCGATAAGCTTGCCACGGCGGCATGCAAAGCCGCGGTGAAAGGCGGAGACGATCTTTCACAGGCGGAAATAGACGAATTGTTCCGTTTAATCGACGGCAACCTCGGTCTCCGCTGTCCGCACGGCAGACCCGTCGTCGCCCGTATCGGAAAGACGGAACTCGAAAAGCTTTTCAAAAGGGTGGTATGAAAAACGTAATCGTGATTTGCGGGGCAACGGCAACTTCCAAAACGAAATTCGCCGTCGCTCTTGCCGAAAAACTGAATACGGAAGTCGTTTCCGCCGATTGTATGCTTGTGTATCGCGGTCTTGATATCGGCACGGCAAAGCCTACGAAAGAAGAAATGCGCGGCGTGCCGCATCATTTAATCGACGTGGCTGCGCCGAACGAGGGCTTTTCCGTCGGCGATTACCGCACGGCGGCGCTGCCCGTAACGGAAAGGCTCCTCGCCGAGGGCAAACAGCCGATTATCTGCGGCGGAACGGGCTTTTATATCGATTCGCTTTTGTACGAAAGCGCTTTCGGCTCGGCGGGCGCCAGCGAAGAAATCCGCGCAAAATATGCCGCCGTGTTAAACGACATGGGCAAAGAGGCGGGGGCGGCGTATCTGCATCGCCTTCTTGCAACGGTCGATCCGGAAAGCGCGGCGATTCTGCACGTCAACGACGTAAAGCGGGTTATCCGCGCGCTTGAAATATACGAACTGACGGGCAAAAAGAAATCGGAACAGAACGATACGAAAACGCCTCGTTTTCCGTTCCGGGCATTTGCCGTCGGCTTCCCGCGGGAAGAATTATACCAAAGGATCGACGCACGGGTAGACGATATGTTTTCCCGCGGCCTCGTCGGCGAAGTAGAGGGGCTTTTAAACAGCGGGGTATCGCCTGCGGCGCAGTGTATGCAAGGCATCGGCTACAAAGAAGTGCTTGACGGAATTTTAAACGGCGTCCCGTGGGAAGTGGTGAAAGAAACCGTCAAACAGCACACCAGAAACTACGCAAAACGTCAGCTCACTTACTTCAGACGCATGCAAAATCTTACAATTATACCACACGAAGTACTTGAAAACGACGAAAAACTGCAATTTATGGAGAATTTAGTATAACTACTATGCCACACATAATTATTGTGCCACGCATAGTACTGCAAAAAACGAGAGGATGAATATGCAAATTACAACCGATAAAGAAGAAAAAATCAAAGCGCTTATCCGCGAAGCGGAAAGCGAACTGAAAGAAGATTTTGCGTTCGCCGACGAAATCAGCGAATGCAATCAGGAAAAAGTCATCGATGCTTTCGCGAAAAACGGCGTGGCGCTCCGCCACTTCAACGGCTCCAGCGGCTACGGCATCGGCGACGAGGGCAGGCACGTGCTGGGGCAGACGTTCGCCGACGCGATGGGCGCGGAAAGCGGAATCGTTTCTCCAGCGCTTTTAAGCGGCACGCATACGCTTGCGGTGGCGCTGTTCGGGCTTCTTCGCCCCGGCGACAGGGCGCTTGCGGTTACGGGGCTTCCGTACGATACGCTTCGCGGCGTGATTTTCGGAAAAGACAACGGTTCCCTCACCGAACTCGGCGTAAAATTCGATCTGCTCGATTTAAACGCCGAAGGCGCCGTAGATTTTCCCGCGCTTGAAAACCGCCTGCAAAACGCGGGGGAAGATCTTAAAATGATTTATATCCAGCGTTCCCGCGGGTACGAACTCAGAAACGCGCTCACCGTGGCGGAAATCGGCGAAATCTGTTCGTTCGTCCGCGCGCACGGCTTCAAAGGGATTATTTTCGTCGATAATTGCTACGGCGAATTCGTCGAAAAAGAAGAACCCTGCAACGTGGGGGCGGATGTCGCCGCGGGCTCGCTCATCAAAAATCCCGGCGGCGGTCTCGCACCCACGGGCGGATACATCGTCGGCAAAAAGCAATATATCGAAAGAATCGGCAACCGCCTTACGGCGCCGTCGCTCGGCGACGAAGTCGGCTCGTACGCTTACGGTTACAGACTGTTCTTTCAGGGGCTTTTCCTTGCGCCGCACGTCGTCAATCAGGCGGTAAAAGGCAGCCTTCTTATCGGAAAATGTATGGAAAAGCTCGGTTACGAAAACTTCCCGAAATTCGGCAGAACCATTTCCGATATTACGCGCGCCATCCGTTTCGATACCGAAAAGCAGCTGTGCGATTTTATTTCTTCCGTGCAGGCAGCTTCTCCCGTCGATGCGTTCGCCGTATGCGAACCGTGCGAAATGCCGGGCTACGAAGCCCGCGTCATCATGGCGGCGGGGTGCTTCGTGGAAGGGGCTTCCATCGAACTTTCCGCCGATGCGCCCATCCGCGAACCGTATACCGCGTATTTTCAGGGCGGCTTAACGTACGAACACTGCAAGTACGCGCTGAAAAAAATGCTCGCCAAGCTGATATAAAAATATAGGCTTTCGCGGGCTGTACGGCGAAAGCGCGTCGAAAAACAAAAAACCAAACAAAAAACCGGCAACGAATAAAATCGTTGCCGGCGGATGGTGGACGCGAAAGGGCTCGAACCTTCGACCTCTACCATGTCAAGGTAGCGCTCTGACCAGCTGAGCTACGCCTCCGTCCGGTTACAAGTTTATGCAAAATCTCGTAACTACTTTGATATTGTAACAGATAATTTACTTTCCGTCAATCGTTTTCGGGGCAAAAATCAGCCGAAAACCGTAAAAAATTACGAACAGGCGTAAAAATACGCGCCGTTTGTGGCAGAAAGCCGAGAAAACGCACGGAAAAAGGAGCGGATAAAATGAAAAAAGACAGCCGTACTTACGTAATCGACGAAACGGATAAACAGATTTTATCGTTTTTAAAAGATAACGCGCGCCTGCCCGTAAAGCATATCGCCGAAAAAACGTTTTTATCGCCTACGGCAATCGCCGCGCGCGTGGAGCGGCTGGAAGAAGCTGGATATATCACAGGTTATCACGCCCATCTCAACCCCGAACTTCTCGGCTTCCGCGTCAAAGCGTTCATCAGCGTGGAAGTGGATCCCGTCCGCAAAAAAGAATTTTATCCGTATATTAAAAGTCTGCTGAACGTGGTGGAATGCAACTGCGTTACGGGCGATTTTTCCATGCTCGTGGAAGTGCTGTTTCCCACCACGTCCGATCTGGATTTGTTCATCAACGAACTGCAGCACTTCGGCAGAACAAAGACGATGATCGTGTTTTCCACGTCCGTCGAGCACCGCGATTCGTTTATCGACGTTCCGGAAGAAGAATAACCCGCAACGAAAATAACGGAAACAATCGCAAAATCAGTAATTCCACCAGTCTTTTCCGATAATTCCGGGCGGTTCCGACGGGCTGGCGGGGGAATTGTTTTTCGTGGAAACCGCGGGCAGAAACACCGTATCGCCGAGAATGTCTTTATAACAAGGCGTTACGGAATATTCGTACGTTTTTCCTTCTTCCACGGTATCCGCAAAAACTTCCTGCCGTTTCCCGCGGTAAACCACGCGTTTTATGCCGTTTTCTTCGCGTTCCAGCAGGTATTCGTAGCAATCGGGATAATCGCCCGGAATCGAAATTTTCACGGTACCGTTTTCGTATTTTATTTCCGCGGCGGAAATTTGCGGGTGCGAAAATTTCGTGGAACGGGTCGGCGGCAGTTTGCTTTCGTCAAACAATTCGTATAATTTATAGTTTTCGGGCGAAAGTTCGTCCGCAATCGTCAGTTTATGGTCGCGCTCGTAGTCGGTTTTATCCAGCGCGATTTTTTTTATGCCGTCGGGCAACGAAAAACTTTTGTTTTCACGGTTTTGTTGCGCTTCGTTCAGAATACGGTACAGCTTGTTGCAGGGCAAGCCGCCGCCCGTCGCCGAAATTCTCGTTCTGTCCGCGTTGCCAAGCCACACGGCGGCGGAAATTTCCGGCGTATAGCCAAGCGCATACGCGTCGAAATTTCCGCTTTTGTCGCCGTTCGTGCCCGTCTTTGCGGCAACGTCGAAAGGGAGAGTGCGCAGCTTTTTCGCCGTGCCTTCCCGCGCGCACGTTTTCAATACGTCGGTAATCAGCGCCGCGGTTTGCGCCGAAAACACGCGCTTTTCGTCGCCGTTTTTATCTCTCGCGGCGTCATATACCGTTTCGCCGTCGATTTCTAAACGGCGGATAAATCCCGCGGGG
>DLQW01000050.1:18440-30337 GCA_002474405.1 Christensenella sp. UBA7597 | reverse complement strand
AGTTCGATTGCTTTTTGTTTTTTATTTTCTGTTGTAATATTCATAGTTTTTAACTCCTTATTGTATTTCGATTAAGCCGTCGCTGTATTCTTGCAGGTATTCTTCGCCGCAGTATCTACCATAGCGTTCAAGGTCGATAAAATCCTTTATTTCTTCGGGTATATCGTAGCAGCAGTTGGCAAGCATTTCGTCGCCGTATTCTTCCCAGTCGTAACCTTGCCACAAGTTAATATTGTCATCCCAATGTTCGCCACGGGAATTGACTTTTTCTTCAAAATCATCGTAACAACGAACTTCGAGAAAAGCAGAAAAGACTTTATATTTGTAATCGTTATCTAATACTCCCGATTCTTTCAGCGTATTAAACAACGTTTCGGGGTTGACGTAATCCCAATTCACAGAACGGTCTTCGATACCTTCGACGTCTTGTATAAACAGTTCTTCGTCGATACCGTCAAGTTCAAAGCCTTCTTTTTTAAGTTCTTCTACAATTTCGTCCCAATCGGAATAGTCCGAAAGGTCGAGCCATTTTGAGCCTAACGCTCTTTCGTTACATTCGTTGTATGAACCCCAAGATCCTATAACAATACTAATATTTCCTTTCATTTCACATTACCTCAAAATCTTCGATATAAATTCTTTCATAGTTGCAACCGTATTCAAAATACTTGCCGTTTTTATCTTCGTATAAGTCGTAGGTCAGAACGCTTATTTTGCCACGATTCGTAACAGCAAGTTGAACTTCTTTTTCGGTTGTGTAAACAATATTGAAAGTAATGTAGGTTTCACCGTCAAAGTGTTGATATTCAGCCATTTTTCTTACTCCTTATACCGTTTTATACCATACCGAATATTCGACTTCGATATCTCTGCCGTCGTATTCGTAATACATAGTTACGTAACCTTTGAACTCGTTTTCTTTTCCGATTATAGGGTGACAATGCTGTTCAACTTCATCAAACGCTCTTGTATAACGTTTGCCTGTTTTTGAAACGCACTTGCATAGCAACGTTCCTTCATCGTTAAGAAATCCGAGACCGGAAATCTTGCTGTCAGAGTCGCCTCTGACTTTCTTGATTGAGTAAACAACTTTTTTCATTTTTCTGGAATACCTCCATATTTTATTTTGCCTTTCGGCAGGGGCAAAGTAGCACGGGTCGAAACTCATTTGATTTGTAAATTATGTTGCAATGGGCAATAGCAACTACAAACTTGCTTTGAGAGAAAAATAGTGCCGTAAAAAGAAAAAAGCCATACTCTTTCGAGTCTGACTCAATCAGTAAACATAAAGATTTTAAGTGCTATTTTTCGCGGTAGTTGCTATTGCCGCTGATTTGTGCTACAACAGCAACAACGAAAGGCAATAAAATATGAAGTCTTTACTTTTTTTCTGTTTTATCTTTACTTTTTGCTTTTATTGTGGTATAATAAGTAAAGAAATAAGGAGGCAGATATGTATTCTTATAAGGCATTAGAAAATAAGCTCAATGAAATTGGTTTAACCAAATCTGATTTAACTACAAAACTCGGCATATCATCCAGAACTATAGCCAAAATTTCAAAGGGTGAAAAAATTGCAAATAACGTTCTTGTCAAAATAGCAGATTTTTTGCATTGTGGTCCTGATGATTTGTTCAGAGAGGTTTGCGATAATCACATTTTACAAATTCTGCGTGAAGAAAAAAAAGCCAAAATTTCCGGCGGACTTTATCATGAATTACAAGTCAGAATGACCTATAACTCTAATCATATCGAAGGTTCAAAACTTACGGAAGATCAAACAAGATTGATTTTTGAAACAAGAACGATTGACGTCGGCGACGGTATTCCGGTTGACGATATTATCGAAACAAGCAATCATTTCCGCGCAATCGATTACGTAATCGATAAGGCATTAGAGCCTTTGAGCGAAGATATTATCAAGCATCTTCATTTGCTATTGAAACAAGGAACTAAGGATTCATCTCTTGATTGGTTTGCCGTTGGAGATTATAAGAAGCGAGCAAATACCGTCGGTGGAAGAGAAACTTGCAAGCCGAGCGAAGTCCATAAAGCGATGGATAAACTCGTTACGAATTTCAACTCTAAAAGCAATATAACAATCGACGACATTATCGAACTTCACGCCGACTTTGAATATATTCACCCGTTCCAAGACGGAAACGGAAGAGTCGGCAGATTGATTGCCTTGAAAGAATGTCTCAGGTTTAATATCATTCCTTTCATTATAGAAGACTCTAAGAAGTCTTTCTATTATCGTGGACTTGCAAACTGGAATCAAGAGAAAGGTTGGCTTAGAGATACTTGCCTTGATGGTCAGGACACATTCAAAAGAATTCTGAACGTGCTTGATATTCATGAATAGGGGCGAAAAATTATCCTAAGTCCATGAACTTGATAGCAGTTAAAAAGAGTGATACTATTATAGGCGGATAACTCCAACCCTTAGTTTCAAAACAGCATAGTTTTGGCATAGTTTTTGGCATAGAAATTGCTAAAAGATATGAAATTTACTGTTTGAAACGCAAAAAATAGACTAAAATAGACGCAAAATACACAAAAAAGTGCGCGATTTGCAAGAAAAATGCCTATTTTGAGGCAATTTGGTGGCTCAGAATCGACTCCTAAGGGACAATTATGAGTTCGATTCTCGTCGGGAGTACCAGATAAACCGCGTTTTGTAAAGCGCCGTTTCCATGCGGATTCGGTTTCCGCAGAAAATTTTAAAATCGCGCTTTCAGACGATACCGAAAAGCTCACGGAAATTTTTTCCGTGAGCTTTTCGGTCATAAGCATAATTTTTTGTTAAACGGCTCTGCAAATTATATTCCGTCAGAAACGTCTTACAGCACCTTCGATAAAAATTCTTTCAGGCGCTCGTCTTTCGGCGCGGAGAAAATCTGTTCGGGCGCGCCTTCCTCGCGGATAACGCCGCCGTCCATAAACAAAACTTTCGAAGCCACTTCCCGCGCAAACCCCATCTCGTGCGTAACCACAACCATCGTCATGCCGTCGGCGGCAAGATCTTTCATCAGCGCCAGAACTTCGCCCACCATTTCGGGGTCCAGCGCCGAAGTCGGCTCGTCGAAAAGCATCACTTCGGGGTTCATGTTCAAAGACCGCACAATGGCGATACGCTGTTTCTGTCCGCCGGAAAGAGTGGAGGGGTATACGTCTTTTTTATCCCCCAGCCCGATTCTCTGCAGCAGCTTCAGCGCGCTTTCCTCGGCTTCTTCCTTTGTTTTCAGCTTCAGCTTCACGGGCGCCAGAGTCATGTTCTGCATCACGGTCAGGTTGTTGAACAAATTGAAATGCTGAAACACCATGCCCATTTTTCTGCGTGCCAGATTGATATCTATCACGTTTTCTTTGTACAAAGTCTTTATCGCCTTTTTGTATTCGGCGCCTTCGTGCTTTTCGTGCAGCAGATCTTTCGCTTTGATTTCATGCACCAGTTCGCTTTTTTCAATCTCGCCCGCCGCAAGCATCTTCGCGTACGTTTTCGATTTTTCAATGATTTCCTGGTGCAGATAGGGGTCCACGGGCGTTACCAGCTTCCCGTCCAGCCACACTTCTCCGTACGTCGGTTTTTCCAGCAGATTCATACAGCGAAGCAGCGTGCTTTTGCCGCTCCCCGAAGGACCGATCAGAACGATTCTTTCGCCTTTTTTCACGCGGCACGATACGCCTTTCAGCACCTGCAGCGCGCCGAAATTTTTATAGATGTTGTCTACGTTTACAATGCAATCCGTTTCAGTGGCGTTCACTTCTGTTCAACCTCGCTTCTATGCTTTTTTGTATTTGCTGCAACCCCAGCACGATAATCAGGTATATCGCCGCAATGATAAAGAGGGGCATATACAGCTGCATCGTCTGCACGGTAATGTACGTCTGAATTTTCGTCAGGTCCACAATGCCCACATACCCCGCCACGGAAGTCTCTTTCACCAGCGTGATGAATTCGTTGAACATCGTGGGAATGGCGCTTTTCAATGCCTGCGGCAGCACGATTTTCGTAAACGTCTGCAGCCAGGTCAGCCCCAGCGTTCTGCCCGCTTCCATCTGTCCCGCGTCCACCGAATTGATTCCGCCGCGCAGAATTTCCGCCATATACGCGCCGCTGTTCAGCCCGAACGCGATAATCGCCACGGGAATGCCGCGCGTTTCGGGAATCCCTAAAAAGTTCGCCGATTTCATGCTTTTTAAAATCACGAAATAGCAGATAAACAGCTGCAATACCACGGGCGTCCCGCGAATGACGGTTACGTACAATCCCGCAACCTTATCGAAAAACCTCGCAATCGGCTTGTCTTTGGGGATAATGCGCACGCAGGTAACCACAATGCCGATGATCAGTCCCAATAAACAGGAACCGAAAGCGATTAAAAGCGTGTTCCGCAAGCCTTTCAGATAGAGGAGATAGCTTCTGTTTTCCAGAAAGCATTTGTAGAAATCTTTTCCCGCGTTCGCAAGAAAAGCGTTTATGGCGTTTGTCATGTTTCGTCGTCCTTATTATACGGCTAAAGAGCCGAAATTCAATCCGGCTCTTTTCTTATTCTGTTCCGTTTGTTTTCGCTTATTCGGCGGGCTCGATGGCGGAATACTGTTCCAGCCACTTGTCAATCTGCGATTTCCCGTCGGCATCCTTTACAAGCAGTTCGTCCAAAGCGGCGTTTACTTTCTCAATCAGAGCGGTGTTGCCTTTCTTCGCCACGATGCCGTAGCTTTCCGCGTCAACGCCTTCGATGGTGGAGTACGCGCAGGAGCTGTCCGAAGCCACAAGCTGCGCCGCCACCTGCGAATCAACCACAAGGTAGGTGTTCGCCGTGTCTTTCATTTCCTGAAGCGCCGCGGCAACCAGAGTGAAGTCCTGTTTGGAAGAAATCTTCCAGGCGGCTTCGTTTTCTTCAATCGTCATCTGGCTGGTGGTGCCCGTCTGATATACCACTTTCGCGCCTTCGAAGTTAGAAGCGGCGAAGTCGTTGTCGTCCGTCAGCGTGGGGTTCGAAGATTTCAGGTAAACAACCGCCTGGAACGCTCCGCCGTAATAGAACTTGGAATATTCAACTGCTTCCGCACGGCTCGCTTTCCAGGAAATGCCCGCAATGCCCAGGGCGTTGTCCTCGGAGATACCGGCTACGATCGAATCGAACGTACCGTTAATTACGTCAAGCTCGTAGTTGTATTTGTTCGCGATATATTTTGCGATTTCCATATCCACGCCGATGATGTCGGTGGAACCGGCTGCCGTGAATTCCCACGGCGCGAAGCCCGCTTCGGTGTAAACGATCAGCGTTTCTTTTTTGTCGTCCGTTCCGCAGGAAGCAAAGGAAGCGGCGGTGGTAACGGCGGTGGCTGCAAGCGCAATGGCGGCAAGTTTCTTAAGTTTCATTTTTTTAATCTCCTTTTTGTTGGGTTCGTTTGATTTTCAATGAGGCTATTTTACACCTTTTTGCTTGCCTTGTCAAACGTTTTATGTATATTTTTGAATATTTTTTATAATTTTTGCGCTTTTTTTGCCGTTTTTATGAATAAAATAAAAATTGTATTGCATAAATGTATAATATACAAAAATCGGCGGCGCGGCTCAGCGAAAAACGCGATTCCGTGAAAAATGCGTTTTTCCGAAAAACACGGCGCGGCGAACTTTCGGCAAACGTTAAATATGCGGGCGCTTATCCCGCTTTGCTTTGAAGATATATTTAAACGCACCGAACAGAAGCACCGCGCTTGCGGCAGCCCACGCCAGCGGGTCGGCAAACGTCAGTCCCAGCAGCGCGGACGAGCTTGCGTTGATGTCAATCGGTCCGTGGTTGAGCGCCGCGGGCAGCAGCAGGCATAAAACGGTTCTCGCTATCAGTTCGCCCACTCCCGCAACCAGCGGAAACAGCGATTTTTCGATGCCCTGCAAAGAATTGCGGAGCACATACAATACGCCGAGGAGGTAATATAGAGATAAGTCGCAATAAAGATAGGTGTTTCCGTAGCGGATAGCCGCCTCGCTGATTTTTTCGTCCGAATAAAATATTTTCATATACGTTCCGCCGATGGTCAGAAGCAATCCGCCGCCCGCGCAGACGATATAGACGATGAAAGCAATCAGCAACGCGTCTTTCACGCCTTTTTTCACTCTTTCCGTATCTCCGGCGCCGTAATTCTGCCCGCAGTAAGAAAGCATGGCGGTGCCCAGCGCGTTAAACGGACACATTAAAAAATTGTTCAGTTTCGTCGCCGCGCCGAAGCCGTTCTGCGCCGCAGCGGAAATCACCACGCCGTCGGCGGAAGTGTCGAATTTTACGATGACCGCCTGCATTACGATCAGTCCGATGCACAGTATCGAAAACTGAAAAGCGAGGGGCAGACCGAGCTTCAGATGATTTATCACGGAAATTTTTTCAAGACGGAAATCCGATTTCGTCAGGCGGTATTCTTTGTATCGCGCAAACGTATATACAAAACACCCGATTGCCGAAATCGCCTGAGATATAATCGTCGCGATCGCCGCGCCCGCCACGCCCGTATGAAATACGGCGATAAACAGTAAATCCAGCGCGATATTCAGTACGGCGGAAACAATCAGAAATATCAGCGGGGCAAACGAATCGCCGACGCTTCTTAAAAACGATGCGCTTAAATTGTAAAAAATCTGCGCAAGACAGCCCGCAAAGATGATGAAAACGTAAACGTACGCCGAGCGGTATATTTCGTTCTGCACCGGATTTTCGGAGGCTTGAAGTCCTATTCCTTTCAGCAGCGGGTTAATCGAAAGAATCGAAACCGCCGTAAGGATAACGCCGATAATGAAAGATAAAACAATCTGCGTCGCCAGCGAACGTTTTATCGCGCCGATGTTTTTTTGCCCCGAATGTTTCGAAGTAATCACCGAAAACCCCGCGGTACAGCCAAAGGCGAACTGCAATACGAGAAAGACGATGTTTCCCGTGTTGTTTACGCCCGCCACCTGATTTTCGCTGAGAAATTTCCCGCAGATGGCTGCGTCCGCAATCGTATAGATTTGCTGAAACAGATAACTGATGAGGATAGGCACAGAAAATCCCGCGATTACTTTCCATACGCTTCCTTTCGTCAGATTTACCGGTTCGAACAATTCTTTTATTTTTTTCATAAGTCAAAGCGTCCTCTTAAAAAACAAAATAATTATACAACTTTTTCGGGAAATGTAAATCGAATCGCACCGCTTTTTAAAAAAAATTTCCGGTAAAAAAATCCGCCCGTCTATAAAAAGACAGGCGGAAAAAATATCGTTTTTAAAAAATTCGTACGTCCGTAAAAATCAGTCGTCCAGAAAATCCACGGAAGTCAGCTCGTACACCAGCGTTCCCAGATTGAACGAAAGGGGAGTTTCCATTTTTAAAATCACGTTGCGGTATTCGTTGTTTTCCGCTTTCGTGGTTTCGGCAACCCATACTTTCTGCGTGGCGCCGGGGTTGGTATCGCTGATCGCCAGCGAATACGGCACGTAGGAAACGTCGCGCTTCGCGGCGGCTTCTTCCTTGCCCGCAATCATAAACGAAAATTCTGTTTTTTCCGCGTTCGATTTCGTTACGGAAACGTTCTGCAATTTTCCCGCCGCCGTGTTGTACACGCAAAGAGTGGCGGTTTTATCCATCGCCCGCACGGCAAGCAGCAGTTCTTCGTTGTCGATGAGGGAATATTTGTCGTCCGGCTCGAACGTGCGCGTCTGCGCCTTGTACGAAGGGTGCGCGGTTTCGAAGGTCTTGTCCGCAAAATATTCGATCGTGCAGCTGTTCGCCGAATAATCGGTGGTAATCACGTAAAAATATTCGCGGTAGCAGCCGTTGCTTCCCGTCAGCGAAACGGGGGAAGCGGAAGCGGGTACGTGCGCCGCCACTTTTTTCACGGAAGATACGGGCTTCAGTCCGTTCTGCGTGCTTTTCGCAATCACTTTC
Source organism: Christensenella sp. UBA7597 (assembly GCA_002474405.1). Lineage (GTDB taxonomy): Bacteria > Bacillota > Clostridia > Christensenellales > Borkfalkiaceae > Scatosoma. The sequence goes on along the minus strand of DLQW01000050.1, from coordinate 22,406 downwards.
GAATATACGGTATCGCCGTTTTCGCCCGCAAACGCGGCGGTTTCCGCGCCGAACGTATAGCTTACGTCAATCGAAAGAGTCGTTTCGTAAACGTAGTTTCCGTTTTCCGCCGAAAGTTCGGTTTTGTATTTCCCGTTCGTATAGTTTACGGAATACGCGTCGTTGCCGCCTTTTTCAAACGAAACGTTATATTCGGCGATTTCTTTCGCGCCGCCGAGGTCCACGTTTTCGCTGGCGTCGGTAACGGCTTTGCGCCACCGCGCGTTAAACTGAGTGGGCTGCGATACGGAACAAGCCGAAAGCGAAACGGCGGCAGCCATGGCAAGCGCGGCAACCGCGCCGATTTTTCTGAATTTCATAATGTTTTCTCCGGTTCGGAATGGTGAATTTTCAAGCGCGGAAACCGCGCTTACCCAATTATTATAGCACGTTTTTAAAAAATTGTAAAAATAAAAAAGGGATTTCTTTCAATTTATTGTGAAAAATTCCCGAAATTTTCACCGTTTTTGCCCGCCGATGTGCTATAATAGAAGAAAACGTCTTTTCCCGCGGCGAAGATATGCGGCGGAGATATAAGGAGAATTTCACTCAGATGATACGGGCGATCGGGGCGTATTCGCTTTCCGAATGTATGGAAATCATGGCTCGGCTCGTTGCCGAAGGCGAACGGGCGGACGAAAATAAACGCGGCGTGGTGTTCTGCGAAGACAGGCTCACGCTGATAGCCGAGCGCGCTCTCACGGCTGCGACGGGCGGTTCGTTCCGCTCGTACGTAACCACGTATGCGCGCGCGTTGAAATCGCGCGGGCGCGTCCTCACCAAACAGGGCTCCGTCGTGGCGATCGACGGCATCGTATCGTCGTTGCAGAAACGCGGCAGATTAAAACGCTTCACGCGCGGACTTCCCCGCGGCACGGCGCGCGGCTTGTACGAAACCATCTCACAGATAGCGGCGTCCGCAATCGATCCCGAAGCGCTGAAAAACGGCGCCGACGCGCTGGATGGCGGCATTTTAAAGGACAAAGTTTCCGATCTTGCCGAAATCTACGCCGAATATAAACGTTTTTTAACGGAAAACGGCTACGTGGACGAAAGCGGCTATCTCGCGCTGCTGCCCGAATATTTAAAAAGCACGGGCGAACTTTCGGGCGCGGACGTATACTTTCTCTGCTACGGCTCGTTCACGGCGCAGGCGGCAAAAACCCTGAAAGCGGCGTTCGCGGCGGCGGATAACGTAACGGGCATATTCTGTTACGGCAAAGAGGATATCTACACGGGCTCGTCGCTCCGCGCCTTTCTGCGCGCGGCGGAAGAAACCGCGGGCGGTCCCGTGCAAAAAATCGATCTCGGCACGCCCCTCGGCGGCGCGGCGGAAGTGCTCCGCAAAGGTCTGTTCGATCCCTCGGCGTTTTCGGGCGCGAAAAAACCGTACTTCACCGACGCCGTCCGCATTTTCGAAGCGGAAGATAAAAACGACGAAATGGAGCGGGTAGCGGCGGAAATCAAAAAGCGCCTTGCCGGAAATCCCGCGCTCCGTTACCGCGATTTCGCCGTGCTCGTGTCCGATCTGAAAGGCTACGCCCCGGCGGTAAAAAAGGCGTTTTCCGAATACCGCCTGCCCTGCTTTTTCGATGAAAAACGCTCGCTGAAATCTCACCCGCTCGCCGCGTTCCTCCTGTCCTGCTTCGAAACCGTCCGCACGGGCTTTTCCCCCGAAGCCGTAGACGCGCTTTTGCAGAACCCGTTTTTCACCGCCCCCGGCGAACAGCCGGCTGCCCGGTCGGCATCGGAACAACCGTCGGAACAAGCAGCGGAACAAACATCGGAACTTTCGTCGGCGCGCGAAGAACTTCCCGCATACGAAATTCTGCGCAAAAGCGACGAATACCGCAACTATCTTTCCCGCTACGCCAACTACCGCGGCGGCGCGAAGCGCGAAATTAAAAATCTGCGCGATTCTTCGGCGCCCGACAAACCCTCGGCGCCCGACGATGCTTCGGCAACGGACAACCCGGACGAAGAGGTGTTAAAAGAACAGCGCGCGCGCCTGCTTGCCGTAACCGAGCCCATAAAGCGCCGCGCGAAAGGCGAAGAATACTGCGCCGCGGTGCGTACCGTTTTAAACGTCGCGGGCGCGGAGGAACGGCTCGCCGAAATTTCGGAGCGCGTGCAGGACGTGGCGCTCGTCGATTATCTCCGTCAGATCGGCGGCGTGCTCGAACGCGTCCTCGGCGAAACGGAAACGCTTCTTTGCGGGCGCGAAATGAACGTGGGCGAATTTGCCGACGTGCTGGCGGACGGGCTGGACGCCACGGAAATTTCGTTGATTCCCGTCAAAACCGACGCGGTTTTCGTGGGCGATATCACCGATTCCCGCATCGAAAAAGTGCGGTTTCTGTTCGCCGCGGGCATGAACGAAACCGTGCCGAAAACCACGTCCGATACCGCGCTCATATCCGATCGCGAAATGGAAAAACTTGCCGAAGTCAAAGCGAAAATGGAACCCACGGTGGCGGAAGTCAACCTCCGCGGTCGCGAGGACGCCGCCCTGAACCTCTGCACGTTCACCGATGCGGCGTATTTTTCCTACGCGCTTTCGCCGGACGGCTCCGAACCCGCCGTTTCCGAAATTCTGCGTTACGTAACGGCGTTGTTCCGTACGGCGGGCGGCAATCCGATCCGCGTCGAAAAACGGCAGCGCGGCGAAGATTTCGCCTACCGTTGTTCCGCGCTCGCGCCCGCCCTCCGCGAATGGTATATCCTCCGCGAAGAGGACGAAGCCGCGGGGATAAAATACGGCGTGAAGTGCAATTCGCTGGAACAGGCGCTGGCGAGGTACGAAGAAAACGACGAATGGGCGCGCGCCGCCGCGGTGTTCGGCGACGAAGCGGAAAATTCGTTCGTGGCGTGCGGCGAACGGCTGTTTTTCAAGGGCGGAAAAATTTCGCCCAGCGCCTTGGAAACGTATTTCACCTGTCCGTTCAGGCATTTCCTGCAATACGGCTTGCGGCTGAAAGAACGCGAAGAACAAAGCGTTCTGGCAACCGATTCGGGCAATTTTATTCACGAACTTTTAGAAAACACGGCAAAGCGTTTCGAAGAGGCGAAAACCGAATCGGAAATCCGCAAAGAGGCGGAATCCGTCGGCAACGAGCTGCTGAAAAAGCCGCCGTATTGCTATTCGGGCGATACGCTTTCGGGCGAGTACGCGCAAAAACGCCTGCTCGGCGAGGGCGTCGAAGCGGCTGTGGCGGCGTTCCGTCAGGTGAAAGGCTCGCTCTACCGCGTGGCGGAAACGGAAAAAAGTGTGGAAACGGCGGATTTCCGCGGCAAAATCGATCGGGTGGACGTTTCCGGCGATTTCATCCGCATTATCGATTATAAAACGGGCAGCATCGACGATTCGGTAAGCACCTACTATACGGGCAGAAAAATTCAGCTGGAAATGTACATGGCGGCGGCGAAAGGCGATAAAATCCCCGCGGGCGTGTTCTATTTTCCCGCTTCTCTGTCCTTTTCCGACGAAGACGAAGTGCCTTTCAGAATGCGCGGATTTTTCTGCGGCGACGCCGACGCGCTCACGGCGGGCGATCCCGTGATGGCTGCGGGCGAAAAGGGCACGGAAAGCGAATTTTTCACGGCGAAAAACGGCGATACCCGCAACACGCACTCCATGGACAGGCTGACGTTTTTAAGTTTCGTCGAATATTCTTCGTTCGTCGCCGAGGGCGCGCGGAAAGAACTGAAAGCCGGTTACATCGGCGTTTCGCCCGCGAAAGCCGCCTGTTTGTACTGCCCGTACGGCGGCATCTGCGGCTTCCATCCCGAAAAATCGGTACAGCGCAAAGAAGAACTCAACGTCAAACCGGAACGCGTCGCTTCCATCGTCAACGAACTGCTCGAAAGCGGCGCGCGCGAAGAAACGTCGCGGGGAGAAAAAGAAAATGGCGAAAAATAAATTTACCG
>DLQW01000050.1:2131-18412 GCA_002474405.1 Christensenella sp. UBA7597 | reverse complement strand
GAAGAACAAACCGCCGCGCTGGAAGCGCGGGGCAAAGCAATCGTTTCGGCTTCGGCGGGCAGCGGCAAAACCACGGTGATGATCGAAAAAATCGTCCGCCTGATTTTAGGCGGGGCGGACGTATCGGAAATTCTCGCGGTAACGTTCACGAAGAAAGCCGCGCAGCAGATGAAAGATAAGCTGAAAAGCGCGCTCGTCAAAGCCGTCAATTCCGAAGATACGCCCGTTTCCGATCTGCCTCGGCTCAAAAAACAGCTTTCCGCGGCGCAGAACGCGGAATTTTCCACCATACATTCTTTCTGCGCAAACCTTATCCGCACGCATTATTTCGCGGCGGGCACGGGCGGCGATTTTTCCATCGTTTCCGCCTCCGACGCACCGGGCAGAGAATTGCAGCTGCGCGCTTTAACGGCGCTGTTCGAAGAGGCGTATACGGCAAACGACCCCGATTTTCAGCTTTTGTTGTCGGTGTTTTTCCGCAAAAAAAAGGACGACATGTTAAAAAAAGTGCTCATGTCCGCCTATGCCTCGCTGCGCGATAAAGACGATTACCGGGACTTCCTGCTTCGCGGCACCGAATACACGGAAGAAAAATTCAACGCCGTCTGCGCGGGCTTGCTCGATAATTTCAAACGCAAATGCCGTTATTTCCGCCGCCGCGCCGAAGAAGAAAAAGAATATTTCACGGCGGTCAACGCGGGCGGAAGCACGCGTCAGTCGATGGATAACGCCACGTTTTTAATCGCCGCGTTTCTCGATTTCGAAAACACGGAAGATTATTTCGCGCTGAAAGAAGTGCCGAAAGAAACGGGCTACACGCGCAAGCAAAGCAAGTCCAAATCGTTGCCGCCCGATTTCGAAAAACACGCCGGCGCGCTTGCCGATTGCAAAACGGCGTTCGATAATCTGCACAAAAAAGCGGCGGAAGTCCCCGTGCGAGCAAAGGCGCTGGAAGATTATCTCGAAGCGGGAAAAATCGCGAAGAGCCTCGCGAAATACGTACTGCTGTTCGAAGAAAAATACACGGCGGAAAAGCGCGAAAAAAACGTGCTCGATTACAACGACCTCGAACATATCGCGCTTGCGCTTTTAAAAGACGAAGCCGTCAGAAACGAACTGCGCGAAAAATACCCGTACGTTTTCGTGGACGAATATCAGGACGTCAATCCCGTGCAGGAAAAACTGCTTTCCGCCGTCGGCGGCAAAAACGTGTTTCTGGTAGGCGACGTAAAACAGGCGATTTACGGTTTCCGCGGCAGCCGTTCGGAATATTTCGCCAAAAAGCGCGGCGCCTACGCGGCGGAAAGCGGCGCGCATTCGCTTTCCATGAACAGCAATTTCCGCAGCGCGCCCGCTATTTTAAACGCCGTCAACGAAATTTTTTCGGCGGCGATGCGCGAAGATACCTCGTTCGTCAACTACGCGGAAGAAGGCGTGATGACGGAGGGGGCGAAGCGGTATACAACCGACGGCAGAGTGTGCTTTCATCTCGCCGTAAAAGAAAAGAAAACCAAACCGCCCGTTTCCGGCGTGTATTCGGTGTTCGAACGCAGCAAAATCGTCCGCGACGAAAAATTCAACGCGCTTTCGGGCAGGTGCGCCACGGGCGACGAAATCGCGCGTATCGTGAAAGAGGAACTGAAGCGCAGCTGGTTCGATCCGGACGAAGGCGTTACGAAGCAGGTGAGTTACGGCGATATCGCCGTGCTCGTGCGCAAAAACAGGCAGCCCGTAACGCAGGGCATCATCGCCGCGTTCACGTTCGAAGATATTCCCTTTTCAACGTGCTCGCCCGTCTGTCTGGACGATTTCCCGGAAATCAGAACGGCGAAAGATATTCTTTCTTATATCGATAACGCCGAACAGGATATTCCGCTCTGTTCGTCGCTCTGTTCGCCCGCGGGCAACTTTCTGCCGGACGAGCTTTCGGCAATCCGCCTCGCTTATCCCGAAGAGGAAACGTTCCGCGGCGCCTGCCGCGCGTACGCACGGGGGAAGTCGGATGACATCGCCGCGCGCCTGCGCGCCTTTTTCGCCTATTTTTCTTATCTGCGCGATTTATCCTGCGTGGCGGGCGCGGAAGAAGTGCTTACGAAGCTGTTTTCCGATTGCGGCGCCGAAGCGGGCTTGCTGGCAAGAAAAACGGGCAAGGAATGTCTGAAACGCCTGCATTACTTCCTTTCGTTCGCCTCCGATCCGGAGCCGCTTTCCGTGCACGAATTTCTGGTGAAACTGCAGCTGATGAAAGGCGAAATCATGTACGAGGAAAACGCGGGCGAAAACGTGGTGAAAATTCTCACCATGCACTCCTCCAAAGGGCTGGAATACCCCGTGGTGATTCTCGGCGACGCGTGCGATCCGTTCCGCGGCAGAAACGACAGGGGCGAACTTTCGGCAGACGACGAACTTGGCGTCGCCACGAAAATGTACAACGTAAAAAACATGGTGAAGCGCGAAACGCTCCTGCGCGATCTCATCGAAGAAAAGAAAATCGCCGCGGAACGCGCGGACGAACTGAACGTTTTCTACGTGGCGCTCACCCGCGCGAAATTCGCGCTGCACGTGGTGTTCGGCAAAGAACCGCCGCCGATGAACGTGCTGTACGCCGATACGTACGCGGAATTTATCCCCGATTACGTGTTCGATAAATACCTTGTGAAAAACGAAGAGGAAGAGGCGCCGCAGCAGCCGAAGCAAACAACGTATTCCACGGAATTCGACGCCGCGCTGGCGGAATCGATTCTTCGGGAAATGCGGCGGCAATACCCGTTCGCGGGCGGCGAAAATCTGCCCGTGAAGCAATCCGCCACCTCGGTGATGAGCGAAATCGAAGCGGCGGCGGGCGGCGGCGCGCAGGGGGGCGCCGCATACGTCGCGGACGAAGACGTTCCCGCCGGCGTGTTTGCCGCGGGCTCGGAAACGCGGCGGCTTACGGGGCTTGCCTATCACGCCTTTTTGCAGTACGCCGATTTCGCGTTTCTGCGCGCGGGCGGCGATACTTCGGCGGAGCTTGCAAAAAAGGAACGGGCGCGCATGAAAGCCGCGGGGCTGTTAAGCGAGGAGTACGACGCGCTTTTAAATAACGAAAAGCTGGCTTCGCTTCTGAAAAACGAAGTGTTCGCGCGGTTTGCGGAACTCTCCCGCCGCCCGCAGCCGAAAACGCAGATTCTGCGTGAGCGGAACTTCCTTGTTTCGCTGCCCGTGCGGGACGTATATTTTTACGATAAAGAGCGCTACGGCAATCTCGGAAACGAAACCACGCTGTTTCAGGGCGCGGCGGATTTGCTGCTGCTGGAAGAAAGCCGCGCGCACATCGTGGACTATAAATATTCCTCGCGCGACGCCGCCTCGCTGAAGGAACGGTATAAGCCGCAGCTTTTGTTGTACCGCAAGGCGGTAGCGAAAATCGCGGGGCTGAAAGAGGAAAACGTGCGTTGTACATTGTTTAACTTATTCCGCGGCTACACCGTAGAAATATAGCGAAAAAACGGGTAAAATGTGTATAAAAACGGGTTAAAAACGTTGAAAAACGGGCATAATCTGCGCATGAATTACCTGAAAGTTACCGAAAAATTAACGATTTCGCCGCTTTTTTTAATTATTTTCGGCGTAGTTTGCGCCTTTTTTACGCTGTTTTTCGCCTGTTTTCTGCGTAAAAACGCGGCTTTTTTCGCCTGCGGCGGAGCGTTTTTCATTTTGTTTTCGCTTGCCTGCGGGTACTGCCGCGAACTTTCCGCCGAAGATTTCCGCACGCTGCATTGCTGCCTCGCCGCGCTGTATTTTTTGTTGTACGCGGCGTTTTTGTGGCATCTGTGCCGTGCGAAAAAACGGGAGGAACGCCGCGAAAAATTTGCCGCAGCGCGCGCCGCGGAAGAATACGTTCTGCCGGAGCGCGGCAACGGCTACGTGCGCGAAAAACTGCGCGAAGCCGCGGCTGTGCCCGCCGCCGCGGGCGGGGAAATCTGCGAACCGGCGGTGGAACTTCGCCACGCACGGGAGCTTTTGAAACGCCTGAAAAAAGCCGCGCTTTCCGTCGGCGACAGGTTGGAAGCGGAGGGGCTGGAAGAAAAAATCGGCGCGTTTGAAAACGCGCCGGAGCTGAACGCGGAACAAATCCGCGAATTATCCGATAGTTTTTCCGCCGTACTGAAAATGTCCGCGAAATATATGCTGTGAATTACGGTCTGACGTGCGAGGGCGGAACGCCCTTGTGCTTTTTGTAACAGGCGGAAAAATAATTCTGATTGTAAAATCCCACAGAAAGAGCCGCTTCTTTTACGCTTGCACCGTTGAGAAGCAGCTCTTCCGCTTTTTTCAGGCGCAGTTCGTTGTAATAGCTCATCACGCCGCAGCCCGCATAGCGCGCCACCGTTTTGTTCAGCGCGGGGATGCTTAAATTGCACAGCCCGGCGATTTGTTCCGCCGTTAAATCGTCTGCCACGTGCGTTTCCAGAACGGACACGATGCGCGCGTAATTTTCGGCGGATCTGCCCGCGTTCGCGTTTACGTATCCCGTTTCCGGCGCATCCGTAAACAGCGACAATACAAACAATTCCAGCCGCTTCACCACGGCGGAAGCTTCCGCTTCTTTACCTTCGCGGACGGCTGCCACGCGCACGCTTTCCAGCACGAACGCCTTCTGCGCCGCGGCGAAAACGGAAGAGATTTCCGAAAGCTGCTGCGCCGAAAGAGTGAAGAGGTGTTTGTCGCTTTGCGGAAAGACGTCGGCGGCAAAAGAAAACACGATGATTTCCGGCGAAGTGCCGAGGTCGGACCACAGCGAATGAAATTCTCCGCCGCGGTGAAAAATCGCCTGCCCCGCCGGCAGACGGTATACGTTTTTATCCGCCGTTACGCCCACCTCGCCGGACATAACGCAGAGAATTTCGTGAAAATCGTGGCTTTCGCCTTTAAAATTGTAATCGCGCGGAATCTGCTTCCTGAAAAATGTATAGAGCGATTTAACGGAAAGCACGTCTTTCACGGGACATTCCGTATAGTAAGGGTTGTTCATCCTGCCGTTCTCCGTAGGTAAAAATAGGAAAAATATCGAAAATTTTAGAAAATATATATAAAAACATATAGATTATTATTTTCCGATATGTTATAATTATAGCGCGAAACGGAGGAAATGTCAACGCGGCGGCGGGAAAAAACGAAAAATTCCGCAAAAAAATCGTCCGCGGGGGAAAATCCGTAAAATTTATTTTTTCAGAGGTAGAAAAAGTTATGAAAACTACGCTTGTGGTGATGGCGGCGGGCATGGGCAGCCGCTTCGGGGGGCTGAAGCAAGCCGAGCCGGTAACGGCGGACGGCAAGGGAATTCTGGATTTTTCGGTGTACGACGCGAAAAAAGCCGGGTTCGATAAAGTGGTGTTTATCGTGCGCGAAGATATGGAGGAAGATTTCAAAGAACTCATCGGCAACCGCATTGCGAAAACGATTCCCGTAGAATACGTATTGCAGGATACTTCCGTACTGCCCGCGGGAAGAAAGAAGCCGTTCGGCACGGGGCACGCGATTTACTGCTGCAAAGACGTTGTGAAAGAGCCGTTTGCCATTATCAATGCGGACGATTACTACGGGCACAACGCGTTTTTCGAAATTCACGACCATCTGGCAAACGCGAAAAAGGGCGAGTACGCGATGACGGCATATCACCTTGCCAACACGCTGAGCCCCAACGGCACCGTTTCCCGCGGGATTTGCGAAACGGAAAACGGGTATCTGAAAAAGGTTACGGAAGTAACGAAAATCAATCCGGACGGCTCGTTCGAAAAGGACGGAAAAACGGTGAAACTGCCCGGCGATACGCCCGTTTCGATGAACCTCTGGGGGCTGACTCCCGATATTTTCGGAGTGCTGGAAGAGGAGTATAAAAAGTTCCTTGCGACGGCGGATCTGACGAAAGACGAATTCTTTATTCCGTCGGTGATTTCGAAGGCGGTGGATACGGGCAGAGCCACGGTGAGAGTGTTTAAAAACGCGGACAAATGGTACGGCATTACCTACCGCGAAGATTTGCAGGAAGTGAAAGACGCGATAGGGGGATACGTACATGACGGACTTTACGAAGGATTATAAGGCGGTAGCGGAACAATTCGCGCTGGAAGGCGAGGTAACGGATATCCGCCCGTACGGCGAAGGGCACATCAACGTAACCATGCTGGTTACCACGGATAAAAAGCGGTATATCATGCAGAAAATCAACACGCGCGTGTTTCCCGATACGGACGCGCTGATGCGCAATATCTGCTACGTTACGGAATTTTTAAGAAAGCAGGGCGTGGAAACGCTGAACGTGATAGCCACGAAAGACGGAAAAACCTATCTGAAAGGCGAAAGCTGCTACCGCGTGTACGATTTCATCGAAAATACGGTTACATATCAGACGGTTACGGATAAAGAAGTTTTCAAAAATTCGGGCAAGGCGTTCGGCGAATTTCAGAATTATCTCGCCGCGTTCGACGCTTCGCTTTTAACGGAGACGATTGCGCGTTTCCACGATACGCCTAAGCGCTTCGCCGATTTCAAAGCGGCGCTGGAAGCGGACGTGAAAGGGCGCGCGAAAGACTGCCGCCCCGAAATCGATTTTATTCTTGCGCGGGCGAACACCTATTCGAAAGTAACGGACGCGCTGAAAGACGGCTCGCTGCCCTTGCGCGTTACGCACAACGATACGAAGCTGAACAATATTTTAATGGACGCGACGACGAACGAAGCGCGCGCGGTGATCGACCTCGATACGATTATGCCCGGTTCGATGCTGTACGACTTCGGCGATTCTATCCGCTTCGGGGCTTCCACCGCCGCCGAGGACGAGAAAGACCTTGACAAAGTGCATTTCAACGTGGAATATTTCAAGGCGTACGCCGAGGGGTATGTGGGCGCGGTGCGCGGTTCGATTACGGCAAAGGAAGCGGAGCTGCTGCCTTACGGTGCCTATCTGATGACGATAGAATGCGGCATGCGTTTTCTTGCCGATTATCTTTCGGGCGATACGTATTTCGCCACAAAGTACGAGGGACACAACCTTGTGCGCTGTCGCACGCAGCTGAAGCTGGTTTCCGAAATGGAAGGGAAATTCGAAGAAACGGGAAAAATCGTTGCGGAAATTCTGGCGAAGTAACTTTTCTGTTTATCATAAAAATAAAACCGCCGCTCCTTTTTCGGGGGCGGCGGTTTTGCGTAAAAACATGGCGGATTTTTGGAAGAGGCTTGGAAGCCGATGTTTTTTAATTGACCTCTATCGGCTCGCTGAAGCTCGCCACTTTCCCCGCGACCATAGTTTTTTTCGCTTTTTCTCTCCCAAGAGAAAAAGCGAAAAAGGGGAAAGCAAGGGGGCGTTGACCGAATGGCTTTTCGGAGATGGAACTGCTCCTTCGTTTGAAAATTTTTTATATAGAAAACAAGCTGCGCCCCTCATCAGTCTGTTTCACAGACAGCAGGCTGCCGAAGCTGCCGTAAAGCGGCAGTTCGGCAAGAAAATCCCCCCGAAGGGGAAGCCGCGAAGTGGCTGATTATTTTTGCCGAAAAAATGAAGTTCGCTGATTTTTTTAGGCAAGGGGATATGCCAAAGGCAAAAACTAAAGATACAAACGATAAGCGACAGTCCGTTACGAAACAGGCGAAGCCTGCCCGAAGGGGAAAGCAAGGGGATTAGCCGATGATGATGTCGTCGCCCGATACCTGTATGGACGAAGCGAAAAACGCGCGGATGCCCGAACGCATGGAAGCGTAGTCCGAGATGGCGAAACTTTCGCAGGCGGAGTGCATCGCAAACTGCGCGATGCCGATATCCGCGCTTAACAGGCTGACTTTGGAAAGGGAGATGGAGCCGAGCGTGCTGCCGCTGCGTACATCCGAACGGTTATAAAATTTCTGGAAAGGCACGTCCGCGTTTCTGAAAATTTCTTCGATCGCCGCAGCGGAAAGCGCGCAGGTGGTGTACGCTTTATCCGCGTGGAATTTGATTACCACGCCGCCGCCCGCCACGGGGCGGTTGGTGGGATCGCATTTTTCGGGGTGGTTGGGGTGCAGCGCGTGCGCGTTATCCGCCGAAAGCAGAAACGAGGAGTGCAGCGCTTTGTAATATTCGTCGTCGTCGAATTTCAGCGCGCTTGTCAATCGGCGCAGCGTGCGTTCGAGGAAGTCGCCGCCGGCGCCCTCCAGCGTGCGGCTGCCCACTTCTTCGTTATCGAAAATCGCCGCGACGCATACGCCGCTTGCCGCGCGCACGCTTGTAAGCGCTTCCACGGAGGCGAAAACGCTGGTTAAATTATCGACGCGGGGGGATGCGAGAAATTCTCCGTTTCTGCCGAAAACGTACGGAGACTGCGCGTTGACGAGGTAGAGATCGTACGCCGCCACGGGCGCCGAGGAAAACGAGGATACGAGATCGCCGCCCTGCCGCGCGAGGGAGTAAAGCGGGCAGAGATCCGTCTGCGCGTTGACGGCGAACCCCTCGTTTACGCCGCGGTTCTGGTGCACGGCGACGGAGGGGATGGTTACGAAATAATCGGATTCCACCACGCGGGAACGAAGAACGCCCTTTTCGCTTTCCACGATTCTGCCCGCGATTTTTAAGGGGCGATCGAAGAAGGAATACCAGATGCCGCCGCCGTAACATTCGGCGTTGAGTTTTTCGTATGCGCCCGTGGCGAATACGGCGTTGTCTTTCAGTTTCAGCGCGGGAGAATCGGCGTGCGATGCCGCGATTCTGAAAACGAGCCCGTTATCGAGCGCGCCCACGGTGAACGCGATGAGCGAGCTGCCGCCGCGCGTTACAAAGTATTTTCCGCCTTCTTCCACGTTCCAGTCCTCGCCTTCGGAAAGGAGAGAAAAGCCGTTGGCAGTGAGGTATTCCGCCATGTTTTTTACGGCGTGATAAGCGGTGTAAGACGTTTCGAGAAATTCGTTGAGAGCAGACATAAATCTTCCTTCCGGGGCGCGGGAGCGTTTTGCGCACGCTTCGATATGCGGAACTTTTTTCTTCCGCCGGATTTTTAAGCGGCGCGTCCGCGCGACGTAAAATATAACTATATTATAGCATGCTTTTTTTTATTTGACAAGCATTTTGAACGGGCGGCGGGGCGGAGAAAAGAAGCGGCGGGAGCGCGGGTTGGTAAGAAGATTTTTATGGGGTGTTCAAGTTTAACCGTATCGGTTTAAAAAACATTTTGAAAAGGCTTAAAGCCGAAAAAACGTGGATTTCGGGGCTTTTTTAGGCAAATTGCCCAAAAAAAACGGCGAAAAATGAAAATATCGTGAAAACCTACAAAAGTACTTATATTTTTGTTGACAATTTCTGAAATCGGCGTATAATAAAGGTGTCCTTGTCGATTCGACAAAAAATATCAGGACGGGAACGGGAGGTAAAACTATGACCGGAGAAACGTATTTAGGCAAAATTCAGAACATGACGCGCACGATGCAGAACGTTGTGTTCGTCAGAGGAAAGAAGTCTTTCAACAATTCCGAAATGAGAATGCTGGAAGAGATCGTTGCGGCGGACAAGAAGGGCGAACGCCTGATTTCCACCGAACTTGCGGATAAAGTGGGCGTTACCCGCTCGGCGATTTCGCAGATGGTAAACCGTCTTTCGGCGAAGGGGCTTGTTAAGCGCGTTCCCGACGACGTGGATAAGAAAATCGCGTACATCGTGCTGGACGGAAAGGCGAAAGAAATGTATCTTGCGCAGAGAAAGAAGATGGGCGAAGTGGTAAACAAGGTCATCAACGATTTCGGCGTAGACAAGGCGAATCAGATGATTAAACTCGTGGAAGAGTTCTCCGATTCCGTTTACAGAAACGTAAGATAAATTCCGAAGAAAAATTCCGTGCCTGCGGCGCGGAAGAATGAACAGGTTTTTCCGGCAAAGCGAAGAGTTGATCTTCGCTTTGTTTCGTATAAAGGCGTAAGGGACCGCAGGAAAGAAAGCGGCGGCGGAAAGCGGCTGGATAAAAACGACGGGCGCGGAAGCTAAGAAACCGCGGCGAGGAAAGCGGCGGGGCAAAAAACGAAGTGCGGGAAACAGGCAACACCCGGCGATACGAAACGTTCGGCGTAAAGCCTTGCGGAAACGTTTTTTTGCGGGCAAAGAAATTTTAAGTAACGGAGAAAAGCTTATGTTACGACTTAAAAACATCACGAAGGATTACGGCGGCGTGGGCAATACGGTGCACGCGCTGAAAGGCATTTCGCTGGACTTCAGAAAAAACGAATTCGTGTCGATTCTGGGGCAGTCCGGGTGCGGAAAAACCACGCTGTTAAACATCATCGGCGGGCTGGATAAATATACTTCGGGCGATCTGGAAATCTGCGGCGTTTCCACGAAAAATTTTACGGACGGCGACTGGGACGTGTACAGAAACCACCGCATCGGGTTTGTGTTTCAATCGTATAATCTGATTCCGCACCAGACGATTCTCGGCAACGTGGAAATCGCGCTGACGATTGCGGGCGTATCGAAAGCGGAGCGGAAAAAACGCGCCGCCGAAGCCCTGAAACGGGTGGGGCTGGAAAAGGAAATGAACAAAAAGCCGAACCAGCTTTCCGGCGGGCAGATGCAGCGCGTGGCGATTGCGCGGGCGCTGGTGAACAGTCCCGAAATATTGCTTGCCGACGAGCCGACGGGGGCGCTGGACAGCGCGACGAGCGTACAGATTATGGAGCTGATCCGCGAGATTGCGGGCGAACGGCTGGTGATTATGGTTACGCACAACCCGGAGCTGGCGGAAAAGTATTCTTCGCGCATCGTGCGGCTTTCCGACGGGCGCGTGGTATCCGATTCCAACCCGTACGACGCGGGCGAGGAGCGGAAAGGGCTGCTGGAAGCGGTGAAAGCGAAAAATCTGACGGACGAGGAAATTTTGCGGAAGCTGGCGGCGTTCCGCGCGGAAAAGAAAGCGAAGAGAAAACAGGGCGGAAAGAAGCGGGAAAAAGCGGCGATGTCGTTCGGGACGTCGCTGGGGCTTTCGGCGCGGAATCTGAAAACCAAGAAAGGGCGGACGACGCTGACTTCGGTGGCGGGGAGCATCGGCATCATCAGCGTATGCCTTGTGCTGGCGCTTTCGAGCGGGTTTAACGCGTACATCAGAAAGACGGAAGAAAACATGCTTTCGCGCTATCCGCTGCAGATAACGGAAACGTCGGTGGATTTTTCGGCGGTGATGACGGGCATGAGCACGCGCGCGGAGGATTTGCCCGATTTATCGAAAATCGGCGATCAGGTGTACGTGGATTCGTTCGTAACGAAGATTGCGGGCGGCATGACGGTGAAAAACGACATTTCGGACGAATATCTTGCTTATGTGGCGGCGATGGACGAAAAAATTTATAACGCCGTGAGTTACGATTTCGGCGAAACGTTCTCCGACAATCTTTTTACGGACGTGCAGGTGGGCGCGACGGAGGCGGAGCTGCACACGGAATACCGTTCGCTTTCCTCGCTGAAACAGTTTTACACCGACGAGCTGACGAAGAACGCGGAGCAATATAAAGAGCTGGCGGGCATGGTGAGCATGCTGGGCGCGGTGGTTTCGAAAATGCCGGGAACAAGCGATTTTTCCGACGCGCGCTACGGCGAATACGTGCTTTCGCAGTACGACCTTGTGGCGGGCGGATTCCCCGAAAACGAAAGCGAATGCGTGCTTGTGATCGGCAGCGACAACACGGCGATAGACCTTCTGATGGCGCAGCTGGGCTTTATAGAAGAGACGAAATTTTTAACGTATTTCGATAACGCGCCGGACGGCGGAAGCGTTGCGGGTAAGGACCCGGAAGCTTCTAAACTGATTCCGTATTCCACCCTGCTTTCGAAACAGTACACGCTGTATTACAACGACGCCGTGTATAAGGAAAAC
The DNA here is from genome assembly GCA_002474405.1 of Christensenella sp. UBA7597. Lineage (GTDB taxonomy): Bacteria > Bacillota > Clostridia > Christensenellales > Borkfalkiaceae > Scatosoma. The sequence goes on along the minus strand of DLQW01000050.1, from coordinate 6,548 downwards.
GACCCGTCGGACACGTATCCGTTTACCTATTCGGGCGAGCGGACGGGCGCGGACGCGAATCTTGACGCGGCGGACGGCGCAGGCGTGAAGCTGACGGTAAAAGGGATACTGAAACTGAAAGACGGGCTGGATTACGGGTGCTTGCAGAAAGGGCTGAACATCACGGAAAACCTGGCGAAAAAATTTGTGGAAGAAAATAAAAAGTCCGCAATCGTGAAGTGGGTGAACGAGCAGAGCAACATCAAAGATTCCGTGAACGAACTCATCGATTTGTACAACGCGGGCGTGCCCGACGGGCAGAAACTGGCGCGGCTGGAAACGGATATTTACCGCTCGCCGGCGCAGCATCTGAACGATTCGTACGTTTCGGGCGAAATCATGAAAAATTATTTCCCGTCCGCGGGGGAAGATTCCGCGGTTTCGGGTATGCTGGACGCGTTTCTGAAAGATAAATATTTCAACGTTTCCGTTGATAAGGCGCTGCAGGCGCTGAGCGGCAGCGACAAAGTGCGCACGATTTCGATTTATCCTTCCGATTTCGATACGAAAGAAAAGGTGATTTCTTATCTTGACGCGTGGAACGATTCGCACGATACGGCGCAGAAAGTTACGTATACCGATACGGTGGGTACGATGATGAGCATGGTGCAGACGATGCTGAACGCGGTAACGTACGTGCTGGTGGCGTTCACCGCCATTTCGCTGGTGGTTTCTTCGGTGATGATAGGCATTATCACGTATGTTTCCGTGGTGGAGCGCACGAAAGAAATCGGCGTGCTGCGTTCGCTGGGCGCGCGGAAGAAGGATATCCGCCATCTGTTCAACGCGGAAACGTTTTTAATCGGGTTGTTTGCGGGAACGTTCGGCGTGGCGGTAACGTATCTGCTGTCGGTGCCGATCAATCTGGTGCTGAAACACCTTACGGGCATCGCCTCGCTGGCGGCGCTTCCGTTCTGGCAAGGGCTGATTATGATTGCGGTGAGCGTTGCGCTGACGTTGATTTCCGGGCTGATTCCCGCGTCCTCGGCGGCGAAGAAAGACCCCGTGGTGGCTTTGCGTACCGAATAAAACAAAAAACAGAACGAATCTATGGAAAAACGCGGCGCTTGCGGTTGACAAGTTCCGCGTTTTTGTTATATAATAAATACGTAACAAAAAAAGGCAGGGAAAAGAAATGAAAATTTCGGACAACGTGAAAAACAAACTGTACGAAGCGGGGCTGGTGCCCGTCATCAAGCCGGTTGCCGGCACGGACGGCGCGGCTCTTGCCGACGCGTTATACCGTGGCGGCGTGTACGCGGCGGAGGTAACTTTCCGTGCGGCGGGGGCGGCGGATCTGATTGCCGCGATGCGCAAGGCGCGCCCCGAACTTACGGTGGGCGCGGGAACGGTGCTTACCGAGGATCAGGCGGACGAAGCCATCGAAGCGGGGGCGCAGTTCTGCGTGGCGCCCGGCTTCAACGAACGCGTTACGGCGCATTGCGTTTCTCTGGGCGTGCCGTTTGTGCCGGGGGTATCGAGCGCGACGCAGATAGAAGCGGCGATGGAAGCGGGGCTGGACTTCGTGAAATTCTTCCCGGCGGAACAATCGGGCGGACTGGCGGCGATCAAAGCGCTTTCCGCGCCCTATCGGGATATGAATTTTATGCCGACGGGCGGAATCAACGAGGAGAACCTGAACGGGTATCTCGCGTTTAAAAAAGTCGTGTGTTGCGGCGGCAGCTGGCTGACGCCGGAAACGCTGATGAAAAACGGAGATTACGCGGGGATTACGGCGCTGTGCGAAAAGGCGACGAAGAAAATGCTGGGGTATTCCGTGGCGCATATCGGGATAAACTGCGCGGGAGACAAAGAGGCGTTTGCGGGTGCGGAACTTTTAAAAAAGGCGTTCGGATTCGAACCGCGCGAAACGCCCGTCAGCGTGTTTGCGGAAGATAAGGCGGAGCTGATGAAAAACGGCGGCAGAGGCAGATGCGGGCACGTGGCGATAGGCACCACGAACGCGGAACGCGCGATGGCGAGAATCAGGGCGGCCGGCTTCACGTTTGACGAATCGTCGTTCAAGCGCGACGAATCGGGGCATATTTATTTTGCCTATCTGAACGAAGAAATCTGCGGGTTTGCCTGGCACCTGATTGAAAACAAGTAACGGCGTTGTTCCGCGGAGGCGGTTCTGAAAAGGGCGCCGGAAGGGATTGTTTTCCGCGGTTTTTCGATGGGGAATTTCCGTGCGGCAACAAGAGGAAAATAAACTCCGAGGGGGATTATTAAAACAATGAAAAAAAGCAAGTTTTTCGCGGCAGTAACGGCGGCGTGTCTGCTATTTTCGTTTGCCGCCTGTTCGGGTAGTTCCGGCGACGGAAACGAAAAACCGAACGGGGAAGAAACGCATACGCATTCTTTCGGCGAGACCTATCAATGCGACGAATCGGGGCATTGGCAACTGTGCCAAACTTGCGGAAAATCGGGCGAAAAATCGGTGCATATTTATAGCGGCGGCAGAAACGTCTGCTCGGTTTGCGGGTATACCGAAAACGACTCCGAGCCCGCTGCGCTGAAATCCGCTTCCGAATGTTTTCAGGGCGTGAAATTCTCCTATGTAAAATCGGGTTACACCAACGAGCGCGGCGAAACGAAAACGTTTGAAGAATTGCTCGACCGTCAGATTTCTATTCTTACGCAGGATATTTTCTTTCGCCTTGTTTACGTTTACGGTTCGTACGCGCGGGGGAACGCCGCAACGCTGCCCCTGAAAGACGGCGAACAAAATTATGCTTTCGGCGGCAACGCGGCGGAAGTATCTTCCGAAACGCTCCTTGCCGAAAAACAGACGGATACGGAAGTAACAAACGCGGACATCGGCGATATCAAAGAATATCAGAAGTCGATTCAGAATTCGGGGGACGACAATTTTTTTGATGATAACACTTGCTTGAAATTCAGCGGCGCAATTAACGGCGAATATTATAAAATTAAGCAAGCGGGGATAGTGCCGACATTGATTGAAACGCCCGTTGCCGAAAAAGTGTGGCAATGGGGAAAAGGATTGACGGAGGCTTCTTACGAAGCGTTTTCCTCGGCAGGCAACGTGCAGAAAATGAAAACGGCGATTGCGCAGATTTTGTGCGGCAAAACCGCGGACGGCGTGTACAGCGAAGCCGCTTACCGAAAACTGCTTGCGGAAATTCCGTATACCGGCTATGATTTTTTCGAAGCGGAAAAACTGGTTGAGTTTATCGAAAACACGGTAATCGGCAAATCGCTTACGGAAAAAGACAACGAATATTCCGAAATTATCAATACGAAGTACGGCGGAAAAATCAACGTTGAAAGTATCGGGGCGATGAACGCGGACGAAAGTTATACGCCGACGGATTCGCCGCGGCTTTATAAAGGCTATAAGATTGTGGTAACGGCAATCGTGCGGCGCGCGCTGGAGAACGTGTTCGCGGGCTCGGAAACGTCGTTGTATCCGACGCTGAACAGAAACGCAACCGAATACACGCAGGATTTTGCGTTTTCGGCAAGAAAGGCGTATCGGGAATTTGTGCTTGCTCCGAAAGCGGACGTTTCGGGTACGAAGCTGGCGATTGCGTTCGCGGGGGATGCGGGAAAAGAAATCTCGGTGAAAGCGGAATATGTGAATCGCGGCGAAACGAAGGGTTCGGAAACGAAGCGCGTACTGCTGACGGGCGAGGAGTGCGAGGTTACGTTCGATATAGCGGCGGCGACAAACGGATTGATTTTCGGCGCATATAACGGCATTATGCAAAGCGATCTGAATACGGCGTTGTTCGGCGGCGGAAACGTGCGGGCATGGAAAAACGGCGATACGTATCTGCGGTTTACCGTAGAAAATGCGCAAAACGTGCCTTTCGGCGTGCAAATCAAAGGAATGTACCGTCGATAATTCTGCTTTCGGCGTCATTGAAAACAAAAAATACGGATAACAGGTAAAAAACGATGAAAGTTGTAACGTTCGGGGAAATTATGCTGCGGCTGACGCCGCAAAATCACAATCGCATCGGCAGAACGCCCGTATACGAGGCGACGTACGGCGGGGCGGAAAGCAATGTGGCGTGTTCGCTTGCGCAGCTGGGCATACCTGCGGAATTTGTAACGAAACTGCCCCAAAACGCGGTGGCGGACGGGGCGGTTTCCGTGCTGAAAAGTTTCGGCGTGTGCACGGAACACATCGCGCGCGGCGGCAACCGGATGGGCGTTTACTATCTGGAACGCGGCTCTTCGGTGCGCGCTTCGAAAGTGGTATACGACCGCGCGGATTCGGCGATCGCGCTGGCGGAAGAAGCCGATTTTAACTGGGACGAGATTTTTCGCGGCGCCACGTGGTTTCACTTTACGGGCATTACGGCGGGCATTTCCGAAAACGCGCTGAAACTTTGCAAAATTGCGGTGA
>DLQW01000050.1:0-2113 GCA_002474405.1 Christensenella sp. UBA7597 | reverse complement strand
GAAGCGGGGCTGACCGTTTCGTTCGACCCGAATTACCGTGCGAAATTGTGGACGAAAGAGGCTGCCCGCGCGGCGATGAAAGAACTCACGCCGTATGTGGACGTACTCATTTCCAACGCGCCGCAGACGCTGGACGTGTACGGGCTGCAATGCGAATCGGAAGAGGAAACGATGCGCGCGCTGGCGGAGAAATTCCGCCTTTCGTGCGTGGTGTTTACCGACCGGATTTCGCGCTCGGCAGACGACAACGGGTATGCGGCTTCGTGTTTCGCGGGCGGGAAATACTACGTTTCGAAGCGGTACGAGTTGCACCCGATTGTGGACAGAGTGGGCGGCGGCGACGCGTTTGCGGCGGGGTATATTTTTGCGGCGAACAAGTACGCGGACGAACAGAAGCGGCTGGATTTCGCGGTGGCTGCCGCGGCGATAAAACACACGATAGACGGCGACGTCAATCTGGCGGACGAGGCGGAAATAGAGGCGCTTGCGGGCGGCGACGGCGCGGGAAGAGTGCAAAGGTAAAGGCAACGAATCGGCGCGGGAAAAACCGGGGTGCACGGCGGCGCGGCGGTACGCTTTGACGGGCGGCGGCTGCGGTTTTTTGGTTTTGGCTCTTTGAAAACATTTAACGGAGCGGGTTTTGAAAAAACGGGCGCTTTTCTGTGAAAAAAGCGCGAAAATATATACTTCGAAGCGTTGACAAAACCGAGGTTTTGTGATAAAATAAAAAAGGTAAAACGCCCCGGTTGCAGAATACGATAACAAAACGAAGGGCGAGGAGGATTTTATGGCAAAATGGTTTTATAAGCAGAACATGTTGGTTCAGATTATTCTGATGCTGATTCCCGGTGTGAACTGGGTGGTGGAACTTTGCGTTCGCTGGTCGGCGTATATGTCGCGCCCCACGCTGCCTACGCTGATCTTCGCTATCCTTACGATTCCTTTCGGTATCGTTTTCGGCTGGGTAGACCTCGTATGGCTGCTGCTGTTCAAGCACCTGCTGTTTGCGAAGGCATAAGAGCTGCGGAATAAAGCAATAAAAAATAAGAAAAATAAGCCGCCGTCGGAGAATTGCTCCGGCGGCGGTTTTGCGTTGTAAAAAAGAGTTTTGCGGCGCGCGCAGGCGGGTGTGCTTGCTTGTTTCTTTGTTTGCTTGTTTGCGTGCGGGCTAAGGCGCGATTGTGGTTTTTACGCTTGCGGGGCGCATGCGTCGGGCGAGTATTATTCTTTTTTCGGGCGATTCGTTTTGTTTACGATTCGCGGGATTTTACGAAAATTTTTTCCAGCGCAGCCACCACGGCGTACATGCCCGCGGCAAGCACGCACAGCACGAACACCGACGCCATGACGAGATCGAGTTTGAAAACCTGCCCGCCGTACACGATTAAATAACCGATGCCCGCTTTCGAAACGATGTATTCGCCCATGATCGAGCCGATCCACGCCATGCCCACGCTGATTTTCAGCATGGAAATGAACGCGGGGAGCGACGAGGGCACCACGAGCTTTAACAGAATCTGCATTTTGTCGGCGCCCAGCGAACGGAGAAGCAGCAGTTTGTTTTCGTCCGTCGCCATAAATCCGCCCAGCATGTTCATGGTGGCTACGATGACGCCCACCAGCACGGTCATGCAGATAATCGCTTCTTTTCCGGTGCCGAACCAGATGATGACGAGCGGACCGAGCGCGATTTTGGGCAGCGCGTTGATGACGACGAGATACGGTTCGGCGGTGCGGCGCGCGCCGTCGCTCCACCATAACAGCAGCGCCAGAACGTACCCGCCCGCGACGGCGATGAAAAAGCCGATCAGCGTTTCGGAAAGCGTTACGCCGATATGATAAAACAGCGTGCCCGCGCGGTACAGTTCGCCCAGCGTTTTCGCTACGCGCGAGGGAGACGAGGTTACGAACGGATTCACCCAGTTCAGGCGCGCGGCGAGTTCCCATATGCCGAGCAGGGCGAGAAGAATCAGCGCGCGGGCGAGAATGACGGCGATGTTTTTGCGCCGTACGGACGCTAAATATAACAAATGTTCTTTGGTGTATACGGTGTTTTTCATACATTCAGATCCTTCCAAAGCCGTTCGAACCACAGGGAAAACGCGGGGTTTTC
>DLQW01000011.1 GCA_002474405.1 Christensenella sp. UBA7597 | reverse complement strand
GTTATCCACGATGTCCATATTGCCGACGAGCCCCATGCCGAGGCGATCTTCGGGAACGAACGAAAGGCGGATGCCAAGTTCGCGGATTTGCAGAGGCGTTTTATCTTTCAGATCGATGATTTCGTCCTCTTTGAAAAGCACTTTGCCCGCGTTGACGAGTTCTTTGATTTCTTTATCGGACTTGCCCGTAAAATCGACGGTTTCGCCGTTTTCGTAGCGGAACGCGCCCTCTTTCGCCAGCTCTTTCACGCGGTGCAGATCTTTGTGGAAGAACGTTACGGGCTTATCCTTTTTGGGGTTGTGGAAAATCATATCGCCGCTTTCCAGCTTCTGCAAGCCGGCGATGGCTTCCAGCAGTTCTTTCTGCCCGCTGCCCGCAATGCCCGCGATGCCGAGAATTTCGCCCGATTTCGCCGTGAACGAAACGTTATCCAGTACCTTTACGCCGTCGCGGTTTTTTAAATTCAAGCCTTTGATTTCCAGCCTGTCCTCGCAATTTTCGGGCATGCTGCGTTCGATGTTGAGCGCCACTTTCTTGCCCACCATCAATTCGGTGAGTTTGTTTTCGTCGGCGTCTTTCGTAGCGATTTCGCCCACGGATTCGCCCTTTCTTAAAATCGCCACGCGATCGGATACGGCAAGCACTTCGTTGAGTTTGTGGGTGATGATGATGATGGACTTGCCGTCCTCTTTCATTTTACGGAGCACAGCGAACAGTTTTTCCGTTTCCTGCGGGGTTAAAACGGCGGTGGGCTCGTCCAGAATAAGCACGTTGGCGCCGCGGTACAACACCTTTACGATTTCCACCGTCTGTTTTTCCGAGACGGACATATCGTAAATTTTCTTGTTGGGATCGATTTCGAAACCGTATTTATCGGCGATTTCTTTCACCTGCGCGGCGACTTCCTTTTTCTTGTACAAGCCGCTTTCCATTTTTCTGCCGATTTTCGCGAAAAATTTCGAAAAAGCGTTCTTTTTGTCGTCTACGGGTTTCGGTTCGTTTTTCACGCCGAGAACGATGTTCTGCGCGGCGGTGAATACGTCCACCAGTTTGAAATGCTGGTGAATCATGCCGATTTTATACGCGAACGCGTCCTGCGGGGAGCGGATGACCGCCTCTTCGCCGCCGACGAACGTTTGCCCTTCATCCGGGAAATAGATGCCCGAAATCATGTTCATCAGAGTGGTTTTGCCGCTGCCGTTTTCGCCGAGCACGGCTAAAATCTCGCCTTTATACACTTTGAGATTTACGTTTTTGTTTGCCACGACGCTTCCGAAATACTTCGAAACGCCTCTCATTTCCAGCGCAATTTCTCTTTCCACGCGCTACCTCCGTTGAGCCCGTCCGATAAGACGGACAGAAAAAATCATTTAATAAAGCAGGATAAGGCGGAGAAAATCTCCGCCCTTTCCTTTGTGTTCAATATTTTTTCCGATTAGTTAGCGGCATTCTGAAGTTCGGTGATGCCGTCCACTCTCAATTCGAAGTAAGGAGCGGAGCGGAATTTGGATTCCATGAATACCGGCTTGCCTTTCTTATCTTCCACAACCTTCGTATCGGCAGTGTAATTTTCGTCCGTATCTACGTCCGCAAGGAGTTCCGTCGTAAGGGTCTTGCCGCCGCCATACGTGAAGTTGGCAAATACGAAACGGGTACCGTTTTCAAGTTCTGCCTTAGCCGCGTCAATCGCCGCCTGCGTGCCTTCCGCAGCAACGGAAGTGTTGAGGTCGATGAGTTCTACCGAGCCGGTAGCGATCGTGCCCGTCCAGTCGGCGTCGATCTTTTCACCGTTCATCGTGCAATCCATCATGTATTCGAAGTAAGGAGCCCAGTTGATTCTGGAAGAAATGATGTAGCTGTTGGGACCCTGCGCCTTGGTGCTGCCGTTGTAGGAAACGTTGGGAACGTTGTTTTCTTCGCAGGCGTTGGGGGCGCCGTAAGAATCGGCGTGCTGGGAAATCAGCTTGCAGTTGTCTTTCTTGATCAGCGTTTCGGCGGTATCGTGTTCGATATCGGTATCGTACCAGGAACCGGTGTAACGAACCTTCATGGTAACGTCGGGGCAAACGGACTTAGCGCCGAGATAGAAGGAGGTGTAACCGGAAACCACTTCGGCGTAAGGGAACGCGCCTACGTAACCCATTACGTGATCGGCAGCGGTAGAACCGATTTCGTTGAGCTTCATGCCTGCGGCGATACCGGCAAGGTATCTGCCTTCGTAAATGGAAGCGAAAGCATTGGAGAAGTTATCCATGTTGAGCGTGTGCGCTTTCGTGCCGGTAGCGTGGCAGAAACGGACGTTCGAATATTCCTGCGCAGCCTGAATCATATAATCTTCGTGCCCGAAGGAATCGGCGAAGATTGCCTGGCAGCCCTGCGAAACAAGGTTTTTCGCCGCGTTGTAGCAAGCTTCGGTTTCGTCGATACCGGTTACAAGAAGTACCTGTTCTTTCGTAAGACCTTTGTTTTCAGCCGCTTCGTACATCGCTTCGATGAAGTTCTTATCGTACGTGGAAGAGGTATCGTGAAGCGTGATAAGACCGATTTTGAGGTCCGCTTTGTTTACCTTTTCGAAGGAGGATTTTTCCTCGCCGCATCCCGCAAGCGCGGCGGTAACGCCGCATGCCATCACAGCCGAAAGAGCCAGAGATACAAGTTTCTTCATAGATTTTTTCTCCTTTGCCCGGACGTTTTTTCGCCGCAGGCCAAAAAAATTTAATACGTTTTTATTTTCTGAACGAAATTTCGCTTTCGTTCATACTTTCGATGATTGCAAGGGATTCCACTTTATAGCCCTTCGCGCGCAGCTCGTCGCCGCCGCCCTGAAAGCCCTTTTCAATCTCCGCGCAGCAGCCCACTACCTCGGCGCCCGCCTGATTCGCTATATCGATCAACCCTTTCAAAGCGTTGCCGCCGGCAAGAAAATCGTCGGTAATCAGCACTCTGTCGGCAGAAGAAAGATAATCTTTCGTTACCGCCACGTTGTAGGTTTGTTTGTGCGTGTAGGAATATACCGCCGCGCTGTACTGCTCGCCCGAAACGTTTGCGGAAGGATGCTTCTTCGCAAAGACCATGGGCACGCCCAGTTCCATCGCCACCGCCGTGGCGAACGCGATGCCCGAAGCTTCTACGGTGAGCACTTTCGTGATGTTCCCGTCTGAAAACAGGCGGCGCGTTTCTTTCGCCATTTCTTTTAAAAATACCGCGTCTACCTGCTGATTGAGAAACGAACCGACTTTCAGGACGTTGCCCGGAAGTACCTGCCCTTCTTTGAGTATTTTTTCTTCCAACGCTTTCATTTCGTAAAACCCTCTCCTTCGTGATCCCGACGTTGTTTCAGCCGTCTGCTTGTCTGAGCCTGTAAAAAAATAAAAGGCGAGAAAACGCGGTTTTCTTCGCCAATACCGTTTCTCCCTCTTCCTTTATAAAAAAAAGAAAAAGGAAAAACCGCTCGATAGTCGCAGTTGGTTTTCGGGTACTGCGGTAGAGACATTCCCACCACTTCAGGGAACATATATCGGCTTTTACGTTATGGAGTTTTGTCTGCCCTCGCGAGCTTGTCTACACTATACCATACTTCTTGGGAATTGTCAAACGCAACCCCGAAAAAATGCGAAAAAAACTTTTTTTTGTGATTTTTTTTCACTTCTTGTAAACTTTTTCGACACAATACCCGTTTGATTTTCATCTTCCCGGAAGTCTTGTTTTTACTCCGCTTCTGCGGTTTTTTCCTCGTCGGCGGATTTATCTTCGTCCGCGGATTTTTCGGGAGAACGCAGCCCCACGCCGCCCACGCCCACGAGGTTATCGACGGGAAGCGTGAAAACGACGCCGCCGCCGTCCGTTTTTAAGCCGACTTTTTTTAAAATCGCTTCGGTAATCGCGTCTTTGCCGTCGTTTTTGGCGAGAATCAGCAGGACGTCCGTTTCTTTCTGCAGCGTTACGCCGATGAGCTGTTCCGCTTTTTTATCGCCGAGCGTTGCCGCCGTGAGAACCGTGCCGCCCGCGGCGCCCGCCGTGCGCGCGGCTTCCATCGCCTCTTCGGCAAACCCCTTTTGCATTGCGGTTACGATGAGCGTATACTCTCTTTGCGTTTTCACTTTTTTACCTCCGTTTTTTTCCGTATCGGAAACGCTTTTTTTCAGGGCGTTCGCCACGATTGCCGACGCGCCCGTGAGCGGCACCGTGAAGCAGATGCCTTTTCCCGCCAGATACAGCGACATGTTTTCGCGAATTTCTTTGAGCACCGCTTCTTCCGCGCGTTCCGGGAAAAGAGATACCACGATTTTTTTCTCCGTTTCGCCCAAACCCAGATAATCGAGAACCGAGCTGCGCGCGGTGCCTTTCGCGTCCGCTTCGTAAGAAAGCGCCGCGCAGGAGCCGTTGACGAGTTCCGTGAGCTTTTCCGCGTCGCGCAGGGATAAGATGCCGACGAGGGCTTTTAAATTGGCGCCGCGTTCCGCCGCGCCGTTGCCCGCGCGTTCCGCCGTGCGCGAAGATTTTTTCGATTGCAGTTTTTTCAATACCGTTTTGCCTTTTTCCATATTCGTTTCCCCGTCAGTCCGCTTCGAAATTAAGGAAGGTATCTTCCTCGTTTAAGAACGTGCGCTTGTAAATCGCCGTTTTGCGTTTGTAGGTTACGCCGAGTATCTGAATGGAGATGAGCGGCGCGAGCGCGACGAGCGCGACCGAGCCGAACGCGAGCGTCATCGTCTGCCCCGGCGCGAGAATTTCGCAGGCGCCCTTTGCCATGGGCAGTACGAACGAGGACACCATGGCGCCGCTTGCCACGCCGCCCGAATCGAACGCGATGCCCGTGAACATCGACGGGCAGAAAATCATTAAAATCAGCGCGACGGCATAGCCCGGCACCAGCACCCACATGATGTTGAAGCCCGCGATGATGCGGAAAAACGCCAGCGCCACGGCGAACGACACGCCCGCGCAGAGTCCGCGGTTCATCGCCTTTGCAGTAACGGCGCCCGCGCTGGTATGTTCCACTTCTTTATTGAGCACGTATACGGCGGGTTCCGCCGCCACGATGAAGTAGCCGATGATCGCGCCGACGGGGACCAGCAGCCAGCCGCCCGCGATTCCCGCGAGCGTTTCGCCCATCTTTGCGCCGACGGGCATGAAGCCGACGTTGGCGCCCGTGAGGAACAGCGTGAGCCCGACGAACGTGTAAATAAGCCCTACGCCCACTTTGATTGCCTGACGCTTCGTGAAGGCGCGCGTGAACAGCTGGAACAACAGGAAAAACGCCACGATGGGCGAGAGCGCCAGCCCTACTTCCTTTAAATATTCCACAAGCCCCGCGCCGTAATCTTTCAGAACGTTGCGCGTGGTTTCGGGCGCGACCACCGCGGCGCCGAGATCTTTGCCGCTCACTTCGAACAGCATGCCGAGAATGAGCACGGCGATGACGGGACCGATGCTGGACAGCGCGACGAGACCGAACGAATCGTTGCCTTTTTTACCTTTATGTATCGCCGCCACGCCAACGCCGAGCGCCATGATGAACGGCACCGTCATCGGTCCTGTGGTAACGCCGCCCGCATCGAACGCAAGCGCCCAGAAGCTTTTATCCACAAAGCACAGAGCAAGCACGAATACCAGCGGGTACAGCACGGCGAGCATGATTTTAAAGGAAATGCCGAAAACGATTCTCAGCATCGCCGCCGTTAAGAAAATGCCCACGCCCGCGGCGACGGAAAGGATTAAAGCCATCGGTTTTATGCCCTCTACCTGCGCGGCGAGAATCTGCAAATCGGGCTCCGCCACCGTTACGATGACGCCGATAACGAAGCTGACAAACGCGATAAGCCAGATTTTTTTGCTTTCCGTAAGCTTCGTGCCCGCCTTTTTGCCGATTTCCAGCATGGACGAATCGGCGCCCAGCGTGAACAGCCCCATGCCGAGAACCAGCAGCAGAACGCCCGCGCAGAACGACAAAAAAATCCCCGAATCGACGGGGGCAACCGTCGCCGCCAAAATTGCGACGATGAGCGCCACCGGCAATACCGAGGATAAACTCTCTTTGAATTTTTCTTTGATTGCATGTAACATAAGAAAAGCCTCACTTCGCTGCGGAAACTTGATGGAATAGAGTAAGGAAAAAGACGGCGCGGATTTTTTGAAAAAAGCCGTTCTTTTGTAAGATTTGTTGCGGGATTTGCCCATGAGAGGGCGGGATTTGAAAAATACGTCCTCTTCAGTCTGCTTCGCAGACAGCT
>DLQW01000079.1:5527-12601 GCA_002474405.1 Christensenella sp. UBA7597 | reverse complement strand
CACGCCGCCGGGTACGGGCGAAATCGCGCCTGCTTTTTTGCTTACGTTCTCGAAATCCACGTCGCCGCACAGCTTTCCGTTTTCGTCGCGGTTGATTCCCACGTCGATTACCGTCGCGCCGTCCTTCACCATGTCTGCCGTTACAAATTTTTTCTTGCCGATCGCGGCGATTAAAATATCCGCTTCGCGGCAGATTTCTTTCAGATTCTGCGTTTTGCTGTGGCAAACCGTTACGGTGGCGTCCGCATTCAGCAAAAGCATCGCCATCGGTCTGCCCACCGTGTTGCTTCTTCCTATCACCACGGCGCGCTTTCCGCAAATTTCCGTGCCGGCGCTTTCCAGCATTTTCATCACGCCGAGCGGAGTGCACGCCGCGATTCCGCCCCGATTCATGGCAAGTTTTCCTACGTTTTCTTCGCTGAATCCGTCCACGTCCTTTTCCACGGGAATCTTTTTCAGCGCCGCGCGTTCGTCCAGTTCTGCAGGCAACGGCAGCTGTAACAAAATGCCGTTTATGCTTTCGTCGTCCGCAAGTTCCGTAAGAGTCGTTTCCAGCTCTTCCTGCGTGCAATTTTCCGGAAGAATACGCGAAACCGAACGCACGCCGACTTCGGCGCAGGCTTTCACTTTGTTTCTCACGTATACCTGCGACGCGGGATTTTCACCCGCAATCACCACCGCCTGAGTGATCGGCTCGCCGAAATTTTCTATCTGTTCTTTCAATTCCGCCCGCAGTTTTGCCGCAAGCGCTTTTCCGTCAATGATTTTCATTTGATTGTTCTGCCCGAATATTTGCTCGTTCCGCCCGAAAAATCGCGCGAATCCGTAAAGATTCATTCAAAATTCCTTGTCGTTCAGTTCGCTTTTTTATTGATGATACCCGATAACACGCCGTTTACGAAATCGGCGGCGGTATCGCCCGAATACTTTTTCGCAAGATTCGTTGCTTCCGCAACCGAAACCACGGGAGGAATTTCCTTGTCGTCGAAATATAAAATTTCCGCCACGGCAAGCATCAGAACGCACTTATCCAAAGGATAAATACGGTTTTCGAGATAGTGATGCGAAGCCGCCTCTATCGTGGAAATAATTTCCGGGCGATGTTCGCTCACCGCGTTTAACAGCGCGTCCGCAAATTCCAGTTCTTCTTTTTTTTCGATATTGAACTTCTTATAAACTCTGTTGATAAATTCTCTCGTGCAGCCTTCCTCGTTGAATTGCTCGGCAAACAGCACGCACATCGCCGCTTCGCGACAGTCGTTTCTCATAAATACCTCTGTAAAATTTTTTCTTCCGTTTTAATTCTGTGCCGCCCGTTCTTCCGCCGGCGCCGTGTTTTCCGCCGCGTCCGCGCTCTTCGGCTCCGCCTTCACGGGCAATTCGTCAAACACTACGTCTTGAATATGCACGTCCACTTTCTTTACGGTGTAACGCGTCATCGTTTCCACGTTCTGTTTAATGGATTGCTGAATCCGATAAGCAAGTTCGGGCACGTTATGTCCGTAATGCACGCTGACGGAAACGTCTGCATAAACGCCGTCTTTTTCGGGAAACAGAGAAATTCCTCTGCGCTTCCCGGAAACCAGCCGCACGCCCTCCACTTCGTTGATGGCAAGCGCAACGATGCCGTTGATGATTCCGGCATTATATACAACCTTTCCTTTGCCTTCGCCTTTTGCTCCGAATTTATAATTAGACATTGCAAAAAATCTCCCGAATAATTGTTTACGCTAATATTATAGCACATTATTCGGAAGATTTCTACTGTTTTAACGCAAATTGTTTGCCTAAGTTTGCTTCTTTTTTTATTTTTTATTCGTTTATAACCGTTCTTTCACCCGCAGCGCGGCAAAAAACGTATATTTATTCGTTTCAGTTCGCCGAATTGATGGGTACGATGCGAATCTTTTCTGGCGAAATGCCCGTTTCGTTTTTCAGCGTGGTGTAAATGGAAAGCGCGGAATCGTAGGTAAGTTCCGGCGTATCGATAAATACGTTCACGCTGTCGAAATCGCTCGATACCGTTACCACGGCGTCGGAAAAGCCGATTGCTTTCACCATCGTTTCCACCACAAGTTCTTTTTCCATCGCCGCAACGATTTCCATTTTCATCTTCGTGGCTTCTTCATACTTCGCGTCACCCGGCTGATACAGCGCGATCACGCCGTCGAGCTGCGTAAGTTCTTCATTTCTCGTCGTCGTCCGTTCGGAACGGTATGCGGCAAAATAATTCGCCGCCGTTACGGGTTCGTTCGCATTTACGTTCGCGCTTGTATCGGCAAGCACGAAATTGAACACCGCCGTTACCGCAAGCAACAGCACAAGCGCCGACATCACGATGATTTTCTTTTTGTTAGAGAGAGTTTTTGCCATAAGTGTTTTCTCCTTTTACTTTTTTATTTTTTATCTGATTTAAACCGCCGAAAGCGTAAATGCCGCTTTATTTGCTTTTCGGATAGATTTTAACGTTTTTTTCGTCTACGCCCAGCGCCGCCGAAACCGCTTCGCGGATGTTGGAATTGACAAGAATGTTTTTCGCTCCGTCGCATACCACCGCCACGCTCAGAACGCCGTTTTCGTCCTCGCAGATTCTCACCTCGGCTGTTCCTACGCCGTCCATTTCCGATAAAAACGCGGCGAGGCTTTTTTCTTTTTCGCTTGCCGAATCCGTCGCCGCCGCGCTTGTGCCAGCATTGCCCGCAGAAAAGCGGGAAGCGGACGAGGGGGTATAAAAAATCTTCCACACCGCAAACACGAGAAGAAGCGCCAGACAGGAAACCAGCAGCACGTCGCGCAGCTTTTCTTTCGTGAATTTCGTTTTTTTCATGCGATTTGCGCCCTCCTTGTCGTTTCTTTTCAGCTGCTTTCCCCGTCGTTTTTCTTCGCCTGTTTTTCCGTGCCGAAAGTTACCGTTGTTCCGTATTTTTCGCCGAGTTCTCGTTCGATTTTTTCCCGCACGCTTTTCTCCGCCGGCGCAGACGTTTCAATAAAGATGCCGAGAATTCCGATGCGCCCGTCCTCATCCGTCTGCCACGAAAGCGTTACGCTTGCCGTCAGTCCGTACTCATCGGAAAGCACCGCTTCGATTGCTTTTTCCGTTTCGGCGATTCTCAGTTCACTGCAATATTTTATGAAATCCTCATCGGCGGTTATAACCGTTTCGTCAAAAATATTTTTGTCGTAAATCGTCGGTTCTTCGCCTTTTCCCGATAAAACGAAATATTTTGCGATCGGTTCGGCGATGACGATCAGGCAAACCAGCTTCACCGCCGTTTTTACCACGCCTGAAATTTTTCCCTCCGGCGCGATTGCCGTAAGAATCGCCGCGATGATTACCGTACCGGATACGACGAATAAATATTCGCTCATATCGTCGCCTCCGAACAGCACACGCAAAGCAGCAGCATCACGAAATACATGAACGCCGTCATCAGAACGCCGGCAAGGCAATAATTCGCGTTGTCGGCGGTTTCGCCGAGAAAATCGGAAATGCGCTGATCTCCGAGCGGCTGCGTAACGGCGGCGGTGAATTTTAAAAGCACGTTTACCGCAATCAGCATCGCCAGCGGCTTTAAAAGCACGGCAAGAAGCAACAACATGCCGAGATACCCTACCGAGTTTTTGATTAAAGCGCTGCCCGCCAGCGCTAAGTCGAATCCGCCCGATAAAAATCCGCCCACAATCGGCACACCCGCGCCGATGGCGTACTTTGCCGCCCTTCTCGCCGCATTGTCGTACGCCGCCGCGCCGAGTCCCTGCGCAGTAAAAAAGATGCCGAACACCGAAATCATAATTCCGATCAGCCATTTATAAACGCTTTTGAAAAACGCTCCGAAGCGATTGATTTTTAATTGCGGCGATAAATTTCCTGCTACGGAAAAAGCGGCAATCGCCACGGATGCGGGAAATAAAACGCGCCTCACAAGCGAAACCGCGCCCGTGGCAACAAATGCTGCGGCAGGCGTATAAACCGCCGCGGTCGCGGTTTTTCCGCTGACGCTCATCAAGGTGAGCAGTACGGGAAATATCAGCTGAATCTGCTTTTCAACCGAATCGAGCGCGCTTTTCGCCGCCGTAAAACATGCGGTTACCGTTGTCAGAACAGGCAGCAGCACGGCGGAAAAAGTAACGAGAAAAGTAACGTTTTCGGTAGATTGCGCCCCGGAAGAGCTTCGGATTGCCGTAAAAACGCCGCCGAGCAACGCCACCGCGCCCATCGTGGCGAACACGGGAAGCATTTCTTGGATGTCTTTGAAAAATACGGATTTCAGTTGCGTGAAAAAATCGCCGTAAGCTATTTCGTCGCCGCCGATATAGGAAATCAGCCGTTCGGCAATGCTTTTATCGTCAAACCCGCCGAGTCCGTTCAGATATTGCTGTAAACCCTCCAGATCCAGCTTGCCGATTTGTTCGTAAATGCTTTCGTTCAGCGCGTCTTTTCCGCTTCTGTCGTCTGCGCCCGCTTCTCCGTTTCCCCGGACGGTCTGCCCCGCAGGCAACAGCCACAACAGAAAAAACAAAGAAAAAACAAGCAGCGCGCCGCATAATATCTTCTTTTTCCGATAGCGGTTTTTCTTTTGATTGAAAAGCAGATTCAACCCGATCATATCAGCCCCAGAAACGCATTCAGCACCGTAAGCACGCGAAAAATCAAAGGAAGCGATACGGCTACAATCGTAAGTTTTCCGCCGAGTACGATTTTATCGGCAACGCCCGGCGCGCCGAAGTCTTGCAGAATTCCCGCGGCAAATTCCGTAAGATAGCCGATTCCGACGATTTTCAGAAGTATTTTCACCAGACCGTTTTCCACTCCCGTCAGCTTCGAGACGGAATCAAGTGCGCCGATCGTCTGTTCCAGAAGCGTTGCGGAAAGCATCAGTACGATGATAACGCCCGCAATCGTTACGGCAAAAGCAAGTTCCGGCTTCGTCTGCTTTAATAAAATAGCCGAAATTGCCGTTACGAATCCTACGCCGACGATTTTAAAAATTTCCATTTTTTCTCCCGTGCTCCCCTCATTACTCTGCCACGCATAATTATTGTGTCTGTCATAATAGTTTTCGCCGCTCCGTTCAATCGCCTGCACCGCCGCTATGTCAAATCGAAAATCCGTCTGATTTCTTCGAATAAATCGCCTATCATGCTCACCGCTACGGTAAGAACGATTACAAGCCCCACAATGCTGACCACCGTGGCTACGTCGTCTCTGTCCGATTTCTTTAAAATCTGACAAATCACGGTTACGATGATGCCTATGGCGGCTATTTTAAACAAAATCGAAATATCCATTTCCGCTCTCCGCAACGCCCGAAAATTATTAAAGCAGCAAAATAAGCAGCGTAAGCCCCAGCAAAACGCCCATTTTTACATACAAATCGCAATATCTCGCGCAATCTTTCTCCGCGCTTTCCGTACGAGCGGCAATGGTTTTTTCCGCTGCCGTGAAATAGCCCTTCTGCCCTTCCGAATCTCCTCTGCCAAGTGCCGAAAAGTAATCCGTAAGAAAAAGCTTTTCGTCCTCGCTTAAAAAATCGGGAGCTTCAAACGATTCCAGCGCCGTATCTCCGCTTTTCAATGCATTTAAAAATCCGTGCACGGTGGTTTCGAAGGCCCCGGAAAGCGGTTGTTTTTCCAGCCAGATTTCCAGCGGTCGTCTCGAAAAAGAAATTTCGCTTAAAAAACCGCGGTTAAAAGCGTAATATTGCTTATAAAATTCTTTTCGAACCCGATATTTTTTTGTCAGCATGTATCCGCAAAAGCCGCAAAATATCACCAGCGCGATTCCCGTAATCAGTTTCGCCACTCTGTTTTCCTCCGGTGCAGTTCTTATTCCTTCCGTTAAAAGAATCAGCCGATTTTAAAAAGATTCTTATCGTACAGCCCTTCGATGTTCCCGATTCCCTCGTCGGATAGCGCCGCGTATACGTCGAATACCCCGCGGAACGATTCCGGAAGCGCCGAAACGCCGTTATAATGCGCCGTTGCCGCCACGTACGCTCCGCCGCGAATCGCCCGCTTCACCTCTTCGCAGTCCGCCTCGGAAAGTTCGTCCGTAATAATCACATCCGGTCGCAACGCCCGCAAAGCCATATCAAACGCCTGCTTTTTATCTACGAACGAAAGCACGTCGGCATTCGGTAATAAGCCGCAGGAGGCAATTTCGCCCCGTTCGTCGCACACAAGCACGTTGCAGCTCGTCCGTCCGGCGATTTTTTCCGCAAGGTCGCGCAAAATCGTGGTTTTCCCCCTTCCGGGCGCAGAAAAAATCAGAACGTTTTTTAAGCCTTTTTTCATCGTCGCCTCGTAAATTTTCGTCGCCGCGCCCGGCACCCGATGCGGAATCCGCACGCAAATCGAAGTCGCGCGTTTCAAAGCAAGCACCTTTCCGTTTTCGAATACGTATTCTCCCGCGATGCCCACGCGCACGCCGCCGGAAGCCGTTACGAATCCGCGCCGCAGCTGCTCTTCCACGGAATACACGGAGTAATTCCCCGCGCCGTAAATCATATCGGCAATCTCCCGTTCGCCGTACACGAAAGCGTTTTTGCTTTCCGCAACCGCACCGTTTTCGCCGAAATATGCGTATTTTCCGCGTACGCACGCCGTTACGGCGCAATCCGCGCGCACCCTGAGTTCGTATACGTTTTCAATGCCCGTCCGCTTTACGGCGTCTCGCAGGGCAACAGGTAAAAATTCAAGCATCTGTACATTATATGCCGCGGCTTGTACAATAAGAACGGACAAGCGCAAGAAAAAACGCTTATGGCATACAAAAACCGTACCGGAAATAATTCCGATACGGTTCTGGGAAATTCTGTTGTTATAAGCGCTTATTTTGTTATCGGCGTTTATTTCGCGTAATCCGCCAGCAACGTTTCGCTGCGTTTCATAAAGTCCGCAAGTTCGTCGGGCGACAGCTTTTTATACGAAAGCATGGCAAGATAATAAATCTGATTTACGATAAATTCCTGCTTTTCCTCGGATAAACCGGTCAGTTTCGAAACGGTATCGTTCGCCACGTTCAGAACCAGCGTTGCGTTCTTCATCGCGTCGGTTTCCGTCATTCCGTAGAAT
>DLQW01000079.1:0-5485 GCA_002474405.1 Christensenella sp. UBA7597 | reverse complement strand
TTTGTTCATTTCGGACATACGCCGCATAAATTCTTCCACATTGATCACCGCGGGCACGTCGGCGTTTTTCAGTTTATCCGCTTTCACCGCAATGTCTTTGTTTACAAGGTGTTTTTTCACCAGTTCGATTAAATCTTTGTAATCGTCCTGCTTCACTTCGCCTTCCGCTTTCAGCGCGGCGTCTACGTCCGCGTCGATGCGCACGAAGCGGCACTTTCTCGGATTCTTGTATTCGATAAAACTGATAAAATGCGGGTCGATGTAGGTGTCGCAAACAATCGCGTCCAGACCGGCGTCCTTGAACAGACGGATATACTGCGCCTGCTGCGTTTCGTCCGATACGTAATAAATCGCTTTCGCCTGCTTGCCCTTTTCCGCGTCCTCGTCCGAAATTTCCTCGCCGAAGAAATCGGTTACGGGCACGTATTTCCCTTCGAGATTTTTGAAAATAACGATATCTTTTACTTTCTCGTAAAATTCTTCGTCTTTCAGGCAGCCGAATTTAATGAACGTAGCGATATCTTTCCAGCAATTTTCGTATCTTTCTCTGTCGTCTTTGAAAAGCGCCGTCAGCTTATCCGCCACCTTCTTCGTAATGTGTTTCGCGATTTTCTGTACCTGTCTGTCGTTCTGCAAAAAGCTGCGGGAAACGTTCAGAGGAATGTCCGGGCAATCGATAACGCCGTTTAAAAGCATCAGGAATTCCGGAATGACTTCCTTGATATTGTCCGCGATGAATACCTGATTGCAGTACAGTTTCACCTGCCCCTTTTCAAGCTGCACCTGTTCTTTTACTTTCGGGAAGTACAAAATCCCCTTCAGGCGGAACGGATAATCCATGTTCAGATGAATCCAGAATAAGGGTTCGTTGTAATCTGAGAACGTATCGCGGTAAAACGCCTTGTATTCTTCGTCCGTGCACTCTTTCGGGTCTTTCAGATACAAAGGCTGCGTGTTGTTTACGGGCTTGTCCGCCTGCTTCTCGTTGCCCTTCTCGTCCTTTTCGCCCTCTTTGATTCCCTTTGCGTTCAGGTATACGGGATACGGCATAAACGAGCAATACTTTCTGAGCAGCGAACGAATCGTGTATTCGTTCAGGAATTCTTTTTCTTCGTCGGCGATATGCAGCACGATTTTCGTACCTCTGCCGCGTTCTTCCGCCGCGCCGATTTTATAAGTAGCGTTGCCGTCCGATTCCCAGTGAACAGCGGGCGTTCCCTTGTAGCTCTTCGTGAAAATCTCCACGTCGCTTGCCACCATGTACGCCGAATAGAATCCGAGCCCGAAATGCCCGATGATTCCGTCGCCGGAAGCCTTTTCGTATTTCTGCAGGAAATCTTCCGCGCCCGAAAACGCAATCTGCGTGATATACTTTTCAACTTCTTCTTCCGTCATGCCGATGCCGTTATCTTCGATGGTCAGCGTTTTCGCCGCTTCGTCGGTACGTACGTCGATTCTGTATTCTTCCGCGGAATCTTCTGCGGGCTTTACTTCGCCCATTTCCACGAGTTTCTTGTATTTCGTAATCGCGTCCACGCCGTTCGCCACAATTTCGCGAAGAAATATATCCTTATCGGAATACAGCCACTTTTTGATAATAGGCATCATATTTTCGCTGGAAATACGGATTTTTCCTTGTTTTTCGTTTTTCACTTGTTCGTTTTCACTCATTTTCGTTACTCCTTCCTTCCGTTCGAACGGCATCCTCTGTCGATTCGGCGGATAATTTTTACAGAGTATATATAAACGCGAAAACCCGCTTTTAATCGAAAAAAAGCAGGTTTGGCATGAGATTTATTATCGGAAATCGTTTATATAAAAAAACACGCGGAAACCGGTATCGGCTTCCGCAACGTAAAAATTATTTTTTAATTGTCGGCAACGAACAGAACGATTAGTTATTCTTCATCAGGTCGGCAATGGAAGCGCCGCCTTCGTTATCGTCCGTCCAGGACGTCATTTCGTCGGGATCGATCGTGGTTTTCACCGATTTCTTGCCGCCCTTTTCGTCGTCCTTCTTATCTTCTCTTTCGGGACGAGGCAGAAGCGCTTTGATGGAAAGCGTCATCTTTCTTTCTTCGGGGTTCAGACGAAGAATCTTCGCGTCGATTTCCTGTCCGATCGTAAGCGCCGTGGTAGGATTCTCAAGGAACTCGTGAGAAATCTGCGATACGTGCACAAGCCCGTCGATGCCTTTTTCCACTTCGACGAAAGCGCCGAAAGGAACGATACGAACGACTTTGCCGTGAATCACGTCGCCTTCGACGTACTTATCGCCTACCAGATCCCAAGGATGCGGCTGAAGCTGCTTATAGCCGATCGCCGCTTTCTTGTTGGCGGGGTCGAGCTTCAGTACTTTGAACTGATACGTTTTGCCGATTTCAAGAACGTCGGTAACCGATTCGATTTCGCCCCAGGAAATATCGGAGATACGCGCAAGGCAATCGAAACCGTTTACGGAAACGAACGCGCCGAAGCCCGTAACTCTTTCCACTTTGCCTTCCACAACGTCGTCAACGTGTACGTTTGCGAAGAATTCCGCTTCTTTCGCGGCTTTCTCGGCTTCTTTCGCCGCACGCTCCGCTTCGATGATAACGCGCTGGGAAGCAACGATTTCTTTGCCCTTCTCGGTATTGATTTCAAGAAGTTTGAGTCTCAGCTTTTTGCCTACGTATTTATCCAGCTCTTTTACATAGCCGGAACGGATTTCTCTTGCGGGAACGAACACTTTGTACGAACCGAGCGAGCCGGTTAAACCGCCCTTGTTCGATCCGGTGCAGGTAATGGAAAATTCCTGTCCTTCCTTAATCCCTTCAAGCATAGCCTCTTCTTCTTTCGCCTGCTTGATCTGCTTCTGAGAAAGCTTTACGGGATTTACTCCGACAACCATCAGTTCGATTTCGTCGCCGATTTTCGAAGCGTAAGCCTCTTTCTCGTACGTTTCGCAATCCACTTCGTTCTTGTCGAGAAGAATTTCTTTCTTCGCCATAGGCAAAAGCACCGAAATGCCCTGATCGTCCGCTTTGGAAATCGTGGCTTTGATGATGTCGCCCTTTCTGAATCTCTGCTGATTGTCCATGTTCGCAACGACTTGTTCCATCGTCGCTTTGTCTGCTGTTTCCGTTACCATTTTTAAGAGAACCTCCTGGGTCTGTTCGTTCGGAGTGCTTGCTCCCGTTACGATACCGACCTTTTTAAATCTTTGCAATTTTTTATAATCGAAATCCGATGCGTTTTTCAAGCGGAATACTTCCTTGCAGTTTTCTCTGCAGATGTCGTACAATTTTCCGGTGTTCGAGCTGTTCAGACCGCCCACCACCAAAATCGCGTCGCATTCTTTCGCGAGTTTCCGCGCCTCGTTTTGCCGACTAACAGTAGTATAACAAATTGTTTCAAAAACTTCAACTGTTTTTCCCACTGTTTCCCGAAGATTTTTTATAATTTTTTCAAATTTTTCTTCGGAAAAGGTGGTTTGAGCCACTACGCAGCAATTTTCGCCCGGAATTTTCGTCAAATCGTCGTTTTCCGAAGAAATAACGTACGCTTCGTTTTTACACCAGCCGGTCAGCCCGATTACCTCCGGATGCGTCTTTTCGCCTACGATGATAATCGTCTTTCCTTGTTCGCTGTTTTCCCGTACGATGCGCTGCGTGCGCTTTACGAACGCGCAGGTGCAATCGATCGTTTCGATTCCCCTTGCCGCGCACTCTTTGAAAATCGCCTCTCCCGCGCCGTGCGAACGGATAATCAGCCGCGCGCCGTCCGGCACTTCGGCAAGCGTTTCCACCGTTTTGATGCCGCGTCTTTCAATCTCGTCCACCACGTCTTTGTTGTGAATGATTTCACCGTAAATATACGTATTTTCGGGGTCAATCCGCATCGCCGTGTCCACGGCGTTTTTCACGCCGCTGCAAAATCCGCCGTGCTGCGCCACGATGACTTTCATTTCTTCTTCGCCTTTTTCGATTTTTTCGCCGCCAGATATTCCGCGTGCTCGCGTTTTAAGCCGAGAATTTTCTCCTTGATGATGTCGTCGGCTTTCGCAAGATCCTCTTCTGTCAGCTTTTTATCGTAAAACTCCGTCAGTTCGAACGGCTTCCCGTATAAAATATGCGCCATTCTGAACGGCTTCGGCTTTTTATAAATCGCCGCCGGCACCACGGGCACTTTCGCCTTGATTGCCATCGCCGCCGCGCCGGGCTTGAACGGAAGCATTTCCGCCTGCGTTTTATTGCGCGTTCCCTCCGGAAACAACGAAACTTTTTCGCCGTTTTTCAGGCATTTGAGCGCGTTCATTATCGCGCGCACGTCGTTTCCGTCGCGATTCACCGATATGCAGCGGATTTTCTTGCAGATAGGCTTCATAAACCAGTTTTCCATCACTTCGCGCTTGGCAAGAATATGAATCCCCTCGCTCGTCGTCCGGGCGATATATACGGGGTCCCAGATGCGGTAATGGTTGCATACGTATACGCAAGGACCGTCTTTCGTCTTTTTTTCGCCGTAGCATCTGAACGGAAAAATCAGGCGATATACGGGGATAAACACCGCGCGCAGAAAATTCATGAAAGGCATCACGTGCCGCCCTTTCTTATTCGCGGGGATCGTCATCCGATACGCTTTTTTCTGCTTTTTTTCGGTGTTTTCAGCCTTTTTAACGCCGTTTTCCGCCGTTTTATCCGCTTTGACGGAAGTTTGCGCGACAGCGCTTTTAATCATGTCCTCTATTTTTTGCGCCACCTCGTCGGCGGACATGTCCGAAGTATCGATTTCCGTCGCGTCCGCAGCTTTTTTCAGCGGCGCGAATTCCCGTCCGATATCCTGTTCGTCGCGCAGGCGTATCTGCGCCAGAATCTCTTTTTCGTCGGCGTTCTGCCCGCGCGCAAGCAATTCGAGATAACGCCGTTTCGCCCGCACTTCCGCTTTTGCCGTAACGTAAAATTTAAAATCGGCGTGCGGCAGAACATAAGAACCGATGTCCCGTCCGTCAAGAACGCAGGACGTTTCCGCCGCGATTTCGCGCTGCATTTCCACCAGTTTTTCGCGCACGCATCTGTGCACCGCAACGTCGGAAGCCGCCTGCGAAACTTCGTTTTTCCGGATGGCTTCCGAAACGTCCTCGCCGCCGAGATAAGTATGCTGTACGCCGTTTTCGTATTTCACCCGTACGGGAATTTCCGGAAGAACCGCGCCCGTCGCCGCCTCGTCCTTTACGTTCACGCCCCTTCTCAGCGCGCCGAGCGCAAACGCGCGGTACATCGCCCCCGTATCGAGATAAAGAATATCGAAATCTTTGGCGAGCATTTTCGCCACGGTGCTTTTTCCGCTGCCGGCAGGACCGTCCAGCGCGATATTGATTTTCTTTTCGCCGAAAATATTCAATGCTGTTTTTCCTCTGTTTTTGCTTGATAACGCAAGTATTATACTACTTTTTTCCGTCTTTCGTCAAGCTTTTGCGGCTGTTTATATGCTTTTTCCCGCCAGA
>DLQW01000087.1:22846-29388 GCA_002474405.1 Christensenella sp. UBA7597 | reverse complement strand
TTCACTCGGTAGATGTTCCGTGGTGGGCGGATATGGTAACGGGTATTAACAACCCGATATTTGAAAACGGCTTTATTAAGGTTCCCGAAAAGCCCGGCATAGGCTTTGACGAGCTGAACGAGGAGGTTATAAGGGAGCATATAAACCCGAATATTCCGGGGTATTTTGAGCCTACCGACGAATGGAACAGGGAATTTTCAAACGACAGAATATGGAGTTGATTTAATATGAAATATAAAGCTGTTTGCCCGCCGGAGTGGCTCAGCCGTTCGGCGGTTTACCAGATAAACCCAAGAACATTTTCAGCAGACGGAACGATAAGGGCGGTAACGAATGAGCTGCCAAAGCTTAAAGACTTAGGCTTTAGGGTTATGTATCTTTGCCCTATTTTTGAAGAAGACGACTCTGATAACAGGGAGTTTTGGAGTACACGTCAGAAAAAATCGGAAACAAATAACCCCAAAAACCCGTACCGTATGAACAATTATTTTAAGATTGACAGCGAATACGGGACGGAAGACGATCTGCGTGAGTTTATAGAAGAGGCGCACAGGCTCGGTATGAGGGTGCTGCTCGATTTGGTTTACCTGCATATAGGACCGAACGCACCGATACTTAAAAGGCACCCTGAATTTGCAAGGCAGGACAGGGACGGAAATATTATTTGCACGGAATGGAATTTCCCGTATCTTGATTATACTTCGGACGGACTTCGCGAGTATCTGATGTGCAATATGATATATTATCTCGGCGAGATGGACGCGGACGGATTCCGCTGCGATGTCGGCGACGGCGTTCCGACGGACTTTTGGGTAGAGGCGCGCAGGCGTATGAAAGCAGTCAAGCCCGATTCGGTTTTAATAAACGAGGGCAGCAACTGGAACAACCTGCTTAAGGGATTTGACTCATCCTATTGCTTTGACTGGCATGTGAATTTATATAAGGCTTTTTCAGGCGAAATTTCCGCGGCGGAATGCAGGGCTTTTTTGGAAAGGCTTGCAAATGAGATACCGTCGGGCGCTAAGCTGATATTTGATATCGATAACCACGATACCGTTACCGACTGGCCCAAGCGCACCGAAAAGGTGGCGGGGCATAACGGTATGGAGCAGATAGAGGTTATCAATTATCTGCTTGACGGCATACCTATGGTATACTGCGGAAACGAGCTTGCGGACGAAGCATATCACAGCTTGTTTGCAAACCGTTTTCATATGGGCAGGTTTGAAACAACCGACCGCAGGGGCTTAGAGACTCTTGATTACAGTCTTCGCCGTCAGGAGATTATGAAAGGGCTTAACGCCTTAAAGCTTGAAAGCGATATACTCTGTTACGGAAGTACGGTATGGGTTGTTAATTCTGCGCCGGAAAAGGTGTTATCCTTTTCGCGGGAATATAACGGCAAAAAAATAACATTTATCGGAAATATAAGCCGTGAAAAGGCAGCTTCCGGGTTTAACGCGGAACCGGGCGGCAGGGTACTTTTCTCAAACGGTGCGGAAAAAATATCCGACGGCACGATAGAGCTTGGACCGCGCGGATATGTTGTGCTTGAAAAATAAGCGAGGGGTTTAATTAAAGTGAATCTGTTTTCCGAAAGAAAATTTATATCCGCAAAAACCGGCAAAGGGCTTAAATATTTATACCATTCCCCAAATACCGACGGTAACCTACCGCTTATTATTTATCTGCACGGCGCGGGCAGCAGGGGAACTGAGCTTTCGCAAATATCGCACGTAGGACCGATAGGCGAGCTTGAAAAGGGCAGAAAAATACCGGCTAAAATAGTTGCTCCCCAGTGCTGCGGGGATACGTGGTTTGAGCTTTTTGAAACTTTAATTGATTTTGCCGAAAATACGGCAAACGAAAGCGGCGTTGATAAGAGCAGAATATATCTTACAGGGGTAAGTATGGGAGCGTATGCCGCGTGGCAGCTTGCAATGACAAGGCCCGATATGTTCGCGGCGCTTGTTCCGGTTTGCGGCGGAGGAATGTACTGGAACGCCGCACGGCTTAAGGATATTCCTATTCGGGCATTTCACGGTGCTCTCGATACAACCGTCCTGCCGGAGGAAAGCGTCCATATGGTTGCGGCAGTAAACAACAGCGGTGGTAAAGCGGAGCTTACCGTATATCCCGATATGGCGCACAACTCGTGGGAAAGGGCGTTTGCAGACGACGAAATGTGGAAATGGATGTTTTCACAGAAAAGAGGATAAAAATGAGTAATCTTGAAGAATGCATTATTAAAGCGCATGAAGACGGGCTGGCGGATCATATTGCGGTACGGGTTGGCAAGGGTGAACAAATACTGAATGATTGTTTTTATTCCGCAGATTACGCAATTGATTCAAAAACGCTTTTTGATATGGCGTCGGTAACAAAAATAATGGTTACTACAATGCTTACGCTGATTGCGGCAGACAGAAAATTGTTGAAGTTTGAAGATAAGGTAAGCCGTTTTTTTCCGTGTCCGAATGATAAATCGGAGCTTACAATAAAGCATTTACTGACGCATACAATGGGCTACGGGCATCGCTCGCTTTGCGAAAAAGGGAACACGTATGATAATATTCAAAATTATATATTGTCGTTACCGTGTGATTTCCCTGTAGGGACTAAGGTTGATTATAGCTGTCCGGGATTTATTCTGCTTGGAAAGATTTTAGAAAAGGTATTCGGCGACAGGCTTGACCGCCTTTTTATCAGCTTGATTGCCACTCCGCTCGGAATGGAATCAAGCGGCTATTGTCTGAATTGTAAGGACGCGGTAAACAGTAATCTGTCGGAAGCGGAAAGAGGACTGGTTAACGATTATAACTGCCGTTTTTTAGGCGGCGTTGCAGGAAACGCGGGGCTGTTTTCTAATATAGACGATATTACAAAATATATGCTGATGCTCCAAAAACACGGCGAACCTTTGGTATCAAGGGGAACGTTTGATCAGGCAATAATGAATCATACGGAAAAAATGTCTCAATCCAGAGGACTCGGCTTTCTTTATGTTGACAGTAAATATTCACAAACCGGTCGGTTGTTTCCGAAAGGGTCGATAGGTCATTGCGGACATACCGGTCAATCGGTATTTATTGATTTAAAATCAAATGTTTATGTTATTATCTTATCGGACGCTACGGTTACGGTTGAGAAAAGATACGGTTATAACTATGAAAAGGTAAAGCTTCTCAGGAAAAAATTACATAATGCTGTTGATAAAGATATTCGGGGTACTTAGCAAGAATAATTCATAAGATGAAAAAATGAATTTCAACAACAGAACGGATATGCTTTAAAAACCGAAGATTGCATAAAGCTTAGATTTAAGCCGGTTAATATCCGTATTTTCGGTTTTGCACGGTGAAGAAGCCGACAAGGCAATAATCACGGCAGGAAAGATAAATAAGCTTAGGGAGATGCCAATTTAAAAATGGGCTTATCAACGGTAAAATTCCGAAAAGCACTAAAATCGTACTTTTTTATAACGTTAGGTTCAATTCTAATGTCCGTAGGGATCTATTTTTTCAAATTCCCCAATAATTTTTCAACAGGCGGAGTCAGCGCTTTGGCTTTAATACTGTCTTCGTTAGTGCCGCAGGTTACCCCAAGTGAATATATGCTTGTGACAAATATTATTCTGCTTTTTGCAGGGGTGGCAGTATTCGGAAAAAAATTCGCTTTCAAAACAATTTATTGCAGTATTATCCTATCGCTGTTTACATTGCTGTTTGAAAAAATCATACCGCTGACGCATACTGTAACGAGCGAAAAAATGCTCGAACTGATTTTTGCAATCGGATTAACAGCAGTGGGCAGCGCAATGATATTCAATGAATATGCAAGCTCAGGCGGCACTGATATAATTGCAATGATTTTAAAAAAATATACGAATTTAAATATCGGTAAAGCTTTGTTATGTGCGGATTTTGTTTTAGCAGGCGCAAGCATATTTGTTTTTAATATTGAAACCGGATTATTTTCACTTTTAGGACTTTTACTCAAAGCGTTTGTTGTGGACGCGGTGATTGACAGTATCAATTTAAGTAAGTGCTTTATTATAGTGACAAGTAAAAACAAAGAAGTATGCGAGTTTATAAACACTGTTCTAAACAGAGGCGCAACAATTTCAGATTGCAAGGGTTCGTTTACGGACGATAGCAAGACGATGATCGTTACGGTTTTAAAGCGCAATCAGGCAAAGCTTTTAAAACAGTACATAAAAGAAATAGACAGGCATGCTTTTACTTTAATACTTAATTCAAGCGACGTTTTGGGCAAGGGGTTCAGGAACGTTTTGTGAAATTAAAATTGAAATATAAGCGAGAGATGAAAATGAACTTTAACGACAGGGAAAAAATAGTAGAGTTAACGCCGCTTTGGAAGGGTGAAAGACTGCCCGACGGCAGACCGAAGGTAGAGGATAAATACCTTGACGCGCTTTACGGAATGACATTGGAAGAAGTGTGGAAGCCTATCTTTGTGTTAGGTTACGAGCACCAGTTTGTAGGCGGCGGGGAGCATCCGCTTAATACGCTTCATAACGATGACAGAAAGTTAGTCGGCAGAGCCGTCACCTGCACATACTGCCCTACACGTCCCGATTTACACGACGTGCAGTTTGCGCGCGGCGCTGAGGACGGTCTTCAGGGAAACTATAACCAGTGGGTAATAGATCACCTTTATGAACGCGACGTTGTAGTTTGCGATATGTACGATAAAATATACAAGGGCACGTTTTTGGGCGGCAATCTTACAACGGCGCTGCACAACCGCACAAAAACAGGCGGTGCGGTAATATGGGGCGGCATAAGAGACGTTGAGCAGATGAAAAAGGTGCCCGACGTTCAGGTTTATTACCGCGGCATTGACCCCACGCCCATACGCGAATTTGTAATGAAGGACTGGAACGATATAACCAATTTCGGCGGTGCGGTATGCCTGCCCGGCGATATTGTGTTCGGCGCGGGCGGCGGCGTGCTGTTTATTCCCGCGCATCTCGTGGCGGAAGTGGTGGACGGCGCGACGAAAACGCACGTGAAAGACGATTTCGGCTTCGAAATGATCGCGCAGAACAAATTCACCACCGCGCAGATCGACAGAGCCACGTGGACGGAAGAAATGCTGGATATGCTCACCGAATGGATTCAAACCGACCCCCGCGGCGAAAAATACCGCGATTTAGACTGGTCGGAAGAATACAATCTCGCGCGCAACGGCGATCCGAACGACACGCAGACGATGCTTTGATTTCTGTATAAAATTTACGAGGTAAAATCATGGTGCAAACGGTATATATCTGTGCCTGCGCCGAAAAAAGCGCGGGCGGCGGCGTGTATAAATACGCGCTGCAAGAAAGCGGCGCGCTTGAAAAAAAGGCATATCTTCCCTGCGATAAACCCATGTTCGCCGCGGAGGACGGCGAAAAACTGCATATTCTTCTCCGCGCTCCGTTTGAAGGGCAGTCTTTTTTCAATCCGCTCGCAAGGGCGGCGGGCGGCACGGCTCGGCTCGGCGGCGAAGAAAAATGCAGCGGTTATTTTTCCTGCAACGTCGATTTTTCGGGCGTTTCCGAAGTAAAAAGCACCATGGGCGAATGTGCCTGCCATATCGCCGCGACGGACGGAGATACGTATATCGCCAACTATTTAAGCGGTAATATCGTAAAAAATTGCCATGTCTGCGTTCCTCACGAGGGCAAGGGCGTAAATCTGCCGCGGCAGGATATGCCGCACACGCATTTCGCTGCGTTTTCACGCGATAAAACGCGCGTATTCTGCTGCGATCTGGGGCTTGACGGCGTCTTTGTGTACGACAGAAATTTGAACGAAATTTCCCGCGCTGCGGTGCCCGCCGGCTACGGCGTGCGCCATCTTGTCCTTACGAAAGACGGGTGCACCGTGTACGCGGTGAACGAGCTGGTCCCGTCCGTTACCGTGTTTGCGTTCGACGGCGATCGGCTGATAAGAAAAGCCACGGCGATGCTTCCGTGCGAAGAAAAAACGTCAACCGCGGCGGCAATCCGCTTATCGAAAGACGAAAAAACGCTGTATGTTTCCGTTCGCGGCGAAAACGTCCTGTTCGCGCTGGATATTTCGGGTACGCATGCAGGCGCAAACGGCACGCCCGCCGTATTGCAGAAAGTCGCCTGCGGCGGAATTTCCCCGCGCGATTTCAATCTTGTCGGCAATTTTCTTCTGTGCTGTAACGAAACTTCAGATAACGTCGTCGTATTTTCCGTCGGAGAGGGCGGCGCCATCGGCGAAAAGTGCGGCGAAATCCGCCTTCCCGCCCCGCTTTGCATAATATAGCCTTATTTACGGCTTCCCCTTGCCTGCATAAAATTTTGCTTACAAAATTTTCTTCGGCAAAAATGTGAAGCCTTGCCTTGCGTCAAGGCTTCCCCTTGGGGGGCTTTTCTTGACGAACTGCCGTTTTACGGCAGCTTCGGCAGCTTCGGCAGCTTGGCTCTGCCGCGATAGCGGCGGTGGTGAGGGGCGTAGCCCATTTTTGATTTTCTGAATATTTTTGACAAAAAATTTCTGAAA
>DLQW01000087.1:11108-22785 GCA_002474405.1 Christensenella sp. UBA7597 | reverse complement strand
CTGAAAATCAAGGGGCGTAGCCCATTTTTGATTGAAATTTTCCACCGGAAATTTTCAATCAAGGGGTAGCTACATTTACGATTTGCAAAATTTTCAAACAAAAGGGAAGTTCAAAAAATAGAAAAGCGGCGGCTTCTTAAACCCGACAGATTGCGGGTAGTTATCTTCAAAAACAAAATTTCGCTTCCATGTTCTATTTCGCTTGCGAAACGGCGAAGAAAGGTGTATAATATGCCGTGAAAATCGTATCGCAAAGGAAAAAACAATGCAAGAGGGCGAAATCTCAACAGAGCGGCAAACCGAAAATCAAACCGCAAAACAGCCGGAAATTCAACCGGAACATCAACAAAACAACGAAAATAAACTTCTGAAATTCGTCAAAAAAAACGCGGTGTGCTGCATCGCGTTTTGTCTTGCTCTCGTTACGTCGTTTATCGTTCCGCCGGATAAAGAATATCTCGGCTATTTCGATTTTAAAACGCTCGCATGTCTGTTTTCCGTGTCGGCGGCGGTGTGCGCATTAAAAGGAATCCGATTTTTCTATATCACCGCGCGTGCCATCGTGCACAAATTCAAAAACGCGCGCGCATGCGTTATCGCGCTCGTTTGCGTTACGTTCGTCGGCTCCATGCTTATCGCCAACGATATGGCGCTCATCACGTTTTTGCCGCTCGGCTATCTCGCGCTTTCATCCACGGGAAAGCAAAAATATATGCCGTTCACGTTTATCATGCAGAATATCGCGGCGAATCTGGGCGGCATGCTCACTCCGTTCGGCAATCCGCAAAATTTGTATCTGTACGGAAAATTCAATATTCCAACGGGCGAATTTATGTTGATTATGCTTCCGCCGTTTGCCTTTTCCGTGCTCGCCATCGTGCTTTGCTGTATCGTTTTCGTCAAGCCGGAATCTCTCTCGCTCCCCGAAGAAGCCGTTACGCTCAATAAGCCGCGGCTGGCTGCGTATCTTGCCTTGTTTGCGGTTTCCGTTTTAATGGTGTTCCGCATACTGCCGTACTATATCGGGCTTGTCGTGGTCGCGCTCGGCGTGTTCGTTCTCGATCGTTCCGCCTTAAAAAAAGTGGACTACGCGCTTTTGTTTACGTTTGTGTTCTTTTTTATATTCTCCGGCAATATGTCGCGTATCTCCGCCGTGCGAGATCTCCTTTCAAAACTGCTTTCCAAAAACACGCTGCTTGTTTCCGTGCTTTCCTGTCAGTGCATCTCCAACGTCCCTTCGGCAATTCTGCTCTCCGGTTTTACGGGCAATTATAAAGCGTTGCTTCTCGGCGTGAATATCGGCGGCACGGGCACGCCCATCGCCTCGCTTGCAAGCCTTATCACGCTGAAAGAATATACGTCGCGCTATCCCGAATCCGCGGGAAAGTACCTCGCTATGTTTTCCGCGTTCAATTTCGCGTTTTTAATCGCGCTTACGATATTCTGCTCGTTTCTCGTGTAACAAGCAGTGCGGCGGGCGGCGCCCGTTTCGTAGCGGATTGTTACAAACCGATTAAAATTTTATTGATTGCCTTTTTTATAGCCCTTGCTTTCCCCTTTGGGTTTAGCCTTGTCGAGTTGCCTTTTGACGGCAATCTCGGCAAGTAGAGTGGCGCGCAGCTCCTGCCCTTGCTTTCCCCTTTGGGGAAAGTGGCGAGCCCTTGCGAGCCGATAGAGGTCAATTTCAATTTTTTGCCTTTGATATAGGCTTCCCCTTGCCTGAAAAAAATTCAGTAAACTTCATTTCTTCGGCAAAAATATGAAGCCTTTCCTTATGTCAAGGCTTCCCCTCTTGCCTGCATAAAATTTTGCTTACAAAATTTTCTTCGGCAAAAATTGTCAGCCGCTTCGTGGCTTCCCCTTGGGGGGGCTTTTCTTGACGAACTGCCGTTTTACGGCAGCTTCGGCAGCTTGGCTCTGCCGCGGTAGCGGCGGTGGTGAGGGGCGTAGCCCATTTTTGATTGAAATTTTCCACCGGAAATTTTCAATCAAGGGGCAGTTACATTTACGATTCGCAAATTTTTCAAACAAAAGGGCGGCAACCTGTTTTCATAAAAACGATTCCCGCGCAAAGCTTCGATAGGGGCGGTTTGCCGATAAACGCCTGCTTATAACGCTTTCGTGAAAAATTTTCTTAAAAACCTTGAAAAACCGCCGTTCAAACGTTTGACTTTCCCGCTTTTTTGCGCTATAATTTTTTCAGGTTCGAAAAAACCGTTTATTTTTTTGTCTTATGGTTAGCCGTCGCTAACCACTTTTCCCGGACTTCCCGCAAAGGTCCGGGACGAAAAGAATTTTCCGTGCAACCGTGCTGTTTTCACACGGTTGCACGTCATGAAGTTAGCTTTTGCTAACCCATGATATATAAGAAGATATACAAAAGATATACAAAAAGAAAAGAAAAAAGGAGAAAGACGGTATGGCATTAGTGGAAATGAAAGACGTAACGCGCGTGTATACCAGCGGCGATCACGAGCTGAAAGCGCTGGACGGCGTGAATTTATCGCTGGAAGAGGGTAAGTTCATCGTGGTGCTCGGTCCCAGCGGCGCGGGCAAAAGCACGCTTTTAAACCTGTTGGGCGGGCTGGATTCGCCCACAAGCGGCACGATTACGGTAGACGGCAAGGATATTTCGAAGCTTTCGGGCGACGAGCTGGCGGAATACCGTGCGGAAAAGGTGGGCTTTGTCTTTCAGTTTTACAATCTCATTCCCACGCTCACGGTGTACGAAAACGTTGCGCTGGTAAAAGAGCTTTCGAAAAACGCGCTCGATCCCGCGGAAATGATTTCGGCGGTAGGGCTTGCCGATCATATGAAAAACTTCCCCGCGGAACTTTCGGGCGGCGAACAACAGCGCGTTTCCATCGCCCGCGCGCTTGCGAAAAACCCCAAAATTCTTCTTTGCGACGAGCCCACGGGCGCGCTCGATTCCGAAACGGGCGTACTGGTTTTGAAGATGCTTTTAAAAATGGCGCGCGATTATAAAAAGACGATTATCATCGTAACGCACAACCAGAACATCGCAAAAATGGCAGACGTGGTGGTGCGCGTAAAGAACGGCAAAATCAAATTTTTCGAAGAGCAGGAACACCCGCTTTCCGCCGACGAAGTCGACTGGTAAAAGGAGGCGGCAATGTTATTCAAAAAACTGCTTCGCACGATGGGGCAATACAAAGCGCAGTTCATTTCCATGATCATCATGATCGCGCTCGGTTTCGGCGTTTTCATCGGTGCAAATATGGAATGGGTTTCCATCGAAAAAAACACAAACCGCCTGTTCGAAGAAACGGGGCTTGCCGATTATAAAATTTATTCTTCCTCCGCGATGACGGACGGCGTAACCGCAACGTTTTCCGAGGAGGAATTGCAGAAAATCAAAGCGCTCGACGGCGTGAAGGACGCCGCAAGATTCTTTTCCGTCAACGCCGACGTTACCTTGGTAAACGGCGAAAAAATCAAAACGGAAAAGGACGGAACGGGCAAGGAAAAAATTCCCCGCGCGGCAATCACCGTTACGGAAAGCGAAAACGTATCGTTTTTCAATCTCACAAGCGGCGAAGCGTACGACGGGGCGTCGACGGATAAAATCTGGGTTTCCGATAAATTCGCGCAGGCAAAAGAAATTTCCGTGGGCGATACGCTCACGTTCGGCACGGTGCCCGGCATCAACGCCTCGCTTGAATTTAAGGTGGCGGGGCTCGTGAAATCGGGCGAATATATGGTGTGCGTGCAGGATTCCACGCAGCTGATGCCCGATTATAAAATGTTCGGCTACGCCTACATAACGCCCGCGGCGTACAAAAAAATCTGCGAATCCGCGGGGCTTCCCTCGCCGTTATACGCGCAGATCAATGTCCGCGTAAATAATTTCGACGATTTTACGAAACAGAAATTTTCCGACGCGGTAAACGCCGCGCTCGGCAAAACGATGCTCGTGATTTCCAAAGAGGAAAGTTCTTCCTACGCTTTGGCGCAAGGCGAAGCGGAAGAAGGCAAAACGATGGGCGCCGTGCTTCCCGTCATGTTCCTCGCCATCGCGGTGCTTACCATGATTACAACCATGCACCGTATCGCGGCAAAGGAAAAAACGCAGATCGGCACTCTGAAAGCGCTCGGCTATAAAAACAAGCGGATTCTCGCGCATTATTCCTCGTATGCGCTCGCCATCGGCATTGTCGGCGCGGCGCTCGGTATCGGCATCGGCTACGGTTTCGCTTATTTCATCATGAATCCTTCCGGCTCTATGGGCACGTATATGGATTTGCCGTACTGGAAGCTGCACATGCCTTTCTTCTGCGTCGTGGTGATGATCGCTATCCTGTTTGCGCTCACGCTCATCGGCTTCCTTTCGGTAAAAAGCATGCTGCGCGGCACGGCGGCGGACGCGCTTCGTCCGTACACGCCGAAGAAGATGAAAAATCTCGCCATCGAAAAAACGAAGGTGTGGAAGAAGTTTTCGTTCGGTACGCGTTGGAACCTGCGCGACGTCATGCGGCACAAATCCCGCACGCTGATGAGCCTTATCGGCATTATCGGCTGCACCGTTTTAATGGCGGGCGCGCTGGGCATGAACGACACGATGAACGCGTTCTTATCCGATTATTACGATAAGGCGATGAATTATTCCAGCCGCATTTATGTAACTTCGGCAAGAGAAGAAACCGTGGCGGAAATCGCGGAAAAATACACCGCGGACGCCAGCGCTTCCGTCAGCGTGGAAATCGGCGACAAGGGCGTTTCGCTGGATATTTACGATATTAAAAACGATAAAGTACGCTTCCTTAACAAAAAAGGCGCGCTTGTTCCGCTGCAGAACGACGGCGCATATATCTGCCGCCGCATCGCGGACGAATACAAATTAAAAGCGGGCGATACGTTTACGGTAAGTCCGTACGGCACCGATAAAGAATATACGCTGAAAGTCAACGGCATTATTTACTCTTCGTCGGAAAGCGTCGCAATCACAAACGTATACGCCGAAGCGTGCGGCATCACGGGTTATAAAACGGACAGTCTGTACACTTCCGCAGTAAAGAACGTTCTGCTTGACGACGAGCTTACGAAGAATTTCGAAATTCAGGATAAGCAGTCCATCGTGGAATCGTTCGAAACGTTCACAAGCCTGCTGAATTTGTCGGTAGCGGTGCTGATTGCCGCGGCAATCGTGCTGGGCGTGGTGGTTTTGTACAATCTCGGCGTAATGAGCTATACCGAACGCTACCGCGAAATGGCAACGCTGAAGGTGGTGGGCTTCAAAGATAAAAAAATCGCCGGGCTTTTAATCGGGCAGAATATGTGGGTAACGGTAATCGGCGTGATTCTCGGTTTGCCGCTTGCCGCAGGCACGCTCGGTTATCTGGTGAAAGAGCTCGCTTCCGAATACGAAATGCGCGTGGTCATGGGATGGAAAACGTTTTTAATCAGTACGCTTTTGACGTTCTGCGTTTCGCTGGTGGTAAGCCTGTTCGTAGCGAAGAAAAATAAAAAAATCGATATGGTGGAAGCCCTGAAAGGCGCCGAATAATCCCGCGGGGCAAAGGAGATACAACCATGAAAAAAACAATTTTAACGATAGACGGCATGATGTGCGGCATGTGCGAAAGCCATGTGAACGACGCGATCCGCGCGAATTTTAACGTAAAAAAAGTGAGCTCGTCGCACACGAAAAACCGCTGCGAAATTCTTTCCGAAAACGGAATCGACGAAAAAAAAGCGGCGGAAGTACTCGGCGCGCTGGGCTATAAAGTAACCGCTTCTTCGGAAGAAGAGTATAAGAAAAAAGGATTTCTGTTCTTTAAATAAGTGCGGAAATACGTAAAAAACGGTGCAAAAAAGCGTAAAAATCGCCTGAAAAACGGCGATTTTTTTGCGTTTTTCGGGCTTGTACGGTTGAATTTTTACGTTTTTTGTGCTAAAATAGAGTCGGAAACAACGTAAAAACACGTAAAATTACGCCAAAAAACGCTGTTTCCGGGAGGAAAAACGATGCCGAAAACCGATTTCAAAGAAGTGGCGGCGGATAAACGCAATCCGCGCTATGAAGAATTTACGCGGCGGGAAAACGGACTGTATTCCGAAAAAGGCGAGGTGCGCTCGCCGTTCGCGCGCGATTGCACGCGGGTGCTTCACTCTACGGCGTACCGCCGACTGAAGCATAAAACGCAGGTGTTTTACAACATCGAAAATGACCATATCTGCACGCGGATGGAGCACGTGCTGCACGTGGAATCGGCGGCGTATACCATTGCGAAACGGCTGAAACTCAACGACGAGCTCACCCGCGCCATCGCCATGGCGCACGATCTGGGGCACGCGCCGTTCGGGCACCACGGCGAAAGAATCATCGGCAAGTTTTACCGCAGATATCTGAACGGCGAAACGTTCTGGCACGAAAAAAACGGATTGTACCTCGCCGATAAAATCGAACTGCTGCCCGACCACGAAAACGTGTACCGCAATTTAAACCTCACTTACGCCGTGCGCGACGGCATCATTTCGCATTGCGGCGAAGTGGACGAAAACGGCGTGAAGCCGCGCGAAGAGCTCATCGATCTGAAGGAGTTCACGACGCCCGGAAAATATCAGCCCGCCACCTACGAGGGGTGCGTGGTGAAGCTTTCCGATAAAATCGCGTACGTTGGCAGAGATATCGAAGACGCGCTGAACCTCGGCTTTTTATCGCCCGCAAGCGTTGCGAAACTGCAGAAAATCGTGGGCTTGAAAAACGGCGAAGCGGTGAACACCAGCACGATTATGAGTAACATGATTTTAGACGTCTGCGCCGTTTCTTCGCCGGAAAAAGGCATTTGTTTTTCGGAAGAAATGGGAGAAACGCTTACGAAAATCAAGGCGTTCAACAACGAAAACATCTATAAAAACAAGCGTTTCGCGCCGTTCAACCGCTATGCGGAACTGGTGATAAGCGAGCTGTTTTACACGCTGTATTCCTGTTACGACCGCGGAAACCCCGTGCGCGGGCTGGAAAAGAAAAAGCGGGCGTATCCCACGCTGGTGAGCGAATTCTGCGATTATCTGTTCAAATACAGCGACGACGATTTTTCGCGCGAGGCGGGCTGGAAAAAACAGGCTTCGTATCGGAACGAAAAAGTGTACGGCACGCTGGAAAACAGGCAGATTTACGCGCGCGCCGTGCTGGATTACATCGCGGGGATGACTGATCGGTTTGCCGTGAAATGTTTCGACGAACTGATTACTTACTGATACGGAAGAACGGAGAGAAAAACATTGTATCCTTACGAAATTATATTCGGGCTGACTTTATACGATATTCTGATTGCCGCGGGCGTTGCGGCGGCGATTCTTCTGTTTTCGTATCTGGCGGATAAGCGCGGACTTAAGAAAAAATTGCAGTCTCTGGTGATGGTATGCACGCTGTGCGCGCTGGCGGGCGGATGGTTTTTCGCGGTGCTTACGCAAAGTTTTTACAACTATCTGGAAACGGGCGTTTTCACCTGGGGCGGCATGACGTTTTACGGCGGCTTCGTGGGCGGCGCGGCGTGCTTTCTGCTGGTGTACTTTCTGGGCGGAAAATTCGCGTTTAAAAAGACGGCCGAGCCCCGTTACTATCTTACGAAATTTTTTACGGTGGCGGATATCGCCGCATGCTGCGTGTGCGCGGCGCACGCTCTCGGCAGATTCGGCTGCTTATTCGCGGGGTGCTGCCACGGCAAAGTGTACGCGGAAAAAAAGCCTTTTACGGTGCCGCTTTTAACCCTTTCCGTAAACGGAGAAGTGCTGCGGACGGAATACACCGTGCCCGTGCAGCTGTACGAAGCGCTGTTTTTGCTGGCGCTCGGCGCGTTTTTCTTTTTCCGCGTGCTGCGTAAAAAAACGTACGATCTGCCGCTGTATCTGGCGTTGTACGGCGTGTGGCGCTTTTGCATAGAGTTTGCGCGGGCGGACGACCGCGGTGCCACGGTGGTATCGTTTTTATCGCCCTCGCAGCTGGTGGCGCTGCTTTTGATTGCGGTTGCCGCGGCGGTGTTTTATACGGAGCGGCGCTGCCTGAAATCGCGGAGGAAAGCGGATGATGAGCAATCCTGAAACGGGCGCGGAACAAAAGGCGGAACAAAAGCGGAAGAACCGCGCGCGCCTTGCGGCAGCCGCGGCGCTTCTGATTATGCTTGCGGCGTACGAAATGTTTTTCGAAGGGTGGCTGTACCGCGCGTTGCTTGCTTCGCCCGGTGCGGCGGAAAAAT
The DNA here is from genome assembly GCA_002474405.1 of Christensenella sp. UBA7597. Lineage (GTDB taxonomy): Bacteria > Bacillota > Clostridia > Christensenellales > Borkfalkiaceae > Scatosoma. The sequence goes on along the minus strand of DLQW01000087.1, from coordinate 14,566 downwards.
TTTCCGAACGGGAAATGCGGCTTCTTTCGGACAGCGCGGATACGATTTTATCGCGCCTGCTCGGTTTTGCCGCGGCGGCGCTCACCGTGAGTTATTTAAACGTGCGCGTTTTCGGAAAATGCGGCGGAAAGGCGTTTTTGCGCACGTTGCCGTGTTTTTTCGTCGCGCTCCTAAATCCGCCCGTTCTGGCGCTGGTTTTTAAAAATTCTTCGCTGGATTATTCCGGGACGAAAATGGCGTGGTACGCCGTGATGTTCGCGGCGGAGTGCGTTGCCGTGGCGGCGTTCGAAGAAACGCTCTTCCGCGGCGCGGTGTTTCTTACGGTGCTTGAAAACCGCCGCGGCGACGGGAAGCGGATTTTCGCTTCCGTTGCGATTTCTTCCGCGATTTTTGCGGCAGCGCATCTTTTAAATCTGTTTACGTCCTCGCCGGGGGCGGTGCTGCTGCAAACGGGGTATTCGTTCCTCCTCGGCGGCATGTGCGCCTACACGCTGCTACGCACGAAAAACATATCTTTCTGCGTGGCGTTGCACGCGATATTCAATTTCTGCGGAACGCTGACGGAAAAATTCGGGCGCGGCGCCTGGGATACGCCCGCAATCATCGCCTTTACGTGCGTTCTGGGCGTGTTTACGGCGGCTTGGGTGATTTCCGATTTGTTCCGCATGAACAAAGAAAGCACGGATTGTTTTTATAAAATCGCCGCGGAAGCGCCGGAAACGGCATAATCCGCGCGGGAAAAGCATAGGTATAACCGATGAAGCTTTTCCCGGAAAAAACACGTAAATTTTTCGGGCGCGCGCTGTGGTGGTGCGCGCTTTTTGCCATATGTTTTTTATCGGCGTTTTACGCGTTTCCGTACCTGCGTGCGCGCGGCGGCGGGGAAGAAAACAACGGCGGCGCCGATCGCCCGGCGGTGCTTTCGCTGTGGCACACGGATACGTTCGAGGGCGGAAAAGGCTCCCGCGCGGCGTTTTTAAAGCGGATTGCCGCGGAGTACGGAAAGAAAAACCGCGGCGTTGTGGTGCTGGTTTCTTCCTATTCGGCGGAGGGACTGCAGGCGGCTTTTCAAAAGGGCGAAACGCCCGATTTGCTGTCGTTCGGCATCGGCGCGGAAGCGGATACGGCGGCGTTTATGCCGCTGAGCACGGAATTTACGAAAACGCCGAAAGCGGGGCGCGGCGCGGGAACGGGCAAAGCCGCGTTTGCCGTGCCGTGGTGCATGAACGCCTATGCGCTGTACACGGAAAACGGAGATTTTTCGGACGCTTCGGCGGAAAACACGCTGATTTCTTCGGGCGGGAAAAATCTTGCGGAAGCCGCCGCGGCGATCGCCTTTCCGGGCGAAAAACTTTCCTGCGGCGTTACGGAAAGCGTGGCGGCGTACGCGGCGTTTTTGAACGGAGAAAAAAAGTATCTTCTGGGCACGGGCAGGGATATTTACCGGTTTGCGGCGAGAAACAGGCAGGTGCGCGCGGAATTGTTATCGGGGTATAACGATCTGTATCAGCAGATCGGCGTGATGAAAGCGCGGACGGACGAGAAAAAAAGAGAAGCCGCCGCGGCGTTCATACAATATCTGCTTTCGGAAAACGTGCAGAAAAGGCTGACGGAAATAGGAATGTTTTCGGCGTATTATAAAGCCTACGGCGGCGAAGCGGACGGCATAGCGGCGCAACTGGAAAACGAACTGTTTTCCTGCGGCGGGGCGCGGTTGTACGCGGACGCGTTTTTATCGGCGGAAGCGCGGAAAACGGCGGCGCGTTGCGCGCTGGAAGGAAACGCGGCGGAACTGAAAAATTTTCTGAAAGCAAAATAATTTTTCAAAACGGCGCGAAAAGGCGCGGAAACACTTTTAAAATTGCGAAAAATATGTTACAATAAAGGAGCGGAAAATTTTGCGGATTTTCGGGAACGGAAAAAAACGGCGGGAACTTTGCGAAAGAGAAGAAAACGCGGCGGCTGCGCTCTTAGAAAAACTGCGCCGCGCAGGCGAAGAACTTACGGCGCGCGGCGTGTTCGTGCGGCGGCAGACCAACCTGAACACGGCGGAAATTTCGCCGATGGGCGTCGGCGGCACGTGCGCGGCGGCGTTTTATCCCGATACGCTGGCTACGTTCACCGAGCTGATTTCGGCGCTGAAAAAAGCGGAAATTCCGTATGCGGTGCTCGGTTCGGCGGCGAACGTTCTGATTCCCGACGGCTCGGAGGAGGCGGAAAACGGCGGTGAAGCGGGCGGCGGTTATCTGCTGCGCGGGGCGCTTGTGTTCACGAAGTATCTGCGCTCGCTTGCCATTGACGGCGAAAGCGTATTTGCTTTCTGCGGCGTAACGGGCGCCGAGCTTTTATACCGCACGCGGGCGGCGAATCTTGCGGGGGCGGAATTTCTGGAAGGGATTCCGTGCACGGCGGGCGGCGCGGCGTACATGAACGCGGGCGCGGGCGGAAAGCACGTTTCCGATATTCTGGAATCGGCGCTTGTTTACGGCGACGGCGACATGCGCGTATACACGGCGAAAGAATGCGGTTTTTCGTACAAAGAAAGCGCGTTCATGAAGCGCGGCGAAGTGATTTTGGGCATAACGCTGCGGCTGAAAAAATCGTCTCCGGCTGCCGTGGAAGCGGCGATTTCGCGGGCGAAAGAGGCGCGGGCGCATCTGCCGCGGGGCAAAAGTCTCGGCTGCGTGTTTAAAAATCCGCCGCCGCTTACGGCGGGCGAAAACAGAACGTCCGCGGGAAAACTCATCGAACAGGCGGGTATGAAAGGAAGAAGCGCGGGCGGCGCGAAAGTTTCGGAAAAACACGCGAATTTCATCGTGAACGAGGGCGGCGCCACGTATAAAGACGTGCGTTCGCTGATAGAAGAAGTGCGGCGCGCCGTGTACGAAACGCAGGGCGTGCGGCTGGAAGAAGAGATACGCTATTTAGACGATTTATGGAAATAGCCCCCGCGGCGCCATAAAAACGGCAATATAGCCGCGGCGACAAACAGGCGGCACAACCGCGCGGACGGCACGGCGGAAAATTTCCGCGGGCGGCGCGGACGGAAGGAAGAAAGAAAAATGATTCTTACGGCGGATTATCATACGCATACACCGTACTCGCACGGGAAGAACACCGTGGAAGAGAACGCGGAGGCGGCGAAAGCAAAAGGCTTGAAACAGATCGGAATCACCGACCACGGCTTTTCGCATATTTTTTTCGGTTTGCGGCGCAAAAAAGTGCCCGCGCTGATTGCGGATTGCCGCGCGGCGGAGAAAAAAACGGGCGTGAAAGTGCTTGTGGGCATGGAAGCGAACATCCGCGGCGCCGACGGACTGACGGACATCACGCCGGACGTTTACGACGATTTCGATTTGTTCGTCGCCGGCAAGCACGTGATGATTGCGTACGATTCGTTCCGCGATTTCCGCCGTTATTTTTGGGGAAATCTGATTGAGGACAAGCTGAAAAAAGGG
>DLQW01000087.1:10308-11084 GCA_002474405.1 Christensenella sp. UBA7597 | reverse complement strand
ATCCGCCCCGGAAACTGGTGGAATACAACACGAAAGCGTACATCGAAACGATTAAAAACAACCCCGTGGACATCATTTCGCACCTTGGGTATCTGTGTCCGTGCGACGTGAAAGAAGTGGCGAAGTGCGCGCGCGATTACGGAACGTATATCGAACTGAATTCCAAAAAATCGCATCTTTCCGACGAGGAGCTTTTCGAAGCGTACGATACGGGGGTGCGGTTTGTGATGGATTCGGACGCGCATACGGCTTCGCGCGTGGGCGATTTCGCGCTTGCGGAAGAACAGATAAAGCGCGTGGGGCTGCCGACGGACAGAATAGACAATATCGACGGGCGGTTGCCTTCGTTCCGTTTCGCGGCGTTCAAAGCGAAGAGATAGCATGGGCAAAAGGCGCGGGCATGAAAAAGCGGGCGGAAGAAACGCGGAGCGGCGGCAGGACGGAAGCGGTAGGTGGCGGCGATGAATTTTACTTCGGACGTAAAAAAAGAATTGATGAAACAGCCGTGCGGCAAAGAAGAGTCTCGCGCGGCGCTTTCGGCGTATTTTTCGGCGTGCGGCGTGTTTGCGGAAAGCGGAACGGGCGAGCCGGAATTTTTTCTCGTATCGGAAACGGAGCGGGTGGCGGAGTTTTTCACGGGGCTGTTTTATAATCTGTTCGGCGAGAGGCTGATTGTTTCGCGCGCGGTGAAAGACCGGCTGAGCGGGCGGAGCAGGCTGATACTGGAATGTCCGCGCGGGGCGAAAAACGCTCTGGAAGCGTTGGGGCTGTACAAT
>DLQW01000087.1:0-10290 GCA_002474405.1 Christensenella sp. UBA7597 | reverse complement strand
AACCGGGCGCGGGGTTCACGAAAGGGGTGCCGCAGGAATTCAAGGAAAACGACGCTGCGCGGCGGGCGTATATTTCCGGGGCGTTTCTGGGCGGCGGAAGCATCACTTTGCCGGCGGACGGGAAGAAGACGGGGTACCACCTCGGTCTCGCGTTTCCCGCGGAAGAGGACGGGGAAAGCGCCGTGGCGGAAGAGTTCGCCGCGCTTGCCGAGGCGGACGATTTGCTGCTGAAATGCGTGAAGCGGGGCGGCGAAACGGTGGCGTATATGAAGAGCAAGGAGGCGATTTCCGATTTTCTTTCGGTGCTGGGCGCGGAAAACGCTCTGAAAAAATTCGGGGCGTTCTGCGAAGAGCGGGAGAAAAACAACAACTTAAACCGCGCGGCGAACTGTTCTTCGTTCAATGCGGATAAGACGGCGACGGCGGCGGTGAAGCAGGTGCTGGCGATTGAAAAAATCGTGGCGGCGGGGGCGGATAAAACGCTGGCGGCGCCGCTCAAAGAGCTGATTGCGCTGCGGCTCGCCCGCCCGGAACTTTCGCTGCAGGAGCTGGCGGACGAATTGGGCGTTTCGAAAAGCTGCCTGAGCCACAGAATGAGGAAGCTGACGGAGATTGCGGCAAACATTCCGTAAGGCGGCGCAAGGGGAAAACGGAGAAGAACAGAACGGAAAAAAGGAAGATTTATAATGACGGATTTCGTACATTTACACGTGCATACCGAATATTCGCTTCTCGACGGCATGGCGAAAGTGGAAGATCTGATGGACCACATGCAGAAAAACGGCATAGATACCTGCGCCGTAACCGACCACGGCAACATGTATGCCAGTCTGTATTTTGCCGAGGAGTGCAAAAAACGCGGGCTCAAATATATCATCGGCTGCGAACTGTACGTTACCGACGATATGTACGACCACCGTTACGGCACGAAAACCGAACATATCGTGCTGCTTGCCAAAAACAAGACGGGCTATAAAAATATCGTAAAGCTCGATTCGATGAGCTATATCGACGGTTTTTACGGCAAGCCGCGCACCGATTATAAATCCATCAAAGAACACCACGAGGGCGTCATCTGTTTATCGGCGTGCCTCGCGGGGCGGATTCCGCGCCTTTTGATGGAGGGCGATTACGAGGGCGCGAAGGCGTTCGCAAAGGAAATGCAGGACGTTTTCGGCGAAGATTTCTACATCGAATTGCAGGACCATTTTCTGCCGGAGGACAGGCAGGTACTGCCGCAGCTGATACAAATCGCGCGCGAACTGAACATTCAGATGGTAGCCACCAACGACGTGCACTACATCAACAAAGAGGACTGGGAAGCGCAGGACATTCTGCTTTGTATTCAGACGAAGAAAACGCTTGCCGACCCCAAGCGCATGAAGTTTGGCACGCACGAATTTTATATGAAATCGGGCGACGAAATGGCGGAGCTTTTCAAGGACGTGCCCGAAGCGATTACCAACACCCGCGCCATCGCAAACAAAATAGAAGAGGAAGTGTTCGACCTCGATAAAAAGGGCAACCCCATCCGCGATACGTCGCTGATTCCTCTGTACACGCCGGACGACGGTTCTACGCCGCCCGATTATCTGACGCGCCTTACCTGGGAAGGCTTGCCGAAACGCTATAAGGAAATTACGCCCGAAATCAAGCAGCGCGCGGAATACGAGCTGGGCATCATCATCAAAATGGGGTTCGCCGATTACTTTTTAATCGTGTGGGACTATATCAACTGGTCGCGTCTGCACGGGATTCCCGTGGGACCGGGCAGAGGCAGCGGCGTGGGCAGCATCGTGGCGTATTCGATAGGCATCACCGACGTTGATCCGCTTCGGTACGACTTGATTTTCGAGCGGTTCTTAAACCCCGACCGCGTTTCCATGCCCGATTTCGACGTGGACTTCTGCACGAAGCGCCGCTACGAAACCATAGAGTACGTGCGGCAGAAATACAAACCCACCAACGTGGCGCAGATCGTAACGTTCGGTACCCTCGCTTCGCGCGCCGTCATCAAGGACGTGGGGCGCGTGATGGGCGTGCCGTATTCGGAAACGGACAAAGTGGCGAAGCTGATGGACGGCAAATCCACCATTAAAGAACTGCTCGGACTGAAGATCGCGGGCATAGAAAAAAAGCTGCAGAACCCCGATCTGAACGCGGAGGACAGAAAAGATCTGGAAAAGAAGCTTGCCGACCAGAAATCCAAGCGCAATTCCGAATTTATCGCGGTGTACGAAAACAACGAAGAACTGCACCGCGTAATCGATATGGGCTTAAAGCTGGAAGGCACGCCGAAGAACACTTCGGAACACGCCGCGGGCGTGGTTATCTGCCGCAAAGTCCTTTCGGACAACGTGCCCCTCGCGCGGAACGGCGACGACATCGTAACGCAGTTCGATATGAAAGAAGTGGAAGCGGTGGGCATGCTGAAAATGGACTTCCTTGCGCTCACCACGCTTACCGATATGCAGAACACGCTGCAATATATCAAGGAAAATTACGGCATAGACATAGACTTCCACGAGATAGGGTACGACGTTCCCGAAGCGTATCAGCTGATTTCTTCCGGCGATACCGACGCGGTGTTCCAGCTTGAACAAGGCGGCATGAAAAAGTTCATGAAAGATTTGCAGCCGAACTGCCTCGAAGATTTAATCGCCGGCATTTCGCTGTATCGCCCCGGTCCCATGGACTTTATTCCGAAATATATTCAGAACAAGCACCACCCGGAAGGGATTGTGTACGATACGCCGTATCTCGAACCTATCTTGAAAAATTCGTACGGCGTTATCGTGTATCAGGAACAGGTAATGCAGATTTTCCAGCATCTTGCGGGGTATTCGCTGGGACAAGCCGACCTTGTGCGCCGCGCCATGGCAAAAAAGCACCTCGACGAACTGATGGCGCAGAAAGATAAATTCATTTACGGCGACATCGACAAGGGCGGCAACATTACGGGCTGCGTTTCCAAGGGAATTCCCGCGGAAGTGGCGGCGAAAATTTTCTCGGATATGGAAAGTTTCGCTTCGTACGCGTTCAACAAGTCGCACGCGGCGGCGTACGCGGTGGTTGCCTACCGCACGGCGTATCTGAAATACTTCTATCCGAAAGAATTTCTTGCGGGTATTTTAAACGACCGTCTGGATAAAATCGAAGAAATTTCGAAGTATATCGCGTATATGAAGGAGCGCGGCATCGAAGTGCTGCAACCGGATATCAACCGTTCGAAAACCATTTTCGCCGTAGAGGGCAAGGGGCTCAGAATCGGGCTGGGCGCGCTTCGCGGCATCGGCATCGAAGCCATCGAATCCGTGATTCAGGAACGCAACGAACACGGCGAGTTTGCCGACTTTGCCGATTTCAACGTGCGCTGCGCGAAATATATCAACAAGCGCATTGTGGAAAGTCTGATTTACGCGGGCGCGTTCGATTGTTTCGGGTATCCGCGCTCGGTGTTCATCGCCGTGTACGAAGAGGTGCTGGCGCGCGTTACGGCGATGGAAAAGCAGAAATCGGGCAATCAGATTTCGCTGTTCGGAAACATCATCGAAGAAGAAAAAGTGGTGATCGATTATCCCGTGATTCCCGAATACGATCAGGCGGAAAAACTGTCGCTGGAAAAATCGGTGCTGGGCGTGTACGTCAGCGGGCACCCGTTTGAAAAATACGCGCCGTACTTCAAAGACAGAACGTTCAACTGTTCGATGCTGCAATACGAAGAGGACGAAGAAACGGGCGAAAAGAAGTACACGGAAATAGAATCGGGGCAGCAGGTAACGATGGGCGGCATGATTTCGGCGTACAAGAAGCTGCAGACGAAGAGCGGCTCCTTTATGGCGTTCGTAACCGTGGAAGATATGTACGGCACCGTGGAATGCGTATGTTTCCCCAAAACGTACGATAAAATTCGCGGCTTCCTGCAGGCGGACAAAGTGGTGTCGCTTTCGGGAAAAATCGATATTTCCGAAGAAAAAGCGCCCGTTATCATCGTGGATAAAATGACGGAATTCGTTCCGCCCGAAGAAAAGACTGCGGAAACGGTAAAGCCCGCGGCGAACGGACAGGGAAACGCGGCAAGCGGCGCGGGCAGAGCGCGCATGGAAGAAAAGGACGACGACGAAAAAACGTTGTGGCTGAACATAACGGGGCTGGACAAGCTGGATCTGGATGAGCTGACGGATACGCTTACCTTCTACGCGGGAAACACGTCGGTGATTTTCGTGGATACGCAGAAGCGGGCGAAATATATGTGTTCGCAGAAAGTGGCTTTGTCGCGGGCGTTGTTTGCGGAGCTGGCGACGTGCCTGACGGAGGACAAGATAAAACTGCTTTGAGGGCGCAGGCGCATTTGCATAGCGGCGTATGATAAACGGCGCCCCTCACCACCTTGCTTTGCAAGGAGCAGGCTGCCGAAGCTGCCGTAAAGCGGCAGTTCGGCAAGAAAAGCCCCCAAGGGGAAGCCTATGAAATAGGCTGACAATTTTTGCCGAAGAAAATTTTGTGAGCAAAATTTTATGCAGGCAAGGGGAAGCCTTGCCTGCAAGGCAGTTATCAAAATTTCAAACGCGCTGAAGCAACAGTCCGTTACGAAACGGGCTAAGCCCGTGTTAAAATAGTGCAAGAAACGAAAAAAAGTGAAAATAAATAAAAAAATTTCAATTTTTACCGCAAAAGAGTTTGTTTTTTTCGTCCGATTTGATATAATATAACGGAAATGATCAAACTGCTTGAAAATAAGCTTTTTTCGGGCGGGGCAAAAGAAAAAATACGCCTGTTCGGCAGGAGGGCAATGGTATGAAACGTATAGGATTATTAACGAGCGGCGGCGACGCGCCCGGCATGAACGCGGCTATCCGCGCCGTAGTTCGCACGGCGATTTACTACGGCATGGAAGTTTGCGGCATCGAAAGAGGGTATGCGGGTCTGATTGAGGACGACGTGATTCCCATGGAAATGCGCAGCGTTTCCGATATCGTGCAGCGCGGCGGCACGAAGCTGCGTACGGCAAGATGCCTTGAAATGCTTACGAAAGAGGGGCAGCAGCAGGCGGTGAAAACGCTGGAAAAGCACAACATCGACGGGCTTGTGGTAATCGGCGGCGACGGTTCGTTCCGCGGCGCGAAAATTCTTTCGGAAGATTACGGCGTGCCTACCATCGGTATTCCCGGTACGATCGATAACGATCTGCAGTACACCGATTACACGCTGGGCTTCGATACGGCGGTGAACACCTGCCTCGATATTATCAACAAACTGCGCGACACGATGACTTCGCACGAACGTATTTCCGTTGTGGAAGTGATGGGGCGCCACTGCGGCGACATCGCGCTGTATTCGGGTATCGCTTCGGGCGCGGAAATCATCATCGTTCCCGAAATCAATTTCGATATGGACGACGTGGTGATGAAAATCAACCGTTCCAGAGCCAGCGGCAAGCACTCCAACATTATCGTTGTGGCGGAAGGCGTGATGTCTGCGGACGCGTTTGCGAAACAGCTGCAGGAAGTTACGGAATATTCCGTACGTCCTACCTGCATCGGGCACGTGCAGCGCGGCGGTTCGCCTTCGATGGCGGACAGAATGCTGGCGGCGCAGTTCGGCAACAAGGCGGTTCGCCTGCTTTGCGAAGGCGTCGGCAACCGCGTGGTAGGTATTCATAAGAACGAAATCATCGATATGGATATCATCGAAGCCGTTTCCATGAAGAAACAGTTCAATTACGAGCTGTACGAAACGCTGCAGATGATTTCGATGTAATCGGAGCATGCGCTTCGTAAAATTGTCTGTTCGCCGGGGAAATTCCCGGCGGACGGCGTTTTTATTTATAAGAAGATTGCGTTGCCCGACTGACGGCGGCTTTTAAACGCTTTAAACGCGGTGCGCCGCAAAAAGCTTGGCGGCGGGAAAAGCGCAACGGCGGAAACGTGCGGCGGCGAAATAAAAAGACGGCGCGGTGTAAAAACGGCGATATTAAAAAAACGGAAAAGGAAGAGGAAAAATGATACTTACGGTGGGAATGAGTCCGTGCGTGGACGTTACGGTGCGGCTGAACAAATTCGCGCTCGGAAAAACGAACGTGGCGGGAGAGAAAAACGTAACGTACGCGGGCAAGGCGAACAATGTGGCGCTCGGCGTTTCCAGACTCGGCGGCGAAGCGTTCGTTACGGGGTTTATGTACAACGAAAACGGTTCGTTGTTCGAAAAGGCGCTGGATAAAGAGGGAATTCCGTTCAGCTTTATCTGGAACCCCGGCAGAGTGCGCGAGAATTATAAATTCATCGACGGAAAAGGCGTGCTGACCGAAGTGAACGAGGAAGGGCGCGAAGTGGCTGGCGAAAAGCTGCGCGACCTTCTGGATTTCGTGCGCGTGCAGGCGGCGAAAAGCGAAGCGGCGGTGATTTCCGGCGGCGCGCCGAAAGGGACTCCCGCAAGTTTTTATAATGAGCTGGTAACGGCGGCGAAGGGTGCGAAAATCGTTGCGGCGGATACTTACGGCGACAGGCTGAAAGCGGCGCTGGAAGCGGGCGTAGACCTGATAAAGCCCAACCTCGACGAGCTTTCGGCTACGCTGGGCGGCGAATTTTCCACGCGGGAAGAACAGCTGGCGGGCGCGCGGGCGCTGGTGAAAGCGGGCGCGAAACACGTTTTGTTATCGCTGGGCGGCGAGGGTTCGATTCTTACGGACGGCGAAGAGGCGTACTATGCGGAGAGCGTGCGCGTGGCGGTGGAAAGCACGGTGGGCGCGGGCGACGCGATGCTTGCCGCGGCAACGAAATCGCTGGCGGAGGGATTGCCGCTTGCGGAGATTCTGCGCCGCGCGGCGGCTGCGGGAACGGCTTCGGTAACGGAGCGCAGCGATCCTTCGTTTAAAAAGGAAACGTACGATAAAATTTACGTACTGACGAAAGTTACGAAGCTGTAAAAAACAACGAAACGAGGCAGGAAGATTTTTCCGCCGATTCTTGAAATTTTCGGAAATTCCTGTTTTTTCGACGCGGAAATCGCTTGAATTTTCTTTTATCGGAGAGTATAATAATACTGCGGGCGGCAAAGTCCGGAGCGTTGAAAATATTTTAAAAGGAGATATGCAGTATGTACAGTTACAAGAACGAACAGAAAAAAATCGACGAACAGAAATGGAAAGAAAGTTACGAAAGCGGCGAGGATAAATGCGGAAGCTACGAATATTGCTCCGTTTGCAAAAAGGAAGAGGAGTACCCCTGCGCAAAGGCGAAACGCCGCGTAACAAATAAAAAAAGCGGCAAAACCCGCGTGGCTGTGCTGAAAGCCTGAACGGCGCGCGGTAACGGTTCCGGAAACGGCGGCGCTGTTTTATATCATTTTTGATATAGTAAAATTTGTTTTTTATATAATAACGCCTGAAGATTTTTTTCGTAAACGCGGGCGTTTTTATAACGCTGAAAGTTATGTGAATTATCATCAAAAAATGGTGAAAAAAGTCGAAAAGTTCACAAAAAAAAGACAATAGCGAACGCGAAAACGAGGATTTCGGGAAAAATTTCGGAATGGCTTGCGTTCGGTTCGGGTTCGTGATATAATAGTATTGCTGGAAGTGCGGCGAAGAAAGTTTTAAAGAAACGCGCGCGCGGGCAAAAACAAAGGAAAAGAGGTATTTATATGAACAACAAGGTTACAATCATCGGCGTGGGTTCGGTGGGCGCAACGATCGCTTACACCCTCGTGGCGGGCAGCTCGGTATCGGAAATCGTTCTTATCGACGTGAATTCCGAAAAAGCGGTGTCCGAGGCGCTGGATATCAAACAGGCGACGCCGTTTCTTTCTCCTGCGAACGTGTATGAAGGCAGCTATGCCGACGCCGCCGGTTCGGATATCGTAATCATCACTTCCGGCGTGGGCAGAAAGCCCGGACAGAGCCGCATCGACTTAGCGCAGACCAACGTGAACATCATCAAACAGATCGCGCCGAAGATCGTGCAGTACGCGCCGGACGCCATTTATCTGATGGTGGCAAACCCCGTAGACGTGCTTACTTACGTATTCGAAAAAATCACCGGGTTGCCCAAGGGGCAGGTGATCGGTTCGGGTACCATTCTCGATACCATTCGTCTGCGCACCCGTCTTTCCGAACTGTATTCCATCAACCAGAAGCAGGTGCACGCGTACGTTCTGGGCGAACACGGCGACAGCTCGTTCGTGGCGTGGTCGGCGGCGAACATCGCGGGCGTTCCTCTGAACGATTACGGCAGCGCGATGGTGGATACCAACATTCTGCCCATCACTCCTTATTCGAAAGACGAAGTAGAAGAATACGTGAAAAAATCGGGCGGCAAAATCATTGCGGGCAAGGGCGCGACGTTCTACGGCATTGCGGCAAGCGTGGCGCACATCGTCAACTCGCTGTATTCCGGCGTTGATTCCGTGCTGGCGCTTTCTTCGATGCTCACGGGCGAATACGGCATTTCGGACGTATGCCTGAGCATTCCCTGCCTGCTGGGCAAAAACGGCATCATCACCACGCTTACGCCGAGACTCGCCGAGGACGAGCTTGCAAAGCTGAAACTGAGTGCCGAAACCTTGAAGGGCGTTATCGAAAAAGTACAATACTGAAATATATCCGTTCCGGTGAAAAATGCCGGGCGCGTTTTTGCCGGAACGAAACAAACAAACGAAAGAGAGGCTGAAATGGAATACCGTATCGAAAAAGATACTATGGGCGAAATGCGCGTGCCCGCGGATAAGTACTGGGGCGCGCAGACGGAAAGAAGTCATGAAAACTTTTTAATCGGCGGCGAAGTGATGCCGCGCGAAATCACGCGGGCGTTCGGTTATCTGAAAAAAGCCGCGGCAAACGCGAACTGCCGCCTCGGCGTGATTTCCGAAGAGAAGCGCGCGGCGATTGCGGACGCGTGCGACAAGGTGATTTCGGGCGAGCTGAACGAACATTTCCCGCTTGTGGTATGGCAGACGGGCAGCGGCACGCAGAGCAACATGAACGCGAACGAAGTGATTGCGAACTACGCGAACGACAAGGCGGGCAAGAAGCTTCTGCACCCGAACGACGACGTGAACAAATCGCAGAGTTCCAACGATACGTTCCCCACGGCGATGCACGTGGCGGCTACGCTGGTCATCGAAGAAAAGCTGCTTCCCGCTATCGATACGCTGATTTCCACGTTTAAACGCCTCGAAAAGGAAAACGAGGGCATCGTAAAGAGCGGCAGAACGCATTTGCAGGACGCCGTGCCCATCGCGTTTTCGCAGGAAATTTCCGGCTGGCGCAACATGCTTGAAAAAACGCGCGGCATGATTTCGTATACGCTGGGCGGGCTTTCGGAGCTGGCGCTCGGCGGCACCGCCGTGGGTACGGGCTTGAACGCGCCGAAAGGCTTTGCGGAAGCCGTGGCGGAAGAAATGAGCGCGCTGACGGGCAGAAAATTCGTTACGGCGGAAAACAAATTCCACGCGCTGACGGCGAAAGACGATATTACGTTTGCGCACGGCGCGCTGAAAGCGCTCGCCGCGGACATGATGAAGATCGCCAACGACGTGCGCTGGCTGGCTTCCGGTCCCCGCGACGGTCTCGGCGAAATTTTCATTCCCGAAAACGAACCGGGTTCTTCGATTATGCCGGGCAAGGTGAACCCCACGCAGTGCGAAGCGGTTACGATGGTAGCCGTGCAGGTGATGGGCAACGACGCCGCCGTAGGATTCGCGGCTTCGCAGGGCAATTTCGAACTGAACGTGTTCATGCCCGTGATTGCCTATAACTTCCTGCAGTCGGCGAATCTGCTTGCCGATTCGATCACGTCGTTCGAAAAGAACTGCGCGCGCGGAATTAAGGCGAACAAGGAAAAGATGCATCATAATCTTTACAATTCGCTGATGCTGGTAACGGCGCTGAACCCGTATATCGGCTACGAAAACGCGGCGAAAACGGCGAAGAAAGCGTATAAAGAAAACATTTCCCTGAAAGAAGCGTGCGTATCGCTCGGCTTCCTTACGGCGGAAAAATTCGACGAGGTATTTTGCCCCGAAGATATGGCTTGCCTGAACAAATAAGGAAAGCGCATATTCACAAACGAAAAACACGGGAAGGAAACGGTATGGAAATTTGTTATTATCCCGGTTGCACGCTGAAAACGCAGGCAAAGGAGCTGGATGTTACGGCTCGCAAAGCCGCGGAACTGTTGGGCGTAACGATGACGGAAATAGAAAACTGGCAATGCTGCGGCGCGGTGTACCCCTCTGCAAAGAGGGAAATCGCTTCGCGGCTTTCTGCCGTCCGCGCGCTGGAATACGCGAAAG
>DLQW01000027.1:3479-3864 GCA_002474405.1 Christensenella sp. UBA7597 | reverse complement strand
TGCCGTTTAAGGCAAGCTCGGCAAGTAGAGTGGCGCGTAGCGCCGAGAGAGGATAAATTAAAATCAATGCCCTGTTTCATGCCTTCCCCTTGGGGGGGGGGGAAGGTGCCGAGCGTAAGCGAAGCGGATGAGGGGCGCTACTTGTTTTCTTTTATTTCAAGTTTATCGTAAATGCAACTTCCCCATTTCATAGCCTTCCCCTTGCCTGCATAAAATTGTCAGCCTATTTCATAGGCTTCCCCCTTGGGGGGAGGCTCCTTGCAAAGCAAGGTGGTGAGGGGCAGCCGGAAAGCGATAAGCAACTTTTAACAATATCTTAAGGCTTCCCCTTGCCTGAAAAAAAAATTCAGTGAACTTCATTTTCTTCGGCAAAAATGTGAAGCCT
>DLQW01000027.1:2520-3441 GCA_002474405.1 Christensenella sp. UBA7597 | reverse complement strand
CCCCTTGGGGGGAAAGCTGTCGCCGAAAGCGACGGATGAGGGGCGTTACATAAACGAAACGCAAAATATTTCGTTTGAAAGCAGCCTTTTTGCGGACTATGAGGGGGGGGCAGAAGAACAACCGCGATGCGAAGTTTATTTCGCGCCCGCTTCGATATAACGCGACGCGGAATGTGCCGCCACGCACCCCTCGCCCGCCGCTTTGGCAAGCTGATACGGTCTGCCCGCGCAATCTCCCGCGGCAAACACTCCGGGCAGATTCGTACGCATTTCCTTATCCGTAACCACGTGCGCGCCGTCCGTTTTCAACCCGCCGCACAGCACCTGCAAAGGCGCGCTTTCTTTCAGGATAAACACCCCGTCCGTCTGTACTTCGCGCGTACGGAACACCGCTTTTTTCACGCGCATGTCCCCTTCTATCCGCACAAGCCCGTCCGTAAAAATTTCCGTCGTCGGTTTTTTGGGCTTGTACGCGCAGTTTTTATACAGCGGCACGAAAAAAAGCTTGCCCGCAAAATTTTCGAGCAGCGCCACGTCCTCTTCAAACACCGCGGAACCCGCCACCGCCGTTACGGTTTTGCCTTTATACAGCGCCCCGTCGCACGTAGCGCAATAACTCACGCCCCTGCCCGTAAACTCGCTTTCGCCCGGCACCGCCGCGGCAGCCGTCGCCCCCGTCGCCAGAATCGCCGTTTTCGCTTCCAGCCACTCGTCCGAATTCGTCTGCACCGTTACTTTGCCGCCGCCCGCATACACGCCCGCGACTCTGCCCTTTTTTATTTCTATGCCCGCTTCTTCCAGCTGCCGTTTCAACAGCGCCGCCAGCTCCTCACCCGTGCCGCTCAAAAACGCCGGATAATTTTCAATCCGCTCCGCTTTACGTATCTTCGCGCTCTGCTCCGCCGCGCCCAGTTCCTCGTC
>DLQW01000027.1:0-2443 GCA_002474405.1 Christensenella sp. UBA7597 | reverse complement strand
AGCGCCGCCGAAATTCCCGCCATGCCGCTCCCGATAACAATGCAATCCAACATACCTTATCCCTCCGGATTTCCGTAAAAAAAGCGACGGATTTTTTCCGCCGCTTCCCGTTTTTGCATAAACCGCGCCGGTTTCGCACAACCCGACTGTTTCACCGGATTCCGACGCCGTTATTCTGCGCCGTTTCCTTCTTTTTTATCCGCCGGGCTTATCTCCGCACTTTTCGCGGAAACGTTCTCCGCCGTTTTTTCCGCCGCGGAATCGTTCTGTTCCGCCGCTTCCGAAGTTTCCGCTTCGCCGTTCTCTTTTTCCGCGGCTTCCGTCTTTTCCGCCTTGCCGTTTCCGGCGGCTTCGGCAACCTCCGCCGCCCCCACCGCGTCAAGATAATGCGCCGCGTCTCCGCAGCTGGGGTCCGCAAACACCCGATCGTACGCAAGGAAGTACCGGCGCCCCGTTACCGTGTAATAATTCACGTACTGCACGCAGATTAAAAGATAATACGAAGCGGGAATCGTTAAAAGCAGCATGCTTCCTATCGTGGAAATCGCGCCCAGCACGTTCACGAACAAAATCAGATACACGCTCACCACGTACACGGAAAAAATCTTGCCGAACTGCTGCGAAGAAATCTTTCCCCTGATTTTCATTGCCGAGCCGATTTTCTCCCCGCCCGTCGTCATCGCGGGCAGCCAGAACCCCGTCAGCGTCATTTTCAGCGATTCCGCCAGCACGATAAACGTAATCGTTAAAAACAGAGAAAGGATCAGTTGCGACGATAACAACCGCAGCAGATAGAAGAACAGAAAATAGCAAAGCGCTATCATCGCCACGTTGTACAAAAACATCAGCGGCACGTACACAAGCGCATACGTAAACGCCTTGCCGAGATTTTTCACGAACGAACCCGAAAACGGCGTTTCGGCATAAGCGGACATTCTGTCGTTCAGCATTCCGCCCACCGTGTAATGGCACAGCGTATCGGCAACGCGCTTTAAAAGATAGAAGAACACAACGCCCAGCATCGCCCATACCAGCGACGGCAGCATCTCTTTCAGATACGTCAGAAGGTTCTGCACCGCGCCGTTTTCGCCGGTAAATTCCTGCTGAAACTTGGCAAGATACTGCGTATCCCCGCCCGTTACCGCTTTGAAGAACGATTTTAAGTACTCCACGAATTCCAGCCACTGCGTCGATTCCAGAATGGTTACCAGCTTCGGCACCACCAGCGCCGCGGAAAGCGCGGCAAAAATAATCGCAACCGCCAGTTTATACAGGAGCATCTTATAAACGTTCCCGAAGTTTTCCATCAGAAGCCTTAAACTGTTACGAAATCGCATAATTTTTTATTACACCTCTCGTTATTCACAAAATATTTTCCGCGGCATGCGCGTTTCCGCCGCATACGCGCCCCGGAAAGCGCTCCGAAAATCGTTCCGAATCGCCGCAAAACCGTGGCGCCGTACGCTTTTTCCTTTTCTCCGCCCAAAGATTCCCGCTTAGAAATTTTCAGCCGAAATAATAATTTTTCTCGTCCGCTCTGTCCAGCTGCGCCCTGTCGAAATACGCCACCTGCATACGGGTAACGAACAGCAGAATCAGCCCCGCGAACACCGCGGAATTCAGCACCAGTTCCAGCCACGCCCACGGAACGAAAACGCAGATGATGCCGATTAAAATTTCGGCAATCGTCATCGAAACAAACTGTTCCCGCACAATCGTCCGCTTCACGCCCGTCGCCAGCTGATACGAATACGAAAGCGCTTCGAACGATCTGAACCCCGTAATCTGCAGACAGGGCAGCCATAAATAAAACAGCGAAACCACAAACAGCAACGCTGTCTGCGTGCCGCACCACACAATTACGGAAATAATATAAATCACCGTTTTGCTGCCGAGATAAGAAACGCACAGAAGAAGCGCGGAAGTAATCAGCGCCCACAGCTCGTACAGGCAGGCAAACAGCAACGTGATGCCCAGCGTGGAAAGCAGATTGTCGTTGAGTTTGGAAAACAGCCCCGTCCAGGTTTTCTTGCCGATGCGCATGTGCTTTTCCATAAACGCCATCATCATCGGCACGCAAGCCACCGCCAGCATAACGCCTAAAACGTCCGCAATCGTAGCGGAAACGGAATGGAAATTAAAAATCGACACCGCATGAAAAATATCGGAAAAGCTCGCATAGGGGCTGCCCGTAAAATAGTCCCGTAAAATAGCGCCCACCGTCGCCGTATCGAGGGAATAGGCAAGAAATACGGCGGGAAACAGCCCGAATAACACAAGGTATCCGAGATTTGCGAATACATATTTCAAAGATTTCGAAGTGTATTTCATAATAGTATACCTACCCGATTATATACATTGTATCACATTCCGCCCCGAAAGTAAAGTGTTTTGAACGTTTTATTTGCTTTCCGCATTTCGTGATAGAGGTCAAATTAAAATT
>DLQW01000083.1:5259-14889 GCA_002474405.1 Christensenella sp. UBA7597 | reverse complement strand
GGGGGATTTTCTTGCCGAACTGCCGTTTTAAGGCAGCTTCGGCAGCCTGCTGTCGGCAAAGCGCGGTGATGAAGAAAAGCTGGCTTTTCTTTTTTGCTTGAAAATTTGCCTTTTAAAAAATTTTCAAACAAAGGGGCGTAGCTTGTTTTCTTTTATGACAAATTCCGACGCCGCATTCTCTTGCTTTCCCCTTCGGGGAGAGTGGCGAGCGAAAGCGAGCCGAGAGAGGATAAAATAAAATTCTTGCCTTTTATATAGCCTTCCCCCCAGGGGGGCTTTTCTTGCCGAACTGCCGTTTAAGGCAGCTTCGGCAGCTTGGTGTCTGCGATAGCAGACGAATGAGGGGCGTAGCCCATTTTTGATTGAAATTTTCCTTTCAAAAATTTTCAATCAAGGGGGCAACTCCATAATCGAATAGCTGTTGTATTTCGTAACCCCCCAAAAAGCCCGCCGCGATACCTCGCGGCGGGCTTTCTGTTGGCAAAAAACAAATTATTATTTATTATAATACCCGTCGATTTCCACCGAGAATTTCCCGCCGGTCAGGTTTTCGAAAATCAGCTTAATATAGTGCGCGCCGTTGTCAATACTTGCCGCACCTGTGCCCGAATTGCCGAACAAATTATTCGAAAAATCGTTCTCCTTGCCGCCGTCGTATGCGCCGATTTTCTTCGCATACGCGTGCAAATCTATAAGCAGCAAATCCCCGTCGTTCGAAGCGGTAACCTGCACCGCCTCGCCGTTGATTTCGCATTTCACGCCGATATTGTTCGCTCCCTTGATTTTCAGCGCAAGTTTCGTTGCGGAAATTTCATTTTTCGGCATCAATACAATCGAATCGTACGCTTGCATAGTGCCTGCAAATGCGCTTAAATTATCAAAACTTTGTACCGCATATCGGTTCATTGCGGGGTAGAGCGAAATATCCGAGCCGTCAAACGTATTTTCAATCGCCCGTTCCACAATGGCGGGAACAACAATATTATAGCCCTTGTAAAGCCTCGGCGAAGCGGCGTTTTCCGCTTCCGTATACGCTGTATTTCCGGGGTAGGGGGCATTTGCGCGAAAAGCCTTGTCTACAATATATGATTTATTTGTGAAGTAGGAACAATTATAAATTGTCAAATCTTTTTCAGCTTGATTTGTTCCGATTATATAATTATAAATAAACGTTGTTAAAGAGACTTTATTTTCGGAGGAAAAACCTAACTTATCTATATTATTTAAAAGCTGTGAATAATTATTTTCGCTATAAGCAGTATAATTCACGGATTTGCCTGCAAGAATTTGCGCAATTCCATATTTGATATATGCTTTTGTTTCGGAAGATTGAATATTATCAAATTGCTTTGCTAAATTCCAAGTAGTTTCAGCGCTGCTTGCGGACAATAATTCAAAATCGTCCAAGGTGGAAAATCTGCCTGATATTGCGCCACTTAATTTAATAAAATTGACATTATCAAAATAATTTTGTGTTTGAGAATTTCCCAAACTTAATTGATAGCAATCGATACAATCTGCTTTCAAATTTGTTAAAGTGTGCGTGTGTTCCGCGGTGGTTTTAGATAAAATCGTGGCGTGCTTAATCAATGCTTTTTTATCGCCAAAATTGTAATTTAAATCATAATTATCGGTAGGGCGGGCGTAATTGCTCGAACCGTCTCCGCCGTAAACATAATTCAATCTGTATAAAATATCCTGCGCCAAAAGTTCGATTTGTCTATCTAAAATTTCATTAAAACTTTTTTCCGAGCCGTCCGCGTCAATAATATTTCCGCGCAAATAGCTCGCTTTCACGCCGCCGAAAACGTCCGCCGCGCTTTGCTTTTGCGCGGGCTTTCTCGCTTCGCTCACATAGCCGCACACGGTACAGGTATAGCCGTTTTCATCGTAAACGTGCTCGCCTTCCCCCGATTTTTCGCTACAACCGGAGCAAACTTTATAATGCTTCGTATCGTTATAAGAAAAATTCGCGCTCCACGTATGCTCGTGCTGCGCCCCGCCTGCATTGCCCGGATCGGAAGAATTTCCGCCGCCGTTATCGCACGCAGAAAAGCCCGCCGCGCACGGGGAAAGCATCAGGCACGCCAGCATTGCGCTTAAAAATTTTTTCTTGAAATTTTTCATGAAAAGTCTCCGAAAATTACTCCGCCAATTCCGCGTTGGAAGCAAAGCGCCGCACCGATTCAATCGCCGATACCACGCTGTCCACCTTGTCGTACGTTTCGCCCGTGCAGATCACCGATTTCTGCACGTTGTGCAGCTTGTAATAAAATCTGCCGAACTTGTCTTTATCGATATAGAAATTGCCTGCGGCGCAGTTTTTACGCACCGATTCAATGGCTTTTTCCGCGGTTTTGCGCGAAGCCACTTCCTCGGTGGAAAGCATAACCTGTCCGTTGTTTGCGTACAATTTCGCCGAAAAACCGCCGTTTTCGCCTTGTTCTATGCGCCATTTGCCCTGACCCTTTTTCGCGGGCGGCGTAACTTCCGCGGGGGTGTAGGCAATAAACCGTTCGCCTTCCGAAACTTTAATCATCAGAGGGGAATCTTTCGCGATGCGCTTCACCGATTCCGCCGCTTTTTCGCAGGCGTCGCGCGTGGTGTAAATTTCGCCCACGCACAAAAGGCGGTTGCCCGCGCTCTTCAGTTTAAAATAGTAGTCGCCGCCTTTATCGCGGTAAATCACAAAATTGCCCGTTTCCACGCCGCGCTTAATTGTTTCCACGCCGCTGCGCGCGCCGTCCTCGGTGGAGTAAATTTCGCTGGTGAGCATCACTTCGCCGTTGGAAGCGTGCAGCGCCGCGATGTACGCGTTTTCGCCTTTGATTACGATGCGCCACTTGCCGAGCATGCGTTTGGGCTCGGCTTTCGTTGCCGTTTTTGTTTCGGGCTTCGCCGCCTGTTTCGCGGGGGCGGGTTTGGTTGGCTTTTTGGCTGTCTTTTGCGTGCTTTCGGGCGTTTTTTCTGTGATTTTCATGGTTTTTTCCTCTGTTTTTTCGGTATTTTCTTCGGTTTTTACCTCATTTTCGGGCTGTTTTTCTACAAAAACAGGCTCGTTTTCTTCGATTTTTTCCTGTTTTTCGGCACATTCAAGCGGTTTTTCCGCATCTTTTTCGGATTGACTTTCAACGACTTTATTAAGGTTTTTCTTTTTCTTCGCTTGCGGAACGAAAATCGCCGCGAGGACGGCTGCAAGCAGTAAAACGGCTGCCGCAATCACAATGATTCCCGCGGCGGCAGCCGATACGCCGATTTTTTCGCCGAGGGATTGAAACACGCTGTTTAACATATTCGTCATAACTTTTACCGCCTTATTATTGTATTCAATTAAATTATAACACAAACACAAAAAATAAGCAAGGCAAAACAGCGGTATTTCGTTGAAATTCGGCGAAAAATCGGCAAAAATTCAATAAAAACGCGTAATTATTCCTGTTTTTCGGCAGCGCGCGCCGCGGCGATTTTTTCCGCGAGTTCGCGCGGCACTTCCTCGTAATCCAGAAATTCGGAAACGAATCTTCCGCAGCCGCGGGTGAGCGAACGCAGCCTTGTGGTGTAGTTTAAAAGTTCCGCCTGCGGCGCTTCGGCAAGCACCACGGTTTTATCGCCCTCAGAGGCGGTGCCCATGATTCTGCCGCGGCATTTGTTGATATCGCCCATCACGTCGCCGAGGAAATCGTTTTTCACGGAAATTTTCAGTTTGCAGTACGGTTCCAGCAGAACGGGTTTCGCGTTTTTCAAGCCCTCGCGGAACGCGATCGCCGCCGCCGCTTTGAACGCCGCTTCGGAAGAATCCACCTCGTGATACGAGCCGTCGAAAAGCACCGCTTTCACGCCCGTAACGGGGTAGCCCGCCAGCGGACCTTTTGAAAGACATTCGCGCAAGCCTTTTTCCACGGCGGGGAAGTAAGATTTGGGCACGGCGCCGCCCACCACTTCTTCGGCGAATTCAAAATCGTTTTCGCAGGGTTCGAAGCGGATTTTCACGTGCCCGTACTGCCCGTGTCCGCCCGTCTGCTTTTTGTATTTGCCCTCGGCTTCCGCCGTGCCGCGGATGGTTTCGCGGTAGGGGATTTTCGGCTGCGTAAGCTTTACTTCCGCGCCGTAACGCGATTTTACGCGCTTTGCAAGCAGTTCCACGTGCGTTTCGCCCTGCCCGCCGATGAGAATTTCGCCCGTTTCCGCGTTCTTTTCCACGGAGAAGGTGAGGTCTTCTTCCTTCATTTTATTGAGCGCGGCGAAAATTTTATCTTCCTCGCCCTTCTTTTCCGCACCGATCGCCATAAAGAACGTGGGGCGGGGGAAGTGGATGGGCGGGAATTTCACCTTGGCGCCCGGCGCGCACAGCGTATCGCCGGTGCCCGTAACCGAAAGCTTGGTAACGGCGCAGATGTCGCCCGCAAGCGCTTCGGAAACGCTTTCCGTTTTTTTGCCGCGCAGCATGTAAATCTGCCCGACGCGTTCTTCTTCGTGGCGGTTCGGGTTGTAAACGGTGTCTCCGCTTTTTAAAACGCCGCGGAAGATTTTAAGATACGTGGTTTTGCCGGAATACGGATCGACCGTGGTTTTGAATGCCTGCGCCGCGAACGGTTCGTTTTCTTTGGGCAGAACGGTTACGATTTTATCGGAAACGAGGTCTTCCGCAAGCGTGTTCACGCGTTCGTTTGCCTGCGGCATATACGTTACGATTTCGTTTAACAGGTTGATGACGCCGCGGTTGAAAAGGGCGCTGCCCGCCATGACGGGAATGGTGTTCACCGAGGCGATGCCGAGGCGGATGCCGTGAATGATTTCTTCCTTGGAAAGTTCGCCCGAATCGAAATATTTATCGAGAAGGGTTTCGTCGTTTTCCGCCGCCGTTTCCATCAACGATTCGCGCATGGTTTGCATCTGCGCCGCAAGATTTTCGGGCACGGGAATTTCTTCCGTGCCGCTCTGGCGGAATAAAAACGCCTTTTCGCGGATGGCATTTACGCAGCCCTGCATTTTTCCGTTTTCCATAATCGGCAGCTGAATGGGGGCGAGTTTGCCCGGATATTTTTCGCGCAGCGCCGCCACCGTGCCCGCGTAATCGGCGTTTTCCTTATCCATGCCGTTGATGAAGATGATGAGAGGCTTTTTCATTTTCAGGCAATAATCGATTACGCTTTCCGCGCCCACGGGCACGTTGCCGCCCGCGCCGATGACGAGTAGCGCGCCGCCTGCCGCCTGCAAGCCCTCGCTGCGTTCTCCTTCGAAATCGTAGAAACCGGGAAGATCGAGCAGGTTGATTTTTACGCCTTTCCAGTTAAGGCAGGCGCAGGATAAGTATACGGAGGATTTCCGCGCTTTTTCCGCTTCGTCGAAGTCCGTTACCGTGGTGCCGTCGTCCGTTCTGCCCATGCGGTCGATTGCGCCCGCGCAGAACAGCATGGCTTCGCAAAGCGTTGTTTTGCCCTCGCCGCCGTGCCCGATTACCGCAATGTTTCTGATGTTTTCGCCAGATACGCTCATAGTTTTTTTCCCCTTGAAATAGTTTTTTGCGCGGCGGTTGGTTCGCCGCTTTTCTGTATTATACTATATTTTATTCGTAATTTCAAGGGGGGTAAGCAAAAATTTTTTCCGATTTCACAAAAAAAGTTATTTTGGAACGGTTGAAAAATCGGGAAAGCGCGAAAAATTCTTTACGCGCGGGGCGGGAGCTTTACACGCGGAGCGGGATATGGTATAATAAAAACAACGGAAAAACAATGCGGAGAGGAAACATGAAGAAGAACGGGAACGATGTTAAGCGTGCGGAAGAGGGAAAGAGATTCGCGCCGCTTGAAAAAAACGTTGCGGGAGAGATAGCGGCGTATATCGACGAATGTATGGCGGAAGAGGGCGCGCTTTGCGCCGAGCTATTTGAAGCGCCGAAACTCGGCGCGGCGCCGTTGCCGTTTGCGGCGTATGGGGCGAGGAGCCTTGAGGACGAGCTGGACGATGTGGAAGAAAGCTTTGCGGAGGCGTTGTTCCGCCTGATAGACGAGCGGGGGATGAGCGACGCGGAGTGCTATAAAAAGGCGCATATCGACAGGAAAACGTTTTCGAAGATACGCACGCAGAAAGATTACAAGCCGCGGAAAACCACCGCGGCGGCGTTTGCGATTGCTTTGGAATTGCCGCTTGACGAAGCGAAAGATCTGATAGAAAAGGCGGGGTATTCTTTAACGCACAGCAGTAAATTCGATATTATTCTGGAATATTTCATCAAAAAAGGCAAGTACGATATTTTCGAGATCAACGAGGCGCTGTATGCGTTCGGCGAAAAGATATTAGGTTCGTAAGCGCCGACGTGAATTTTATGTTTTTAAAATGTCGCTTTCCGGGCGACATTTTTTCATGCGCCGCGCGGTATAATAGGGGTACAAATTGCATTTACGGAGGTATTGAAAATGAGAACGATTACGGTGAAAGGCATAGGCGCGGTTTCGGTGAAGCCCGATTTGATTGTACTGACGTTGAGATTAGAGACGGAGGAATACGAATACGACGCGGCGATGAAAGCGGCGGCGGAGAAAATCGATTTTCTGAACAGAGCGCTGGAAGCGGCGGGTTTTGAAAAAAAATCGGCGAAAACAGCCGATTTCAGGGTGTATGCGGATTATGAAAGCCTCAACGACGGGAAAGGAAACTACACGAGCGTTTTCATGGGGTATAAGTGCCGGCATGAATTAAAAATCCGCTTCGATTTCGATACGAAGCGGCTGGCGACGGCGCTTTCCGAAATTTCGAAGTGTATCGCAAAGCCCGAAATTTCGATTGATTTCACGGTAAAAGACGGAGCGGCGGTAAGCGGCTCGCTGTTGAAATCGGCGGTGGAAAACGCGCGTGAAAAAGCGGAAATTTTGTGCGCCGCTTCGGGCGCGAAACTCGGCGAGCTGATTACGATAGATTATAACTGGGGAGAGTTGCATCTGTATTCGGAAACGGATTACGACGTGGAAGGCAAGTGCCTGATGATGAGCGCGGCGGACGATATTGCCGATATGGAAATCGAACCGGAAGAGATTAAGGCGAGAGATACGGCGACGTTTGTGTGGGAGATAGCATAAGTTTTTTGCCCGCGGGGCGCGAGGCCGGGCAAGGGCGGCGGCATGTGGCGCGAGGCAAGCGGCGTTGCCGTTTACGGGGCATGCCGTCTGCGAGGTTAATATTTTCCGTGGTCGCGTTTGAAAAAGCCGCGCTGGCGCCATTCTATCAGGTGAAATTCGCCATTCTTTTCCATATCGTAAAACGACACGGGCATGGGCGAGGCGAACGCGGTTTCTCCGTCGGCGCCCGCGGCGAACGCGTACCCGTGCGAGCACAGGCAGACGGGCGTTCCGTAGGTGAACGCCGCCGCGCGGAGCACCACGTTTTCGGCGCCGTCCGCGCGGCTGGAAAACGGACACAGCACGAAATCGCTGCCGCACGCCGCAAGCGTTCGCAGCACTTCGGGAAAATACGCGTCCTCGGCGACGGCTATGCCGATTCTGCCCGCGCCCGTTTCGTACACTTTTAAAAACGCGCCGCAGTTGCGCGTTCCGTCGATGGAGGAAAGCGCGTCCGATACGCCTAAAATTCTGCCGTTTTCCGCCACTACCGCCGACGAACGCACGATGCCGCGCGTGGAGGTGTTGTACCCGCATACCACCGTGCAGCCGCAGGCTTTGGATAGCAGCGCGACGTCCTCGAAATACGCCGTTTCGCCTTTCAGCTCCCGTTCGTAACTCACGGTTACGTCGTCGAAGAGGGGGAAGAAAATCAGATCGGCGTCCTCGCCGCCCGTGCGCTCCCAAAATTCGGACAGCCGTTCTTTGGTTACAAAGCATATCTTCAAATCAGCCGCGCGCCCCCTTTTTTTCGTTCTTCTTCATTATACGGCGGGGCGAAAAAAAAGGTGCGGCTTTCGGGCGCGCACCTTTTGCGGTTTTAACAAATGAAGGGGGTATCGGCGGATTATCCGCGGTTTTCTTCGTCTTGTTTTTCTTCGTCGGCGATTTTTTCGTTGCGTGCATCGGGGGAAAGCGCGGCGAGATCGGCGCCGTAATCGGCGGGTAACGATAAAAGCAGGTAGGCTATGCCCGCCGAAATGCCGCCCGCGATATCGAAGTCTGCCTTGGCGTGCATGGCTGCGGAAACGATGGCGATGACTATGGACGCGGCGATCGGCAGCAGAATATGCAGCAAGCCCAGCTTGCGCAGTTCTTTCACGAGCGGTTTCGTAAAGGGCGTGCCCGCGGCGAGTTCCGCCTCGTAAAAGCGCAGGTTGAAATAGGCGAGCGCTATGCCGGAAGCGCAGCCGATTGCCGCGCAGACGCAGTAACAAACGTATTCGCGCGTAACGAACGTTTCGCCTTCCTTGGCGAGCCATTCCTGTACGTGCGCGTTACTGCCGAAAATGCCGCAGAAAATCGCGCCGAGCACGCAGAAAATCGTGCCGACGATGGCGAAAACGTAGCCGATTTTTGCGAGAATACGCAGCACGTTCGCCGCTTTTTGTACGCGTTGTAAACTTTTCATTGCAATAAATCTCCTTGTCTGAATTTATATTTTTACACAAACGCCTGTTTGGCGGCGCGGTCGGTTTCGCGTTTTACGTCGCGTTCGGCAAGCGATTTCTTTTTATCGTACGTGTGTTTGCCTTTGCAGAGCGCCACTTCCATTTTTACCAGCGAATCTTTGAAGTACATTTTCAGCGGCACCAGCGTGTACCCCTGACGGTTGATTTTTCCCGCGATTTTCGCAAGCTCGCTTTTGTGCAGCAGCAGAGTGCGGTCGCGACGCGTGTTCTTTGTGGAAAACGCGTCGGATTTATCGTACAGGGCGATGTGCATGTTTTTTACCACCGCCTTGCTGCCGTCGATTTGGCAGAAGCTGTCGTTCATGTTCACGGCGCCCGCGCGCACCGATTTGATTTCGTTGCCTTCGAGCACGATGCCCGCTTCGTATTTATCTTCGATGAAATATTCGAAACCCGCCGTTTTATTCACTGCGATGATTTTCATATCTTTTCCTCCGTTTTTTCGGATTTAACCGCCGCGAACGTGATTCGCCTTGTGTAGAAATCCACGTCCGTTACCTTCACGCGCACGCTGTTGCCGAGCGCGTAGCTTTTTCCGCCGCCTTTCAGTTCGAACGTGTCAGGCAGAAAAATATAGTACCCGTACAGCGAATCGAGCGGGACGAACCCTTCGATGCCGTTTTTCAGTTCCGCGAAAAATCCGCGTTCGGTAACGCCCGAAATCACGCCGTCGAATTCCTGCCCGATATAGTCCGCCATATACGCGGCGGCGTACAAATCGTCTACGGCGCGTTCGGCGTCGTCGGCGTTGCGCTCGGTGTCGCTTGTTTTTTTAGCGGCTTCCGCGGCGAATTCTTTCAGCCGTTCCGTCGCCGTTTCGTTTGCCGAAAGAACGGCTTTCAGCGCGCGGTGCACGAACAAATCGGGGTAGCGGCGGATGGGGGAAGTGAAGTGGCAATAGCAGCCGGAAACCAGCGCGAAATGCTTTAAATTCTTTTCGCAGTAGCGCGCTTTCTGCATGGAGCGTAAGGTAACTTTGGCAAGCACCTGTTCCTTTGCGCCGCCGCGCGCTTCGTTCAGGAGCGCCGCGTAATCGGCGGGGG